>NZ_PJLX01000019.1:0-110544 GCF_002843095.1 Pseudomonas sp. YY-1 | reverse complement strand
GAAGTGGCGCGCATTCTACATCCAGCAGAATATGCGTCAAGCTTATATTTCAACTTTCTTCGGATTTTCTCGCCAAAGGACGCCAGCTCGCTGCAACCCAGTTGCCACTGCAGAAACACGCATCAGCAGCAGCGACCCACCGATGAGCGCATAAGCGAGCCACTCACCCAGATCCGCACGCACCACCCAAAGCATATGCAGCAAGGCCAGCAACAGGATGACGTAGACCAGACGGTGCAGAGCCTTCCACTTGCGCCCCAGTCTTCTGATGCTGAAACGATTCGAGGTAACAGCCAATGCCAGCAAGCCAATGAACGCCAGCGCCCCAACGATGATGTAAGGACGCTCGGAAAGATCGCGAAGCACTAGATCCAGACGCAACCCGGCGATAAACAGCATATAGCCGGACAGGTGCAGCGTTACGTAGGCAAAGCACCATAGACCTAACTGTCGGCGCACGGCGATCCAACCGCTCCAGCGGGTCAACTGCTGCAGCGGTGTCATTGCCAAGGTGATCAACAGAAGGATCAGAGCACCGAGCCCCAGATTATCCACTAGCACCTTACCGGGGTCAGGCCCCAGCAAATTGAAGACGGCGCAGTACAGCCAATACAGCGGCGGTACCAATGCAGCCAGGAATACGCTGACGCGCCAGAGCCTGTAGCGCATCAGTAGTACCTCGACAGATCCATTCCCGCGTAGAGGTCAGCGACCTCCTCATAGCCATTGAACATCCGTGTATCAATCACATTGGGGCTGAACAACCCGCTGGGCAGACGCCGCTCGGTTGCTTGAGACCAGCGCGGATGATCCACCTGCGGATTGACGTTGGCATAGAAGCCGTACTCGTTCGGCGCAATGCGCTCCCAGGTAGTTTTAGGCGCCTCGCTCACCAGGCTGATGCGTACGATGGATTTGATGCTTTTGAAGCCATATTTCCAAGGCACCACCAGACGCAAGGGAGCGCCGTTCTGGTTCGGCAGCACTCGGCCGTACATACCGACAGCCATGAAGGCCAAAGGATGCATGGCCTCGTCCAGACGTAAGCCTTCCACATAAGGCCAATCGATCAGAGAGAACCCCGAGCGCTGGCCCGGCATGCGCTCACGATCAATCAGCGTTTCGAAACGCACATGACGAGCCGATGAGGTGGGCTCGACCTGCTTGAGCAGTTCGGCCAAAGGAAAGCCCAACCAGGGAATTACCATGGACCAGGCCTCGACACAGCGCAGTCGATAGATGCGCTCTTCGAACGCATGCGGCTTGACCAGATCCTCGATGGCATAGCGCCCCGGCTTGCCCACCTCGCCATCGACCATCACCGTCCAGGGCTCGACCTGCAGCTTGCCGGCATTGGCCGCCGGATCGCCCTTACCTGTGCCGAACTCATAGAAGTTGTTGTAGTGCGTCGCGTCCTTGAACGGCGTGATGCTTTCACCTTCAGCCGTAATCGCTTGCCAGCGCGTGGCCGCCAGTTTCTCTTCGAACCAGCCAGGCGCCTTGGCGGGCTCGACATCACTGTAGCGCCCTTGAGCTTCGGCACTGGCCCAACCGGGCATAGCCGCCATCGCAGCCAGCGCCAGCGAGCCCTGCATCAGCTTGCGACGGGAAAGGTAAACGGATTCCGGGGTGACTTCGGACTCAAGAGCCCGAGAAGAGGGAGGTACTCGGATGAGCATGGCGACTCCGCGACTACAGTTCGAGAAACGAACTGTAGACCACGGAGTGCAGGAGAAATTACAGCGTCAGACAGATTTACGACGACGCAATTGCAACAGGTACTGAATCGGACCGGAGGCTGCGTAAGCCAGGAAGATAAGCAGCAGGATACGGGGCGGATCGCTGAACACCACCGCGAACACCAGCACCACGGCCAGAATGGCCACGAAAGGTACGCGCCCTTTCAGGTCCAGGTCCTTGAAGCTGTAGTACTTGATGTTGCTGACCATCAGGCACCCTGCAGCAGCGACCAGCAGCGCCACCGCAAAGGACATGTTCGAGCCCTTGATACCGAAATCGCTGAACGCCCACACCGTACCGGCAACCACACCCGCCGCCGCCGGACTGGCTAGGCCGATGAAGTAACGTTTGTCGACGCTACCGATCTGCGTGTTGAAGCGCGCCAGGCGCAAGGCTGCGCCAGCAACATAGATGAAGGCGACCATCCAGCCTACCTTGCCCATGCTACCCAGCGCCCATTCGAATGCGAGCAGAGCTGGTGCAACTCCGAAGGCCACCATATCGGAAAGCGAGTCGTACTCGGCGCCAAACGCACTTTGCGTATTGGTCAAACGCGCCACGCGGCCGTCCAGACCATCAAGCACCATAGCGACGAACACAGCGGCAGCAGCCACATAGAAGTTGCCGTTCATCGCGTTGATGATGGAGTAGAAACCGGCGAACAGGTTTGCCGTGGTGAACAGATTGGGCAGCAGGTAAATACCACGGTGACGCACCTTGCGCCCTTCCGCGTCCTGCCCTTCCTCTATGTGCTCGTCGATCGGCAGCAGGCTTTCCAGATTATCGCCAGCCGGCTTTTGATCCTCGGGACCTTCACTCATGAACAGCACCTTGCAACGGGTTTGACAAATTTCGACCGGGACGACTGAACTCAGTTCGCCAATCAGCGAGCTGGCTTTATACCAGAAGCCTCGCCCCAGAATGAAAAAACGCGGCATAAAGCCGCGTTCTTTCGCACATCGCAGACCTTAGTTCTTGGCCTTGTCGACGATCTTGTTGGCAGCGATCCACGGCATCATCGAACGCAGTTGCTCACCGATGACTTCGATACCGTGAGCGGCGTTGTTACGACGCTTGGCGGTCATCGATGGGTAGCCAGTGGCACCTTCGCTGATGAACATCTTGGCGTATTCGCCGTCCTGGATGCGCTTGAGTGCGTTGCGCATGGCCTGGCGGGATTCGGCGTTGATCACTTCCGGGCCGGTGACGTACTCGCCGTACTCGGCGTTGTTGGAGATCGAGTAGTTCATGTTGGCGATGCCGCCTTCGTACATGAGGTCGACGATCAGCTTCAGTTCGTGCAGGCACTCGAAGTAGGCCATTTCCGGCGCGTAGCCAGCTTCGACCAGGGTTTCGAAACCGGCTTTGACCAGTTCGACGGTACCGCCGCAGAGAACGGCCTGCTCACCGAACAGGTCGGTTTCGGTCTCGTCCTTGAAGGTGGTTTCGATGATGCCGGTACGGCCGCCGCCAACGCCCGAGGCGTAGGACAGGGCAACGTTCTTGGCATTGCCGGAAGCGTCCTGGTAAACAGCGATCAGGTCAGGGATGCCGCCGCCTTTGACGAATTCGGTGCGAACGGTGTGGCCCGGAGCCTTCGGCGCGATCATGATCACGTCGAGATCGGCACGCGGTACGACCTGGTTGTAGTGGATGGCGAAGCCGTGGGAGAAGGCCAGGGTGGCGCCCTTCTTGATGTTCGGCTCGATCTCGTTCTTGTACAGCTGGCCCTGGAATTCGTCCGGGGTCAGGATCATTACCAGGTCGGCAGCGGCGACGGCGGAAGCCACGTCAGCGACTTTTAGGCCATGGGCTTCAGCCTTGGCAACGGTAGCGGAGCCTTTACGCAGACCGACGGTGACGTCGACGCCGGAGTCTTTCAGGTTGCACGCCTGAGCGTGGCCCTGGGAGCCGTAGCCGATGATGGCAACTTTCTTGCCCTGGATGATCGAGAGGTCACAGTCTTTGTCGTAATAAACTTTCATGTTCTTGGCTCTTGTGTATCGAAAGGGATGGGGTGCGGAGCACCGCGACAGAGAGACCTTAAGTGATTCGAACCATTGCGTAAAATGATATATTTGCAACACCACATGCCGATTTATGAAATATAAATGGACAGTCACTCTCTCAGGCTTTTTCTCTCCCTGGCTGACAACCTGCACTTCGGTCGAACCAGCCGCGAGCAGCATGTCAGCCCTTCTGCGCTCAGCCGTAGCATCAAGCAGCTAGAGGACGAAGTCGGCGCTGCGCTGTTCGTTCGCGACAACCGCTCAGTCCGCCTGACCCGCGAGGGCCAGCAGTTTCGCGAGTACGCGAGCGAGGTCATCAATGGCTGGCAGGCGATTCGCCAGACCTTCATGCAGGACCAGTTGAATCTGCACGGCGAGCTGTCGCTGTACTGCTCGGTCACCGCGAGCTACAGCTTCCTCTACGACATCCTCAGTAGCTTTCGTCAGGACTACCCGCGCATCGAAATGAAACTGCATACCGGCGATCCCGCGAAAGCAGTGGAGCGCGTGCAACAAGGGCTGGAAGACCTGGCCATCGGCGCCCTGCCCGACAGCCTGCCGGTCGGGGTCAAGTTTCAGTCGATCACGCGCTCTGACTTGCGCTTTATCGGCCCCCAAGCGCCTCAACTGCTGAACGAGGAACAACTGAGGCATCCAACGGCGGAGAATTGGAAAGATGTGCCGATGATTCTTTCGGAAGAGGGCCTGGCACGGACACGTACCGATCGCTGGCTGAAAAGCCACAACATCAAGCCGCGCATCTATGCCCAGGTCAGCGGCAACGAAGCGATCGTCAGTATGGTCAGCCTGGGTTTCGGTATCGGGGTGGTGCCGCAGATCGTACTGGACAACAGCCCACTGACCGCACGCATTCGCATCTACGACATCCAGCCACCGCTAACCGCTTATGACATTGGTCTGTTCGCGCTGGAAAAACGCCTCAAGGCCCCGCTGATCGCCGCTTTCTGGAATCGCCAACGCTGAATTTCGGGCAATAAAAAGCCCCGCACCAGGCGGGGCTTTTTTCACCATGACGATCAGATACTCAGTACCTTGTCGCCACGTGCGATACCGGTGACGCCACTGCGTACAGTTTCCAGGATCGATGCAGTGCCGACGGCCTGGATAAAGCTATCCAGTTTGTCGCTAGTACCAGTCAGCTGCACGGTGTAGACGCTGCTGGTCACATCCACGATCTGGCCGCGGAAGATGTCGGTAGTACGCTTGACCTCGGCACGCTGAGCGCCAGTGGCCTTGATCTTGACCAGCATCAGCTCGCGCTCGATATGGGCGCTTTCCGACAGGTTGACCAGCTTGACTACCTCGACCAGTTTGTTGAGGTTCTTGGTGATCTGCTCGATCACCTCATCCTGCCCAACGGTGGTGAGGGTCAGGCGCGACAGCGTCGGATCCTCGGTTGGCGCAACGGTGAGGCTTTCGATGTTGTAGTTACGCTGGGAGAACAGACCAACCACGCGCGACAGGGCGCCCGGCTCGTTTTCCAGCAGCAGGGAAATGATGTGTCGCATCTTAGGTCCGCTCCGTCTTGCTCAGCCACATGTCACGCATCGCACCGTCTCTGATCTGCATCGGATAGACGTGCTCGCTGGAATCCACCGCGATGTCGAGGAACACCAAGCGATTCTTCAAAGCAAAGGCTTCCTCCAGCTTGGGCTTGAGGTCCTTCAGCGAAGTGATGCGCATACCGACATGGCCATAAGCCTCAGCCAGTTTGACGAAGTCCGGCAGCGACTCCATGTAGGAGTGCGAATAACGGCTGTTGTACTGCATGTCCTGCCATTGGCGGACCATGCCGAGGGCACCGTTGTTCAGGTTGACGATCTTCACCGGCAGGTCGTACTGCAGACAGGTCGACAGCTCCTGGATGTTCATCTGGATGCTGCCCTCACCGGTGACGCATGCCACATCGGCTTCCGGGAAGTTCAGCTTGATGCCCATTGCGGCCGGGAAACCGAAGCCCATGGTGCCCAGGCCGCCGGAGTTGATCCAGCGATTGGGCTTGTTGAAGCGGTAGTACTGCGCCGCGAACATCTGGTGCTGACCCACATCGGAGGTGATGAAAGCATCGCCCTTGGTCACGTCGCACAGGGTTTCGATCACGGTCTGCGGCTTGATGATCGAACCGTCGCCCTCGTTGTAAGGGAACAGACGGCCGCTACCGCGCCACTCTTCGATCTGCTTCCACCAGCTGGCAACGGTGTCCTTGTTCGGGGTTTCGCCGATTTCCTTGAGGATGGCGACCATTTCGCTCAGCACACTGTCCACCGGGCCAACGATCGGGATGTCAGCCTTGATGGTCTTGGAGATCGAAGCCGGATCGATGTCGATGTGAATGATCTTGGCGTTGGGGCAGAACTTGGCCGCACCGTTGATCACGCGGTCATCGAAGCGCGCACCGACGGCCAGAATCACGTCAGCATGGTGCATGGTCAGGTTGGCGGTGTAGCTGCCGTGCATGCCGAGCATGCCGATGAACTGGCGGTCGGTACCCGGATAGCCGCCGAGGCCCATCAGGGTGTTGGTCACCGGCAGGTTGAGCATCTGCGCCAGCTCGGTAAGCGGCGCAGAGGCACCGCCCATGATCACGCCACCGCCGGAGTACATGACCGGACGCTTCGCGGCCAGCAGCATCTCGGCCGCCTTGCGGATCTGGCCGGAGTGACCACGTACCGCCGGACTGTAGGAGCGCAGCTTGACCTTCTTCGGATAGACGTATTCGAACTTCTGGGTCGGATCGCCCATGTCTTTCGGAATGTCGACCACGACCGGACCGGGACGACCGGACTCGGCGAGATAGAACGCCTTCTTCAGCACCTCGGGGATTTCCGACGGGTGCTTGATGATGAAGCTGTGCTTCACGATCGGGCGGGAAATACCGACCATGTCGGTTTCCTGGAAGGCATCGGTGCCGACCATGGCGCTCGGCACCTGGCCGGAGATCACCACCATCGGAATGGAATCCATGTAGGCAGTCGCAATACCGGTGATGGCATTGGTCGCGCCAGGGCCAGAGGTCACCAGCACCACACCGGCCTTGCCGGTGGCGCGGGCATAGCCGTCAGCCATATGGGTCGCTGCCTGTTCATGACGCACCAGGATGTGAGTCACTTCCGGCTCTTTGAACAGGGCATCGTAAATGTGCAGGAGAGCACCGCCAGGGTACCCATAGATATGCTTAACGCCTTCGTCACGCAGGAAGCGGACGACCATTTCAGCGCCGGATAAAAGCTCCACGTTGTTCACCTCTTGAACGCCAGTATGCCACCCGCCAACGGGCAGCCCTAAGTAGGTTCTTACTGTCAGCGGACACGCACGACGGTGATCGTGGATTCGAAACATCAGCTTGACGAGTAACGGAGCAGCCCATGGTCTTGCGGGGCTGGCCCTCCCAGCGCGAGGTAACGCGTTGCGGGTGTCACGGTTCGGCGCGGGTAGCGCCTCTTTTCCCCGAGCTGAAGGACGCTTGCGGCGGACTCCACTACGGGGGCAGGCTGAATTGTTCGGGTTCGGCGAGGGCAAGTCAAGCGATGGCTAACCTATTATTCAACCTGCTGCTGTGACGCAGCGCAGGATGAAGATAGCCGGCTTTTGGTTATAGTAACCATCAGCACCGCCGCTCTCGATAAAGGAAACAGCATGCGCCACATGATTCTTACTGGCACCTTGATGCTCGCGTTGAGCACGTCCGCCATGGCCAGCCAGGTGTACAAGTGGGTAGATGACAAAGGCGTGACCCACTTTGGCGCGCAACCTCCGCAGGGCCAACAGGCCACGACCATCAATACTGCAGCACCACCTCCCCGACCGGCACCCAGTGAGCCGGCACCCAGTTTCGATGAACAGCTCGACCCCGAGCAGGCTGCCATCGACAAGAAGGTCAAGGAATATGTGGCGAAGCAGGAAGCCGAGCGTAAGCAGTACTGCGAGACAGCTCGCACCAACCTGGCTCAGCTTGAGAACAATCCTCGCCTGCGCATCGAGGATGGTGGCGAGGTTCGCCGCATCGACGAGAACGAGCGCCAGGAACGCATCACCGAACTGAAGAAGTCCATCGCAGAAAACTGCAAGTAATGGACTACGCGCATACCCTCAGGGCGTGCGCGTGATCAGGCGATCAAACTCGCCGAGTAATTCAAGCAGCCGGCGCGCAATGCCCGGCTGCTGCTGATAGACCATCTCGGCCATCGCCTGAATACCCGACACCGACGGCAAGGCAGCGCCGCTTTCCAGTAGCACTTTCATTCGCGGCAGAAAAATCCACTGCAGCCATTGCTCGAACGCCAGCGTATCGACACAGAACGGCTCCGGGCTGGCAAGGGCCTCGGCGCTGGGCGCCTCCTCCTGCCACCAACCCAGCACCCGCAACTCACGCTCGATCAGCAGCAAGTGTTCGGCCAGTGCGCTCACGCGAGCATCCATCAGAGATTGACTCGTGCGCGCTCACGGGCCTGGGCAGCACCAGCGGGATCACCCTGCCCCTCGCGAGCGCGGGCAATCAGATCCCACAGGCTGGCCTGCAGTGCCGGGCGGCCACTGGCTTGAGTCAGACCACGACGTGCCAGTTGCTCGGCCTGCGCTGCATCGCCTTGAGCCATACGTACCTCGGCAAGGCGGTAGAGTACCTGCGGCTCACGCGGTGCGATGCGCTGGGCACGCTCCAGGCTGGAGGCGGCACCATTCAGATCGCCACCGCCCTGCTGCTGTTGAGCAGTGGTCAGCAGCGCGAGAACCGGTCCATCCAGTTGCTCGTCGGCCGCCAGGCCACCGCCGCTGGGAATGCCACTGGGCACGCTCGGTGCCGAGGAACCAAAACTGCCTTGGCTCGGCGCAGAAGGTTGACTGCTCACGGGTGGATCAAAGGTCAGGCCGCCACTGGAGGTGATCGGCTGTGAGTCTGTCTGCAGCGGCGTGGAGACCGCACCCTGCGGCACCATCACGACAACCCCGGAGTCTTCCTCAATACGCTGCGGCGTAGCTGCGGGGGCTGGGCTGGTCGACGGACCAGAACCACCCGACGATAGCGGAGAGCCGGCATCGATCACCGGAATCGAACCCTGCGGCACCGTACTGCAACCACTCAGAACCGCTGTTGCCAGCATCGTGGCAAGCCACTTCTTGTTCACATCCAATCCTCTTCAGGTAACACCGAGCCACTCGACTCGGCCGTTATTCCAACCAACCCTTGACCCAATCCATCACCGACTCGACAGGTGCCTGGATACCACAAGCGGAGCCCGGGGCAGGTTCACTGCCGCGAATATAAGGCATCTGTACCGCATTCGGGCAGCCCGAAGCCGAGCCCAGACCCGTCTGACGATCCACCCAAGCCTGGGTGACGTTGTCCGGCATCGGCATATCCAGCGGCAGGGGATCAGCCTTGCGCATAAAGCCGGTCCAGACCTGCAGCGCACCGGTCGCACCGGTCAGCGGGGTTGGGCCATTGTCATCGCGCCCCAGCCACACCACCGACAGCAGATCCTGACTGAAGCCAGCGAACCAGCTGTCACGCGAGTCGTTACTGGTGCCGGTCTTGCCCGCCAGATTCAGCGAGCTGGGCAGTTGGCTGTACACCGAACGCCCCGTGCCTTCACGCATGGTGCGCTGCATGGCGTTCTGCACCAGGTAAATGACTCCCGGATCAAAACGTTGCTGGATCTTGAATGGATAGCGCCCGAGCGGCTCGCCGTCCGCGGTCAATACGCTGCGAATACCGCGCAACGGCGTGTTGAACCCCCCGTTGGCCAGGGTCTGGTACATGCCTGCCACTTCCATCGGCGTCAGAGCCCCAGCACCGAGCAGCATCGACGGATAGGCCGGCCACTTGCGCTCGACGCCCAATCGCTCGAGAGTCTTGAGCACATTGGGCACGCCGATCTCCAGGCCGAGCTTGGCCGTAGACAGGTTGTAGGAGTGCGCCAGCCCCTGATACAGGTAGATGGTGCCGTGAGCCTTGCGGTCATAGTTCTGCGGCGTCCAGACCTGGCCGTCCTGCCCCTTGATGGAGAAGGGTTCATCCTCCAGCCAACTGGTCAGGGTGTACTGGCTGGGACGCTCCAGCGCCGACAGGTAGATCGCCGGCTTGATCAGCGAACCTATCGGCCGCACGGCGTCCAGCGCTCGGTTGAAGCCAGCAAACCGCGGCTGACGGCTGCCAATCAATGCCTGAATTTCCCCAGTCTCGGGGTTGGTCACGACCATACCGGCCTGCACTTCATCTACGCCTTTGCGTCCGGCCAGGCGCTTGAGCGTCTCGGCCAGCGCCTCTTCAGCCTTGAGCTGCAGAATCGGATCGAAACTGGTGAAGATGCGCAGGCCTTCTTCGGTCAGATCCTGCTCACGATAATCCTCACGCAACTGACGCTTGACCAGGTCGAGGAACGCCGGGAACGAGCTGTCAGCCATGCTGCCGCGCGCGCTCACGCCGAGCGGCTTCTGTTTGGCCGTCGCGGCTTCTTCGGGGGTGATCGAGCCTTGTTCGGCAAGCAGGTCGAGTACCAGATTGCGGCGCGCCAGCGCACGCTCGGGATTGCGCCGCGGGTTGAAGTAGGTGGGGCCTTTGACCATGCCCACCAGCAACGCGACCTGCTCCAGCTTCAGTTCGGATACCGGCTGACTGAAGAAGTACTGGCTGGCGAGACCGAAGCCATGCACGGCGCGCTGCCCGTCCTGACCGAGGAACACCTCGTTCATATAGGCTTCGAGAATCTCGCGCTTGTCGTAATGCAGCTCCAGCAGCACCGCCATCATCGCTTCGGTGCCCTTACGCAGCAGGGTACGCTCGTTGGTCAGGTAGAAGTTCTTCACCAACTGCTGGGTCAGGGTGCTGCCGCCCTGCACCAGGCGACCGGAGGACGCGTTGATCCACAGCGCGCGGGCAATACCCTTGGGTGATACGCCGAAGTGTTCGAAATAGTCGCGATCCTCGACCGCCACCAATGCATCGATCAGATAGGCCGGCACCTGATCCAGCTTGATCAGAATGCGATCTTCCTGGTGCGCCGGGTAAAGCCCGCCAATCAGCATCGGTTCCAGCCGCGCCACCGCCAGATTGCTGCCATCGGCCTGGGTCAGCCCGGCCACATAATCGCCAGAGAAGCGCACTCGGACTTTCCGTGCGGGCTCGGCGCCCTCGTAGAACTGAAAGCCGCGACTGTTAAGTTCGATGTTGTTACCCGCCACCGATACCGCGCCAGGTCCATTGACCGTGCTTTCACGGCGATAGCCCAGGGCGTCGAGTTCGCGCAGGAAGTCATCCTTGGCCAACTTCTGGCCCACGAAGAGCTCCAGCGGTCTGGCGTAAACCTTTGCGGGCACGGTCCAGCGCTTGCCGGAGAATTTTTCCTGCACCACGGCATCGAGGTAAACGGCAAAGCCAGCCAGGATCACCAGGCCAACCAGACCGAGCTTGAGGCCCCATGCAAGCCAGGGACGCATGCCGGACGAGCGGGATTTTTTGTTTGAGCGGGGGGAGCGTTTTCGAGTCATGGCGGGATTATACGCACTTTACATAGGGGCCAGCAGGCCGCCCGGATGGTTTGCAGAGCAGCTCACAGCGGCCATAATGCCCAGCTCGAACAGCGTCTAGAACAAGGATCGAACGTGAGCCAAGCCCTGATTGCCGCATTGCAGAACCCGGCCCTGTATCCGCACCCTGTGGATGGGTTTCAGGTCATTGAGACCCACATTTCCTGGGTTTTGCTCACTGGCCCATACGCCTACAAGATCAAAAAACCGGTCAACTTCGGTTTTCTCGATTTCACCGAGCTCGATGCACGCCGTCATTTCTGCGAAGAAGAGCTGCGCCTCAACCAGCGATTGACCAAGGATTTGTATCTGGACGTGTTGCCGATCAGCGGCAGTGAAGACGCACCCAGCTTCGACGGCGGCACGCCAGCCATCGAATATGCACTGAAAATGCGCCAGTTTCCGCAGGAGCAACTGCTCAGCGCCATTCAGGCCCGCGGCGAACTGAACGACGCCCATATCGACGCCCTGGCCGAGCAGATCGCCACTTTTCACCTGAACGCACCGAAGGTACCGCAGGATCATCCGCTAGGCACTGCCGAAGCGGTAATGGTTCCGGTGCAACAAAATTTCGAGCAGATTCGTCCAATGCTCAGCGAGCAGGCAGACCTGCAGCAACTCGACGCCCTCGAGGCCTGGGCTCAGTCCAGCTACGAACGCCTGCAACCACTACTGAACGAACGCAAGACGCAGGGCTTCATCCGCGAATGCCACGGTGACATTCACCTGGGCAACGCCGCCCAGATCGATGGTCACGTGGTGCTGTTCGACTGCATCGAGTTCAACGAACCCTTCCGTTTTACCGACGTCACCGCCGATATCGCCTTCCTCGCGATGGACCTCGAAGACCGCGGCCTCAAGTGCCTGGCACGCCGCTTCATCAGCGGCTGGCTGGAACGCACCGGCGACTATGCAGCCCTGCAACTGCTGAATTTCTACAAGGCCTACCGCGCCATGGTTCGTGGCAAAGTCGCGTTGTTCCGCCTGGGTCAGGAACAGGACTCGGTGCAGCGAGCAGTGATCCTGCGCCAGTACCGTGGCTACGCCGCTCTGGCGGAGAGCTACAGCGCCATTCCATCGCCCTTCCTGGCCATCACCCATGGCGTATCCGCTGTCGGTAAGAGCCATGTCGCCATGCGCCTGGTCGAAGCACTGGGCACCATTCGCCTGCGCTCCGACATCGAGCGCAAGCGCCTGTTTGGCGAGCAAAGTGCCGAAGCCAAGGACCAGTTAAGCGCCGGCATCTACAGCAGCGACGCCAGCCAGGCGACTTACCAACGCCTGCACCAGTTGGCGCGCCAGACACTACTGGCAGGCTTTCCTGTGGTGATCGACGCAACCTATCTCAAGTCAGCGCAACGCCAGGCTGCCAGCGAAGTCGCTGAAGAGACTGGTGTGCCGTTCCTGATTCTCGACTGCCATGCGCCGCAAGCCGTCATCGCCAGTTGGCTGGAGCAGCGCCAGATCGAAGACCAGGACCCGTCCGATGCGACGCTGGACGTTATCCAGGCCCAGCAAACCAGTCGCGAACCACTCGACGACGAGGAGCAGAGCCATAGCAAGCGCGTCGATACACACGACAGTGCAAGCCTGGACAGCCTGGTCGAACGTATTCGCCAGCGTCTGCCAGGGATCTGAGCATCGTCGCGCCCTTGACCCATGGCTTCACCCTGCCAGGCAAACCCTGGCAGGGCTTCTATACTGCCGGTGAGACCACCACCGGTATCTGCCATGAGCCAGCCACGCCAGCTTGATCATCCGCTCTACCACCTCCTGCATAACGACGACGTGAAGGGCTTCAATGCGCAGAAGCCCAAGGGTGTCGAAGTCGACCTGTCTGGCGGCGACTTTCGCGGGCTCGACCTGCGCAACATGGACACCGACGCGATCAACTTCACCGACGCCTATTTTCGCGGCGCCGACCTGCGCGGCCTGGACTTCCGTAACGCCAAGATCGAAGGCGCCAGCCTGGCCCACGCACAGATCTCCGGCGCCTACTTTCCCGTCGAACTGACCGCCGATGAAATTCTCATGTCGGTGAATTTCGGCACGCGCCTGCGTTATCGCACCAAGTAGCAGCGCACACACCACGGTATGCGCCACTCAGGCCCAGGCAATTGGCCGCTACACTTTTTGGCAGGCACGCCAACGTGAACCTTTCACCCGCACGCATGGAGGCCCGATGAACGACGAACTGCAACACCTGAAGAACCTGGGCAAGACTTCGGCACAGTGGCTACACGCTGTGGGTATTCACAGCGCTAACGACTTGCGCCGCTACGGCGCTGTCGGCGCCTATCGCGCGGTCAGGGCGCGTGGCTTCCGTGCCTCCAAGGTGCTGCTTTACGCCATCGAGGGCGCGCTGCTCGATGTGCATTGGAGTGAGCTACCTGCGGCGCACAAGGCCGAACTGAACGGCAAGCTGGACGAAGCCCAGAGCCACAACAAGAGCTAGCTCACAACACCAGTGCAAGGTGATTTACTCGAAGAGCCGCACAGCCTATTGTTTCAGGGACCTTCGTGTGGTCAGCCAGCCCAGCCAGTTCAAGGAATTACGGTTATGTATTTACTCGGGGAGCAACCGGCCTACGCCGATCAGTTGATCAACCGCCTACAGAGTATCCCCACTCAGCTGCTGGAAGGGCTGCAACCCGCGGGTGAGCCACTGCGCCTGGAACGTGTCGATGACCTGGCTCAGGTACTGCCAGGCAATCAGCTATTCATCATCGAGAATGGCTTGTTGCATGCGCTGGTCGACGAGCGCCCGTTGTTCTATCTGCAGGAAGGCGATCTGGTCGGCCTGCGTCAGGGCATCGATCTGCCCTCCTGCCGCTACAGCAGTGAAGAACCCATCAGCCTGATTCCCTATTCGCGCAGTGACGTGTTCCAACACATCTATGCGAGCGAGCAGCGCCAGGAACAGTTCATTCAATACCTGATCGGCCATACTGCCCTGCTGTCCGACGCACTGGCACGCCTGAAACAACCGGAGATCCGTCCGGCGACTGGCTTCCAGCATTTCGCTGCCGGTGAGGAACTGATTCACCAGGGCGATGAAGCCGACCACGTGTTCATCATCATCGAGGGCCACGCCGAGGCCTACGTCGACGGCCAGAAGGTCGGTGACGTGCAGAAGGACGAAATCTTCGGTGCCATGGCAGTGTTCACGCGCGAGAAGCGTAGCGCCACGGTGGTCGCCAGCGAACCTTGCACGGTCATGGTGATCCCCAAGGAGCAGTTCCTCAGCCTGATGCAGAGTAACCCGCGCATCGCTCACAGCCTGATCGAGAGCATGGCCCGACGCATCGACCTGCTGAACAAGGAAGTGACTCAGCTGCGCCTGCCCGGCGAGCCCTGAGCCTTCATTTGGTCTCGACCAACCCCGGCCATCGCCGGGGTTTTGCATTTCTGAGCTCGGCAAAAACTTTCTGAGAAAAATTCTCAAAAGGGCGTTGACTATGAAAATGAGAATTGTTATTATTACCTCAACTGATCGCGAGATCAGCCGATAAGCTAAAGAGACCATTCAGTCGGACTCTTCAGATTATCTCCTCATCAGGCTAATCACGGTTATTGACCCGGCTCTTGCCGGGTCTTTTTTTGCCTGGACGAACGTCCGTCCCGCTGTCTCCAGCCGATGCCCCTAGCCGGATTCAATCGTCGACCTGCGCCAGCCAGTCCGGCAGGTTGAAATGCAGACTGATGCGCGTGATCAGCCCATTGCCGATTTCGAAGAACGCGCCCGCCCGCATCTCGTAACGCTGCCCGCAGGCCTCCGGCAGCCCATCGTCGGTCGCCAGGTACTCGCCAATGACGCGGTACTCGCAGGCAGCATGCCGCCCCTGTGGTTCGGCCAGAATCACCAATGCATCGACCGTCTCGCGATAGCAATGCAGTTGCCGCTCGAGAAAAGCAGCGAAGGCGTCGCGCCCGTGCTCGGCGAACCCCTGATTGGGCTCCAGAATCAGCTCGTCACTGACCCGTGCCAGGCAGGCGCGAATATCCCGATCATTGAGGGCGTTGAAATAACCTTGCAGCAGGTCGCGGACGTCAGTGGACATAGGGCAGGCTCCAGAGCGGCAAAGCGCCGAGGATACCTTGCGGCCTGCCTGCGAAAGGCGGCTAGGGTCGCAGTTTGGCGCAGTGATCCTGCGCAGGCTGCGCGGCGGTGAACCAGACGTAGTCAGCCATGGACGCGTCCACCGCACGACCGACCTCAGCCAGTATCAGCACCACATTGCCGGTCTGCGCATCGAGATCACCCAGGTGCAGCGGCACGCCGAGGTCCTTGCGCACGTGAAAGGCGCCAGCCAGCAGCAGGCTTGGCTGCGGTGCGGCCAACAGCGCCTCGGCCATGCGCCGGTCGCGCTGCTGCTGCACGGCGAGCATCGCCGGCAACTGGCTGTCCGGCAGCAAATCGCAGTGCGATTCACGGATATACGCCAGCAAACGCGCTTGCACCTCGCCTGCACTGGAGCGCTCGCCCTGCAAGGTCGGGCGCTGGCGGTAGATCTGCATGATCTCGGCACGGTCCAGATTGGCCGCGAGCAGGGGATAAGGTTGACGCAACTGATGTAGCACCAGCGGTCCGTACAGCGACCAGCCCCATCCCGACTGCCAGGCCAGCGCGTCGAACGGATCTGCAGGCACCTGCCCTGTGCGTGCAGCGGCCTGGGCCTGATCGACCCTGCTCTGCTGATCGGGATTGAGCATCTCCATCAACATACTGCCCTGCGGGCGTTGCCGGGATAGCTCACGCGACAGCCAGAGCTGCACGGCATGGTGATCGGGATTGTCATGCTGTTCGCCGACCAACACCCGCTGGGCCGGCGCCAGGCGACTCAGCAACTGCTCAGGGCTGATGGTTTGCCCACTGGCAAGATCGACGATACGACCCAGGTCGGCGTGCTCGCGGCCCAGCGGAGCGAGCGGCGCCGGGGGCGGTAGCGCATATCGACTCTGGCAGGCGGCCAGCAGCATCAGACAACTCAGCAGAACCACTCGCATCGAACTCTCCAAGGCTCAGCGTGCGACGATCAGGGGATGGCCGCGCTCGGGGTGAGTCTGCACCAGCACCTCCAGGCCGAAAACGGCCTGCAGCGGCTCGGCCCGCAACACCTCGGCAGGCGTGCCCAGCGCATGCGCCCTGCCCTGCTCCAGCAACAACAGGCGATCACAGTAACGCGCAGCCAGATTGAGGTCATGGAGAATCACCAGCACCGCCGCACCGGATTCAGCCAAACGACGAACCGCCTGCAGGCAGGTGTGCTGATGCAGGGGGTCGAGCATCGAGGTTGGCTCGTCGAGCAGCAGAATCTGCCCCTCGCCGCCCGGCCACAGCTGCGCCAGCACTCGCGCCAGGTGCACGCGCTGACGCTCACCGCCGGACAGGGCAAGATAGCTGCGCCCGGCCAAGTGCGCTGCATCAGCTGCGTGCAGCGCCTCCAGGATGATCTGCGCATCGCGCACGCGACCGCTGTCGTGAGGCAGACGGCCCATGGCGACCACCTCCTCGACGCGGAAGGCGAAATTCAGGCTCGAACTCTGCGGTAGCACTGCAAGCCGCCGGGCACGCTCCGGCCCCGACCATTCATCGAGCGCGCGCTGCTCCAGCGTCACCTGCCCGGCACTGGCCGGCAACTCGCCGGTCAGCGCTGCCAGCAAGGTGCTCTTGCCCGCACCATTCGGCCCCAGCACACCCAGCACTTCGCCTGGACGCAGCTGCAGATCGATGTCACTGAGCACCACACAGGGCCCGCGGCGAACTTCCAACCGTTCGACCTGCAGCATCAGCTTCGCCCCCGCACCAACAGATAAAGAAAGAACGGTGCGCCGATCAGCGCCGTGACGATGCCGATCGGCAACTCGGCAGGTGCCAACGCCAGGCGTGCAACCAGATCAGCCAGCAGCAGCAGGCTGGCACCGGCCAGTGCGGATGCCGGTAACAGCAAGCGATGATCGGGGCCGACCAGCAGCCGCATCAGGTGCGGAACCACCAACCCGATAAAGCCGATCAGGCCGGCGGCGGCTACTGCAGCGCCGACACCCAGCGCCGTGCAGAACACCAGCTCGCGCTTGAGGCGCTCCACATCGAAACCGAGGTGGCGCGCCTCCGACTCGCCCAGCAGCAGCGCGTTCAGCGCTCGTGCCCGCCGCGGCAACCATAGCGCCACGGCCAGCGTTGCCAGCAACAACGGCCAGAGCCGTGCGTAACTGGCGCCATTGAGACTCCCCAGGTTCCAGAACGTCAGGGTACGCAACGTCGCATCGTCAGCCAGGTAGGTGAACAGGCCGATGGCCGCGCCAGCGAGTGCGGTCAGGGCAATGCCGGCCAGCAACATGGTCGCCACGTGGGTCTGCCCATCACGCCGACCCAGGCGGTAGACCAGCGCCGTCACCAGCAAGCCACCGACGAAGGCACAGGCCGACAGTAGATAAGGCGCGAAGGCTTCGGGCAAACCGCCGAACGCGGCGCCGCCAACAATGGCCACCGCAGCGCCCAGCGCGGCACCGCTGGAAACGCCGACCAGGCCAGGGTCCGCCAGAGGGTTGCGAAACAGCCCCTGCATCGCCACACCACAGAGCGCCAGCACCATACCCACGGCGAGCCCAAGCAGCGTGCGCGGCATACGGATCTGCGCCAGGATCAGTTCCGCCTGCTGCACCGACGCATCAGCTGCAAGCGGCACGCCCAGCAGACGCAGCGCGGCACGCAGAGTGTCGCCCAGCGGCAGGCTGACCGGGCCGAGCGCCAGCGAGAGCCACAGCGCAAGCACGAGCAGCAGGCCCAGTGCGATGAACAATGGGCGCGTCGAAAGAGGTGAGGTCATGGCGCGCGTTTGGCTTCAGCTGTCAGAGAGTGGCTGGCAGGATAAAAGCCTGCGCCGAGCATCGCCAGCCCATCCGGCACACGCGGTCCAAGACCGCCGACCAGCAGGGTCGGGTCGAGCGTTAGCAAACGCCCCTCGCGCGCCGCACGCGTACCGGCCAGCGCCGGGTTCTGCTGCAGCAGGGCCTGCCTAGCAGCATCGCCTTCAAGAGCACGATCAGCGACCACCACGACCTGCGGATCGAGCGCCAGCAGCGCTTCGCTGGACAGCGCCTTGTAGCCATTGTGACTGGCCAGGTTGCGCCCACCGGCGCGACTGATCAGCCAATCGGCCACAGTATCGACGCCGCCCACCAACGGGCTGCCACCGGCGTGCCCGAGCAACAGCAACACACCGGGCGCTTCCTGGCTGCGCTGGGCCTGCTCGACCCACTGCTGCTGAGTCTGCAGACGCGCCTGGTAATCGGCGAAGGCGCGTTGCGCTGCCGCTTCATCCCCGAGCAACTGGCCCAGACGTTTCAGGTTGGCTTGCAGGCTGTCCAGCTCCGCGCGCGCCGTCAGACGTTCGATACGTACGCCGGCTGCTGCCAGTTGCTCGAGCACCGGTGGCGGGCCCATCTCCTCGCTGCCCAGCAGCAGGTCCGGGCGCAGGGCGAGAATGCCCTCGGCAGCCAGTTGCCGTTGATAACCGACGCTGGGCAGCTTGGTCAGCGACGCCGGATGACGACTGGTGGTATCGACACCCACCAGTTTGCTCTCGCCGCCCAGCAACACCACCCACTCACTCAGGGCACCACCGGAACTCACCCAGCGCTGCGGCAATGGCTCTGCAAGCGCCAGATTGGGAAACAGCAGGACAGCCGCCAGGCCGCCCAGAATATTCGCAAGACGCATGGTCTCGACTCCTCGAACGTGACATCGACCGGCCCCAGCGGGGATCCGGCACGGATCAGGCCAGCACCTGCAGCGACTCGGCCAGCTCGCGCCAGTCATCACGCTCAGCCATGCCAGGCTTGCGAGCGCCGAACAGCTGGACGACCAGCTCGCCCTCGGCATCGAAGGCTTCCAGGCTGGTGATCACGCCATCGACGCTGGGCTTGCGCACGCGCCACAGCTCGACCACACCACGGGTCTGCAGGTGCAGGTTGAAATCGGGGTCGAGTACGTTGAACCAGCTGTCCATCCAGCGCAGATTGTGCACCGAGCCGGTGTGAATCTGGATGCAGTAACGGTTACCGACGAACACCATGATCGGCACTTCACGGGCAGCGGCCTGCTCCATCAGCACTGTCAGCTCGGAGGTCGCCAGCGGCTGCGCCCATTGCTCACCCGCCAGGCGCAACGCCTGGGTACGCGCGACTTCATGCTTTTTCAGCAGGGCGAAAAAATGGTGGGTGTCCTGCAGCGTCGCCCAGCCCTCACGCAGCGCCTGGCTGTCGACCTCCGCATCGGCCTTGCGCGCTGGTGCGGCTGGCGGTGGCAGCAATTGCAGCTCGGCATTCTGCTCGCCGGCGAAACGCTCGACCAACGGCTGCCAGGCGCTTAACTTGCTGTGCTCGGTCAGGTAGACCTTGTGCACGGCGACGCCCTGCTGGTCGAACACCTGGATGCTGCGTTGGGTGCCCTTGGCGGTTTCCTCGGCGATGGCGAACACGCTGGCCCAACCACCGAGGAACAGGCGCAGGTCGATGTCGGCAGACACCACCAGGCCCATCTGCCCGGATGCGGCAACGCTCACTTCACGGTACAGCCCCTTGCTCTCATGGACGCAATGCTCGTTACGCGTCAGCACCATGACCCGACCGAGTTCGCCAAGCGCCGGCAGCAGCGCGGCCCAATCCGGGCGCAAGCGCTGCGCGTCGATGCCCAGGCGGCTAGCGGTCAACTCGGCCTCGCTGACACCTAGCTGCGCCGCTGCTTCCCGGGCGCGCAGACGGGGTTGCTCATCACGCAGCGTTTGCCAGGCCTGGTAAAGACCAGCAGCCGGGGCTGCCAAGTTATTTGCGGTACTCATCGGGATTTCCTCTCTCACGGGCAGTTACCACCACCGTCGGCGACGCGAACGCGTACCGACACGGCAGTGCAATTTGAGAGAACGATAATCTACCTGAGAATTATTTGCATCAAATAAGTAATCTGGTTAACGTCTTGCGCCGTCGCCAACCAGGCAGTCGCAGAGCTGCCACACATGCACCGGAGTATCACCATGCACGTTCGCCCGCCCCTCGCTCGCCGCTCCTGGCTCGCGCTGCTGTTGCTGTGCCCTTCGCTGGCTCTGGCTGAAACGCCAGCCGAGCTACCCGCTGTCGAGGTCACTGGAGTGGCGGCCAAGCAACCGCTGCCGACCACGACCCAGACCGACGCCCAGACGCTGGAACGCCGACAGATTCGCAGCTTCGATGACCTGTCGCGCCGTGCCGAGCCGGGACTGAACTACAACCGCAGCAACAACAGCATCAACATCCGTGGTCTGGACCGCGACCGTGTGCTCACCACCCTCGATGGTATTCGCATGCCCTGGCTGAACGACGCCGTGCGCGACGTCAACGGCGGCCTCAACAGCATCGACTTCCAGGGTCTGTCCTCCATCGACGTGGTGCGCGGCGCCAACTCCAGCCAGGTTGGCTCAGGCGCCCTCGGCGGAGCGCTGCAATTGCGTACGCTGAACCCGGACGACCTGCTGGGCGACAAGGACGAGTTCGCCGGAATGATCAAGAACGACTACGACAGCGCCGACCGCAGCTGGGGGCTCAATGCCGCGCTGGCCGGTCGTTTCAACGACACCTCCTGGTTGCTCCAGGCTGGCGGGCGCAAGGGGCACGAGCTCGATAACCAGGGCAACCGTGATGTTCTGGGCAGCCAGCGCACCGAGGCCAACCCCAGTGACACCGATCAGCACAGCCTGCTGCTCAAGGTTCAGCAGAAGCTCGGCGGCGGGCACCGCGTCGGTGTGACCGCCGAACTGTTCGAGCGCACAGAAGACATGGACAGCCGCATCAACCAGGGCACCGCCAACTATCCACGGCACTATGAAACCCGCGAGAGCAACGAGCGCAAGCGCCTGTCCTTCGACCACCAGTACCGTGCCGAGAGCAGCGACAGCCTGCTGGATTGGGCCGACACCATCGTCTACTGGCAGAAGCTGCGTCGCGAAGAC
Source organism: Pseudomonas sp. YY-1 (assembly GCF_002843095.1). Lineage (NCBI taxonomy): Bacteria > Pseudomonadati > Pseudomonadota > Gammaproteobacteria > Pseudomonadales > Pseudomonadaceae > Pseudomonas > Pseudomonas sp. YY-1. The sequence continues at coordinate 89,264 of NZ_PJLX01000019.1, read as the reverse complement.
GAGGTGGACGCCACTCGCGCCGGAACCCTCGCCGGCCCGTTCGGCCGTAACAACGAAATCGAGAAAACCCAATACGGCATCAACGGCAGCCTGGGCAAGCAACTGGGGCAGCACAACCTGACCCTGGGTGCGGAGTGGAGCCGCATCGAGGCCGAGCAGTACAGCGGCGGCTACGATGCCTGCCCCAGCGTACTGGTACCGCCCTTCCCGCCGCGCCCGGACAGCACGCCCGCCGGCATCTACTTTTCCTGCATCAACCTGCACACCAATCAGGCCGAAATGCCGAAGACGCCGGGCAACCTGTACGGCCTCTACCTGAAAGACGACATCGCCCTCAGCGACACACTGACCCTGACGCCGGGCGTGCGCTATGACCGCTACGAGTACAAACCCAAGAGCGGCACCAGCGGTTACGTGCTGGCCGGCGACAGTGTGATGCTCACCGAAAACAAGGACTCCAACTGGGCCGGCAGCCTGCTGCTGACCTGGCAGGCGCACGAGCTGGCAACCCTCTACGCGCAGTGGGCGCAGGGCTTCAAGGCACCGGACGTCAACGAGCTGTACAGCACCTTCACCAACTCCGGCATGGGCTACGCGCGCGTCGGCAACCCCAACCTCAAGCCCGAGGAAAGCACCGGCTACGAAGTCGGCGCGCGCCTGGGCGACAAGCATCTCGGCGGCTCCGTCAGCCTGTTCGACAACCGTTACAAGAACTTCATCGACAGCATCACCGCCAACGAAGAGGACTACGGCTTCCAGGCCGGAGAATTCCCGACCTTCTTCGAGGTGATGGAGAACCGCGACAAGGTGCGTATCTACGGCGCCGAAGGCACCGCGCACTGGCAGTTCGCACCCTCCTGGCAAGCCTGGAGCTCGGTCGCCTGGGCCGTGGGCAAGGACCGCGAAACCAAACAGCACCTGAACTCGGTCGCCCCGCTGACTGGCACCCTCGGTCTCAGCTACACCCAGCAGCACTATGGTGCGGACCTGATGCTGACCGCCGCCCGCCGTCGCGACAAGGTCGAGAACGACAGCGACTTCAAGGCCCCCGGCTATGGCGTGGTCGACCTCACCGGTTACTGGCAACCGGCAGCGCTGGATGGCGTCCGGCTGCAGGCCGGTCTGTTCAACCTGTTCGACAAGAAGTACTGGAACGCCCTCAATGTGCCCAGCATTGGCGGCCGCACCACACCTCAACCGGTCGACTACTACAGCGAGCCGGGTCGCACCTTCCGCGTGTCGGCCTCCTGGCAGTTCTGAGTTCCACTTGGCGCAAGGATGCGCCCTCCTCCTTCTTGCGGGATAATTCGCCCGTCTTGCGGCGCTATGCGCCACCTTCTTCCTGCCGGAGGAAGGTCATCCGAGGTCGTCGACCTTCACGCTAACGGGAAACCGCGATGATTCGCTTGTGCGCCCCACAGGAACTGGCCGAGGGTCAGAGCCGGGGCTTCGTGCTCGACCAGTTGAACCTGCTTGCGGTACGCAGGGACGGTCAGGTGCACGCCTATATCAACCGCTGCCCACATCGCGGCATTGCCCTGGAGTGGCGGCCAGACGATTTTCTCGATGACAGCGGCAGCCTGATCCGCTGCGCGACTCACGGTGCGCTGTTTCTGATCGAGAGCGGTGAATGCGTGGCTGGCCCGTGCGAGGGCCAGGCGCTGCAGAGGCTGGCGTGCAAGGAAGACGCGAACGGAATCTGGATTGCGCCGTAGGATGCGCTGTGCGCACGGCGTTCCCAAAGCAGTAGCCGGTGCGCACGGCGCACCCTACGCAAGGACTTCCAGCCGGCGGACCAGGGTGATCCCTTCAGGGCTGAGCTCGGCGCCGTAGGCCAGCACCTCCACCCCCGCAGCCTTGGCATCACGCAATCCCGCCGCGTAGGTCGGATCGATTTCCTCGGCGGCGCGCACTGCGCGAATGCCGGAGAGATTCACGCAGTACAGTTGCACCGTGCGCACTCCGGCACGCGCCAGCGCGGCCAGCTCGCGTAGGTGCCTGGCGCCGCGCTGCGTCACTGCATCGGGAAAGGCCGCCACATCGCTGCCATCGAAGCCCAGCGTCACGCTCTTGACCTCGACAAAGGCCGGCCCGTCCGGGTAATCCAGACGAAAATCGGCGCGGCTGTTCTCCACCCCGTAAGCCACCTCGCGCTTGAGCGCGGTAAAGCCAGCCAGTTCGCTGATCACGCCGGCACGCAGCGCTTCTTCCACCAGCGCGTTGGCCCGCGCGGTGTTGATGCAGGCCAGGCGCCCCTGCGGCGTTTCGCTGATTTCCCAACTGCCCGGCAACTTGCGCTTGGGATCGTTGCTGCGGCTGAACCACACCCGACAGCCTTCACTCATGCAGTTGAGCATCGAGCCGGTGTTGGCGCAGTGGATGGTCATCTGCTCGCCGCTGGCCGTCTCGATATCGGCGAGAAAGCGCTTGTAGCGGCGCAACAGCCGCCCTTCCTCCAGCGGCGGATCAAAGCGCATCGGGCTTCCAGCTCTTCAGGCCGCGCGCGATACGCTCGACCGCCTGCTGCAGACGCTCGACGTTCTGCGTATAGGCGAAGCGCACATGGTGCCCAGCCTGGTAACGGCCGAAATCCAGACCCGGGGTGAAGGCCACATGCTCGGTTTCGATGAAGTGCCGGCAGAAAGCGAAGGCGTCGCCGCCAAAGGCGCTGATGTCGGCATATAGATAGAAGGCGCCTTCAGGCGTGGCGGCGATACCGAAGCCCAGCTCACGCAATGCCGGCAGCAGGTAGTCACGGCGACGCTGGAATTCATGACGCCGCTCTTCGAAGATCGCCAGCGTGGCCGGTTCAAAGCAGGCCAGCGCGGCATGCTGGGCCATGCTCGGCGCACTGATATAGAGATTCTGCGCCAGCTTCTCCAACTCAGGCACCGCCGCCTCAGGCGCCACCAACCAACCCAGGCGCCAGCCGGTCATACCGAAATATTTGGAGAAACTATTGAGGACGAAGGCATCGTCGTCCACTTCCAGCACGCTCGGGGCATCGCAGCCGTAGGTCAGGCCGTGGTAGATCTCGTCCACCACCAGATGACCGCCACGCTGTTTGAGGCAGGTCGACAGGGCCGCCAGCTCATCCTTGTGCAGCAAGGTGCCGGTCGGGTTGGCCGGCGACGCGACCAGGGCGCCGACGCTGCCTGAGTCCCAATGCCGTTCTACCAATTGCGGGGTGAGCTGGTAACGCACGTCCGGGCCGACGGGCACCAGTTGCGCGGCGCCTTCGACCAGGCGCAAAAAATGACGATTGCACGGGTAGCCCGGGTCGGCCAGCAACCAGTGCTTGCCCGGGTCGACCAACAGGCTGGCGGCCAGCAGCAGTGCGCCGGAGCCGCCCGGTGTAACCAGAATACGCTGCGGATCGATGCTCAGCCGGTAACGCTCGGCGTAGAAGCCGGCGATGGCTTCACGCAGCTGCGGCAGGCCGCGGGCCGCAGTGTAGCGCGTGTGCCCGGCGGCCAACGCGGCCTGGCCGGCACGGATGATCGGCTCGGCCGTGGTGAAGTCCGGCTCGCCGATTTCCAGGTGAATCACATCATGGCCGGCGGCCTGCAACTCGTTGGCACGCGCCAGCAGGGCCATCACGTGGAAGGGTTCGATGGCGCGACTGCGCGCACTGTAGAGCTGAGCCATGAGTCTGTCTTCAGGGTTGCGAGGCGCGGATTCTAGCAGGGCAGCTCAAGGCCACGGCAAGGGCGCCAAAGCGCCGCTACGCTTGCAGAGCAGTCCCTTGCGGATTTCGCTCACACACCGGACAAGGCATAGACAACCGGGAGTAGCGCGCCCCGATTTGATCTGGTAAGTTCGCCGGCTTGCAGTCGCAGGGCCGGACAAACGCCTGGCAATGGAATAACCTGCGCGATGGATTTGAAAGAGTGAGAGGCGTCATCCATGCCCACAAAAGAAAAAGCCAAAAGCACCAGCCAGCTGATTCGTGGTTTCGAGCCTTATCCAGAGAAGAAGGGCGAGGAATACATGAGCGAGCCGATGCGCGCTCACTTCACCGGCATCCTCAATAAGTGGAAGCTGGAGCTGATGCAGGAAGTCGACCGTACCGTGCACCACATGCAGGACGAAGCGGCCAACTTCCCGGATCCGGCCGACCGCGCCAGCCAGGAAGAAGAATTCAGCCTGGAACTGCGTGCCCGTGACCGCGAGCGCAAGCTGATCAAGAAGATCGACGAAACCCTGCAGCTGATCGAAGACAACGATTACGGCTGGTGCGACTCCTGCGGTGTAGAGATCGGCATTCGCCGCCTCGAAGCCCGCCCGACCGCCACGCTGTGCATCGACTGCAAGACGCTGGCGGAAATCAAGGAAAAGCAGGTCGGTTCCTGATCTGACAACGGGGCGCTTAGGCGCCCCGCTCTGTTTCTGGCTCTAGCTCCATGAACACAGCCTATGTCGGGCGCTTCGCCCCCACGCCCAGCGGCTATCTGCACTTCGGCTCGCTGGTCGCCGCTCTCGCCTCCTACCTCGATGCCCGCGCCGCTGGCGGTCGCTGGCTGCTGCGCATGGAAGACCTCGACCCGCCACGGGAAGTGCCCGGCGCTCAGGATGCGATTCTGCGCACGCTGGAAGCCTACGGTTTCGAGTGGGACGGCGAGTTGGTGCGCCAGAGCGAGCGCCACGCCGAATACACAGCGGTGATCGCCCGGCTATTCAGCCAGGGCCTGGCCTACGCCTGCATCTGCTCGCGCAAGCAGCTCGAAGGCCACGCCGGCATTTATCCGGGGTTCTGCCGTAACGCCTGCCACCCTGACCACGAAGCGGCCATCCGCCTGCGCGTGCCAGAGCTGGACTATCACTTCATCGACCGAGTGCAGGGCGAATTTCGCCAGCAGTTGGGCCGTGAAGTCCGCGACTTCGTGATTCGCCGGCGCGACGGCTTGTTCGCCTATCAGCTCGCCGTGGTGCTGGACGATGCCTGGCAAGGTGTTACCGACGTGGTGCGCGGCGCCGACCTGCTCGACTCCACCCCGCGCCAACTCTATCTGCAGGAACTGCTGGGGCTGTCGCAACCGCGTTACCTGCACGTGCCGCTGATCATTCAGCCGGACGGGCACAAGCTGGGCAAGAGCTACCGCTCGCCACCACTACCCGCCGATCAGGCCGGGCCTCTGCTGCTACGCGCCCTGCGCGCGCTGGGGCAACAACCACCCGCCGAATTGCAAGGCGCGGCATCTGCCGAGCTGCTGGCCTGGGGCATCGCCAACTGGGACGCCACACGCATTCCGCGCAGCCGCACCCTGGCCGAAACGCAATTGAGGTAGGGCGCGCCGCGCACCAGTGCACACCGGATAAGCTCGCACGGCCTCGGTGCGCATGGCGCACCCTACATGGCTGACTTCAAGTTTGTGGCTTGAAGCGCGCAGCTTCCTTTACCATCGCGGCATCTTTCGACGAGATGTCACATGTATATCTACCGACTGGTTCTGATCCTGGTAGTGGGGATCTACCTGTTCTCACCGGCCATCATGGACTGGTGGATCGACCCCAATGGCGCCTGGTATCGGCCTTATCTGCTGTGGCTGATCCTGATCGTCGTTACCTTCATCCTTCAGAGCCAACGCGATGCTGACGAGCTTTAGCCTGAGCGAACTGATCCTGATCAGCGCCGGCTATCTGCTGGTGCTGTTCGGTGTCGCCTGGGTCAGTGAACACGGCCTTATCCCCCGCTGGATCATCCGCCATCCACTGACCTACACCCTGTCACTTGGCGTCTACGCCAGCGCCTGGGCCTTCTATGGCACGGTGGGTCTGGCCTACCAGTATGGTTACGGCTTCCTGGCCAGTTACCTCGGCGTATCCGGGGCCTTCCTGTTGGCGCCGGTGCTGCTCTACCCGATCCTGCGCATCACCCGCACCTACCAGTTGTCATCGCTGGCCGACCTGTTCGCCTTTCGCTTTCGCAGCACCTGGGCCGGCGCCCTGACCACGCTGTTCATGCTGATCGGTGTGCTGCCGCTGTTGGCCCTGCAGATCCAGGCGGTGGCCGACTCCATCGGCATCCTCAGCCGCGAACCATTGCAGGAAAAGGTCGCGCTGAGCTACTGCGGCCTGATCATCCTGTTCACCATCCTGTTCGGCGCGCGCCATATCGCCACCCGCGAGAAGCACGAGGGCCTGGTGTTCGCCATCGCCTTCGAGTCCCTGGTCAAGTTGGTCGCGCTGGGCGTCATTGGCTGGTACGCGCTGTATCAGGTATTCGGCGGCCCACGTGAGCTGGAGCTGTGGCTGGTGCAAAACCAGGCCGCGCTGTCGACCCTGCACACACCGCTGCAGGAAGGCCCGTGGCGCACCCTGCTGCTGGTGTTCTTCGCTTCGGCCATCGTCATGCCGCACATGTACCACATGACCTTCACCGAGAACCTCAACCCGCGCGCCATGGTCAGTGCCAGCTGGGGCCTGCCGCTGTTCCTGTTGCTGATGAGCCTGGCGGTGCCGCTGATTCTCTGGGCGGGTCTCAAGCTCGGCGCAACCACCAACCCCGAGTACTTCACTCTGGGCCTGGGGATCGCGGTCAACAGTGAAACCCTGGCGTTATTGGCTTATGTCGGTGGGCTGTCGGCCTCCAGCGGCCTGATCATCGTCTCGACCCTGGCACTGTCCGGCATGGCGCTGAATCACCTAGTGCTGCCGCTGTACCAGCCCCCAGCCGAAGGCAACATCTACCGCTGGCTGAAGTGGACGCGCCGCGCGCTGATCGCCTTCATCATCATGGCCGGCTACGGCTTCTACCTGCTGCTCGGTGCGCAGCAGGATCTGGCCAACCTGGGCATCGTCGCCTTCGTCGCCACCCTGCAGTTCCTGCCCGGCGTGCTCTCGGTGCTGTATTGGCAGACGGCCAATCGCCGCGGCTTCCTCGCCGGCCTGCTGGCCGGCATCAGCGTCTGGGCGCTGACCATGCTGTTGCCGCTGCTGGGCAATCTGGAAGGTTTCTACCTGCCGCTGTTCAACGTCATCTATGTGCTCGACGATGCCAGCTGGCACCTGGCGGCCATTGCTTCGCTCGCCGCCAACGTGCTGGTGTTCACCCTGGTATCGCTGTTCACCGACGCCAGCCCCGAGGAGAAGAGCGCCGCCGAAGCCTGCGCGGTGGACAACGTGCGCCGCCCGCAACGGCGCGAGCTGGTCGCCGACTCGCCGCAGGACTTCGCCGCGCAACTGGCCAAGCCGCTTGGCGCCAAGACCGCACAGCGCGAGGTGGAACAGGCTCTGCGTGACCTGCACCTGCCCTTCGACGAAAGCCGTCCCTATGCCCTGCGCCGCCTGCGCGACCGAATCGAGGCCAACCTCTCCGGTCTGATGGGCCCGAGCGTGGCGCAGGACATCGTGGAAACCTTCCTGCCCTACAAGTCCGGCACCGAGGGCTACGTCACCGAGGACATCCACTTCATCGAAAGCCGCCTGGAGGACTACCAGTCGCGCCTTACCGGCCTGGCCGCCGAGCTCGATGCGCTGCGCCGCTACCACCGCCAGACCCTGCAGGAGTTGCCGATGGGGGTGTGCTCGCTGGCCAAGGACCAGGAGATCCTGATGTGGAATCGGGCCATGGAAGAACTCACCGACATCCCCGCACAACGCATCGTCGGCTCACGCCTGAGCACCCTGAGCGAACCCTGGCAGAGCCTGCTGCAGGACTTCATCGAACGCCCCGACCAGCACCTGCATAAACAGCACCTGGCGCTCGATGGCCAGATCCGCTGGCTCAACCTGCACAAGGCGGCCATCAACGAGCCACTGGCACCCGGTAACAGCGGCCTGGTGCTGCTGGTCGAGGACCAGACCGAAACGCAGATGCTCGAAGACAAACTGGTGCACTCCGAGCGCCTGGCCAGCATCGGCCGTCTCGCTGCGGGCGTCGCCCACGAGATCGGCAACCCGATCACCGGTATCGCCTGCCTGGCGCAGAACCTGCGCGAGGAACGTGAGACCGACGCCGAGCTGACCGAAATCAGCGGGCAGATTCTCGAACAGACCAAGCGCGTGTCACGCATCGTCCAATCGCTGATGAGCTTCGCCCACTCCGGCAGCCACCAGCGCAGCGACGAGCCGGTGTGCCTGGCCGATGTGGCGCAGGACGCCATCGGTCTGCTGTCGCTGAACAAGCGCAACTTCGATATCCAGTTCTACAACCTGTGCGATCCGCAGCACTGGGCCTGCGGCGATCCGCAGCGCCTGGCCCAGGTGCTGATCAACCTGCTGTCCAACGCCCGTGACGCCTCGCCTCCCGGCGGCGCCATCCGCGTACGCAGCGAAGCCAGCGAGCACACCGTAGACCTGATCGTCGAGGACGAGGGCAGCGGTATTCCCAAGGCGATCATCGACCGCCTGTTCGAGCCCTTCTTCACCACCAAGGACCCTGGCGAAGGGACCGGCCTGGGCCTCGCGCTGGTCTATTCGATCGTGGAAGAGCATTATGGACAGATAACAATCGACAGCCCGGCTGACCCCGAGCGCCAATTGGGCACTCGAATTCGGGTCACCCTACCGAGGCATGTCGAGGCGACGTCCGTAGCGATGTAAACAGCGAGAGAGGCTGCCCATGGCACCTCCGTGACCGTCGAGAGACCGAATTGATGCCACATATTCTTATCGTCGAAGACGAAACCATTATCCGCTCTGCCTTGCGCCGCCTGCTCGAACGCAATCAGTACCAGGTCAGCGAAGCTGGCTCGGTACAGGAAGCCCAGGAGCGCTACAGCATTCCCACCTTCGACCTGATCGTCAGCGACCTGCGTCTGCCTGGCGCGCCAGGTACCGAGTTGATCAAACTGGGCGAAGGTACTCCGGTGCTGATCATGACCAGCTACGCCAGCCTGCGCTCGGCGGTGGACTCGATGAAGATGGGCGCGGTCGATTACATTGCCAAACCCTTCGACCATGACGAGATGCTGCAGGCGGTCGCTCGCATCCTGCGCGACCGCCAGGAAGCCAAGAGCGCACCCGCGCCAGCCACCGGTAACAGCGCACGCAGTGGCAATGCCGAGAAGGTGGTGGATAACGCCAATGGCGAGATCGGCATCATCGGCTCCTGCGCCGCCATGCAGGAGCTCTACAGCAAGATTCGCAAGGTCGCCCCCACCGACTCCAATGTGCTGGTGCAGGGTGAGTCCGGCACTGGCAAGGAGCTGGTTGCACGCGCCCTGCACAACCTGTCCAAGCGCGCCAAGGCACCGCTGATTTCGGTGAACTGCGCCGCCATTCCGGAAACCCTGATCGAGTCCGAGCTGTTCGGCCACGAAAAAGGCGCCTTCACCGGCGCCAGCGCCGGGCGCGCTGGTCTGGTGGAAGCGGCCGACGGTGGCACGCTGTTTCTCGACGAGATTGGCGAACTGCCGCTGGAAGCCCAGGCGCGCCTGCTGCGCGTGCTGCAGGAAGGCGAGATTCGCCGGGTCGGCTCGGTGCAGTCACAGAAAGTGGACGTGCGCCTGATTGCCGCCACTCACCGCGACCTGAAGACCCTGGCCAAGACCGGCCAATTCCGTGAAGACCTCTATTACCGCCTGCACGTCATCGCCCTCAAGCTGCCAGCGCTGCGCGAGCGCGGTAGCGACGTGATCGAGATCGCCCAGGCCTTCCTGGTGCGTCAGTACACCCGCATGGGCCGCGAGCCGTTGCGTTTCGCTCATGATGCCGAGCAAGCGATCCGCCACTACCCATGGCCGGGTAACGTGCGCGAACTGGAAAACGCCATCGAGCGCGCAGTGATTCTCTGCGAGGGTGCGGAAATTTCCGCCGACCTGCTGGGCATCGATATCGAGCTGGACGATCTGGATGACGAGGACTTCGGCCTGCCAGCAGTGGCCGGGCAGAGCAGTGGCAACAGTCACGAGCCGACCGAGGACCTGTCACTGGAGGATTACTTCCAGCACTTCGTCCTCGAGCACCAGGATCACATGACCGAGACCGAGCTGGCGCGCAAGCTGGGCATCAGTCGCAAATGCCTGTGGGAACGCCGCCAGCGCCTGGGCATTCCGCGACGCAAATCCGGTGTGACCAGCGGCCCTTGACGGCACGGCGACGGTGACAACCTGCCCGCACACGGGTTCCACAGGTTGTTACCGTTTCAATATCTCGTAACAAAGGCCGGGTCTATCGGTAACGAAAACCCGGCCTTTTTATCCCCCACCGAACACCCACGAATGCCGCAAGCCCTTGATTTACAAGGAATCACAAAAACTGGCACGGCATCTGCTTTATCTCTGGCACAACAACAATAACAAGCAATGCCCTACACAATAAGAACAAGACGTAACGACTCCAGAACAACAAAAACAACAAGGTACGGAGGCGCAGCTAACTGATTCTTTTGGAGAGGAGTTGCCGCGAGGGGTTCGCCCCAGCGACCAGGCTGAGAACAATAAAACTGCTTCAAGGCAGCGCCAGAACTGGTTGATTAAGGCAGCATCAGCGTCCAAAGAAATCCGTTTGCTATTGGCTCCCCTCTCTGGGGAGCACCCGGTAAGCCACGGCAAGCCGGGAAGGGCCAAACAACAAAAACAACAGGCCCTCAATAACAATAAAAACAGAGCACGCACCAACTTGGGGGGGAGCTTCGGCTCCCCCAGTAGCTTCCGGTCCTCAGATCCCCGCCTGCCGCCCTTCTACACACCTTCTCCCTACACGATGCTAGAATCCGCAGCAATCATGCGGTCATCGTTTCGCATGCAGTTGAAAAACCTTGCCAAAGCAAACTGCTTTTAACGCCGTGATGCCCACGCAATTCGATTTTCAAGCGCATGCGCAGCAGGCCGACCACTACTCCAAACAGTGCATCCCATGCTGAAAAAGCTGTTCAAATCTTTCCACTCACCTCTGCGCCGTGCCCCACGCCCACGCAGCACTCCCGAAGTGCTGAGCAGCAGCCAACATCCGCTCAAGCGCAACGAGATCAGCCGTCACGCCATCAGCGTGGTCGAGCGCCTGCAGAAGGCCGGCTACCAGGCCTATCTGGTCGGTGGTTGCGTTCGCGACCTGCTGCTGGATATCGACCCCAAGGATTTCGACGTCGCAACCAGCGCCACGCCCGAGCAGGTGCGTGCCGAATTCCGTAACGCCCGGGTGATCGGCCGCCGCTTCAAGCTGGTTCACGTGCATTTCGGCCGCGAGATCATCGAAGTCGCTACCTTCCGCGCCAACCACCCACAAGGCGAGGAAGAGGAAAACAGCAACCAGGCGGCACGCAACGAAAGCGGCCGCATCCTGCGCGACAACGTCTACGGCACTCTGGAAGACGATGCACAGCGCCGCGACTTCACCATCAACGCGCTGTACTACGATCCAACCCAGGAGCACATCCTCGACTACGCCCGCGGCATGCACGATGTGCGCAACCATCAGGTACGCCTGATCGGCGACCCTGAGCAGCGTTACCTGGAAGACCCGGTGCGCATGCTGCGTGCGGTGCGTTTCGCCGCCAAGCTGGATTTCGATATCGAGAAGCACAGCGCCGCGCCGATTCGCCGTCTGGCGCCGATGCTGCGCGACATTCCCTCGGCACGCCTGTTCGACGAAGTGCTCAAGCTGTTCCTCGCCGGTTACGCCGAATACACCTTTGACCTGCTGCTCGAGCACGACCTGTTCGCTCAACTTTTCCCGGCCAGCGGCGCAGCGCTCAAGCAGAACCCGCAGTACACCGAGAAGCTGATTCGCCAGGCGCTGATCAACACCGACGACCGCATCCACGATGGCAAGTCAGTTACGCCGGCCTTCCTCTTCGCCGCACTGTTGTGGCCTGCCCTGCCGGCCCGCGTACTGCAGTTGCAGAGCAAAGGCATGCCGCCGATTCCGGCCATGCAGGAAGCCGCCCACGAACTGATCGCCGAGCAATGCCAGCGCATTGCTGTGCCCAAGCGCTTCACCATCCCGATTCGCGAAATCTGGGACATGCAGGAGCGCCTGCCGCGACGCAGCGGCAAGCGTGCCGATCTGCTGCTGGAGAACCCGCGTTTCCGCGCCGGCTATGACTTCCTCCTGCTGCGCGAACTGGCCGGGGAAGACACCGGAGGCCTGGGCGAATGGTGGACGGACTATCAAGACGCCAACGACAGTGAGCGCCGGCAGATGATTCGCGACCTCGCTGGCAAAGGCGAAAGCACCGGCGCCGCGCCACGCAAACGTCGCCGCAGCAACAACAATCGGCGTAAGCGCAGCGACGAAAGCGGCGGCGAATGATGGAGCGGGTTTACATCGGCCTTGGCAGCAACCTGGCCGAGCCGCTGCAACAGCTACGCGCGGCCTTGCATGCTATCGCCCAGTTGCCGCACAGCCGCTTGCAGGCGCACTCGTCGTTCTACATCAGCGACCCCCTGGGCCCGGCGGATCAACCGCGTTACGTCAACGCCGTGGCAGCGCTGGATACCGCGCTGGAACCCTGGCAATTGCTCGACGCGCTGCAACGCATCGAGCAGGAGCAGGGTCGCGTGCGCAAGGCCGAACGCTGGGGACCGCGCACACTGGACCTGGATATCCTGCTGTTCGGTGAGCGCCTGATCGACGACGAGCGCCTGACCGTGCCGCACTACCACATGCACGCGCGGCCCTTCGTGCTCTACCCGCTGGCCGAGCTGGCCGCAGAGCTGCAGTTGCCAGACGGCCGCAGCCTCAATGCATTGCTCGAAGCCTGCCCCTTCACCGGCCTGGAGCGCCTGCCGGAGTGACGCCCGAGCAAGCGCCAGCCACCTTCACCTTGTTCTGCGCCTGCTACCCGCCGCAAGCCCGCGCCAGCTCTAGCTCGGCCGTTCGCCACGGGCATTGGCGGTAACGCCAGTAACAGAGCGGTAACACCTGCAATTGACTTCACGCCCCCCCATCAGGACTATAGGCGTCCCGTCGCCCAGCGCCGGGCGCACCTTTGATGCCAATCCAGGCCGGATTGCAGCCAGATAGAAGCGGTATACCGAGCCTGAGCGAGGACCTTTGAAATGCCTGACGTTACCCTGACCACCCTGCAGAGCCTCAAGCAGAACGGTGAAAAGATCGCCATGCTGACCTGCTATGACGCCACCTACGCCCATGCGGCCTGCCAGGCGGGTGTCGACGTATTGCTGGTCGGCGACTCCCTGGGCATGGTCCTGCAGGGCCACGACAGCACCCTGCCGGTCAGCGTCGAGGAAATGGCCTACCACACCGCCTGCGTCAAACGCGGCAACCAGGGCGCACTGATCGTCACCGATCTGCCATTCATGGCCTATGCCACCACCGAGCAGGCTCTGCACAACAGCGCCAAGCTGATGCAGGCCGGCGCGCACATGGTCAAACTGGAAGGTGCTGGCTGGCTGGCCGAGCCAATCCGTCTGCTGGCCGAGCGCGGCGTACCGGTGTGCGCGCATCTGGGCCTGACCCCACAAGCGGTGAACATTCTCGGCGGCTACAAGGTTCAGGGCCGCCAGGAAGCGCAGGCGCGGCAGATGCGTGCCGACGCCATGGCACTGGAGCAGGCCGGTGCGGCCATGCTGCTGCTCGAATGCGTACCGAGCGAGCTGGCCGCGGAAATCACCCAGGCGGTGAAGATTCCGGTGATCGGCATCGGCGCAGGCAGCGCCACCGATGGCCAGGTGCTGGTCAAGCACGACATGCTCGGGCTGTCGCTGTCCGGTCGTTCGCCGAAGTTCGTGCGTAACTTCATGGAGGGCCAGAGCAGCATTCAGGGCGCCTTCAGCGCTTACGTACAGGCCGTCAAAGACGGCAGCTTTCCGGCTGCCGAACATGGGTTTTCCGCATGACCACGGTGAAGACCCTGCGCGAGCTGCGCGCAGCCATCGCTCAGGCACGGGCCGAGGGCAAGCAAATCGGTTTCGTGCCGACCATGGGCAATCTGCACGCGGGCCACGTTTCGCTGGTACAGATCGCCGCCCAACGCGCCGATTTCGTGGTTGCCAGCATCTTCGTCAACCCACTGCAGTTTGGCGCCGGTGAAGATCTGGACACCTATCCGCGCACCCTCGCCGCCGACCAGGAGAAACTGCTGGCGGCCGGCTGCCACCTGCTGTTTCACCCCGATGTCGCGGAAATCTACCCGCACGGCATGGGTGACCAGGCCCGCGTCATCGTTCCCGGTGTTTCCGAAGGCCTCTGCGGCGCCAGTCGTCCGGGGCATTTCGAGGGCGTCGCGACGGTGGTGACCAAGCTGTTCAACATGGTCCAGCCTGATCTGGCCGTGTTCGGCGAGAAGGACTATCAGCAACTGGCAGTGATCCGCGCACTGGTGCAGGACCTGAACATGCCGATCCAGATTATCGGTGCGCCAACTCAACGCGCCGAGGACGGCCTTGCGCTGTCCTCGCGCAACGGCTACCTCAGCGAGGAGCAACGCGCCGCCGCCCCCGCGCTGTATCGAGGCCTGCAAGCGATCGCCGAAGAGCTGCAGCGTGGCGCTCGCGATTACGCACGGCTTATCGACAGTGCCCAGGCGCAGCAACGTGGTGCTGGCTTCATCCCCGATTACCTGGAGATCCGTAACGCGGTGAACCTGCGCCCGGCCCAGCTCGACGATCATCACCTGGTGGTGCTGACTGCTGCACAGCTGGGTAGCACCCGCCTGATCGATAATCTGGTGGTTGAACTGCCACGCCAGTAGCTGCCCGCAAAGGCAGCCGGTTACACTCTCAAAGGCCCGGATCGATCCGGGCCTTTTGCTTTTGTGGACCAGGAGCTCCGATGGCCTATTACCAGCAGCCTCAAGACGTCACCACCCTGCCCGCCTGGCAGGCCCTGCAGCAGCATCGCGCCGAGATGGCCGGTTTCAGCATGCGCGAAGCCTTCGCTGCAGACGCACGGCGCTACCAGCGCTTTTCCCTCGACAGCTGCGGGCTGCTGCTGGATTACTCGAAGAACCTGATCGATGAGCACGGCCTCGATCTGCTGATTCAACTGGCCGAGCAGGCCGGTCTGCAGGAGTCCATCGCCAGCCTGTACCACGGCGAACAGGTCAACGCTTCGGAAGGCCGCGCCGCGCTGCATACCGCCCTGCGCAGCCCGATTGGCCGCCGCCTGCTGGTCGACGGCCATGACATCATTCCCGAGGTCCATCGCGTCCTGAACCAGGTCACCGAGCTGGTCAGTCGCATTCACAGCGGCCTGTGGCGCGGCTACAGCGAAAAACCGATCAAGGAAGTGGTCAACATCGGCATTGGCGGCTCCTTCCTCGGCCCGCAACTGGTTTCCGAAGCACTACGTCCGTTCACCCAACGCGGTGTGCGCTGCCACTACCTGGCCAATATCGACGGCAGCGAATTCCGCGAACTGACCGCCCGCCTCAACCCGGAAACTACCCTGTTCATCGTTTCCAGCAAGTCCTTCGGCACCCTGGAAACCCTGAAGAACACCCTGGCCGCGCGCGACTGGTACCTGGCCATGGGCGGCCCGGAAGAAGAGCTGCACCGCCATTTCATCGCCGTAACCAGCAACCGCAAGGCTGCCATCGAGTTCGGTATCGGCGAAGAGAACATCTTCCCCATGTGGGACTGGGTCGGCGGCCGCTACTCGCTGTGGTCGGCCATTGGCCTGCCCATCGCCCTGGCCATCGGCGTGTCCAACTTCAAGGAACTGCTGGCCGGTGCCTACGCCATGGACCAGCACTTCACCCAGGCACCCCTGGCCGAGAACATGCCGGTGCTGATGGCCCTGCTGGGCATCTGGTACACCAATTTCTGGGACGCGCAGAGCCACGCCATCCTGCCCTACGACCATTACCTGCGTAACTTCACCAAGCACCTGCAGCAGTTGGACATGGAGTCCAACGGCAAGAGCGTGCGCCAGGATGGCAGCGCGCTGGACATCGCCACGGGGCCGATCATCTGGGGCGGTGTCGGCTGCAACGGCCAGCATGCTTACCACCAGTTGTTGCACCAGGGCCGCCTGCTGGTACCGGCGGACTTCATCGTTCCGGTCAACAGCTACAACCCATTGTCCGACCATCACCAGTGGTTGTTCGCCAACTGCCTGTCGCAGGCCCAGGCGCTGATGCAGGGCAAGACGCGTGAGGAGGCCGAGGCCGAACTGCGCGCCAAGGGCATGGCCGAGGCCGACGTACAGCGCCTGGCGCCGCACAAGGTGATCCCCGGCAATCGCCCGAGCAACATCCTGGTGATGAACCGCATCGCACCGTTCGAGCTGGGCGCGCTGGTTGCCCTTTACGAGCACAAGGTCTTCGTGCAGAGCGCCATCTGGGGCATCAATGCCTTTGACCAGTGGGGCGTGGAGCTGGGCAAGGAGATGGGCAAGGAGGTTTATCAGCGCCTGACCGGCCAGCTCGATGGCAGTGCATCGGATGCATCGACCCAGGGCCTGATCGCTCATTTCCGCGAACATCATCGCGGCTGATGCACGCGTCTGACGCTGCCCGGGGCCAAGCGCCGGGCAGTGTTCACGGCGCGCAGCCGCTCTTGCGTCGAATATCGCCCCTTGAACCAAGCGCCTGCTTGGGTGCACCCTTGTGATTGTTGCGGACAAACAATTACAAGGAGCCCGCCATGTTCGAGATCACCCGCCACCCCGTGGCCGACGCGGTACGTCAGCGCGCACACCTGGATAACGATGCTTATCTGCGCCTGTATCAACAGTCCGTCGAGCAACCCGAGACCTTCTGGGGCGAGCAGGCCAAGACCTTTCTGGACTGGTTCAAACCCTGGGACAAGGTGCATACCAGCGACCTGAAACAAGGCCACGCCGAATGGTTCAAGGGCGGCCAACTCAACGTTGCCTACAACTGCATTGATCGCCACCTGGAAAAGCGCGGCGAACAGATCGCCATCATCTGGGAAGGTGACAACCCGGCCGAGTCGGCACACATCACCTACAACAAGCTGCACCACAACGTCAGCCGACTGGCCAACGTGCTCAAGGGCCGTGGCGTAAAGAAAGGCGACCGGGTGTGCATCTACATGCCGATGATTCCCGAAGCAGCCTACGCCATGCTCGCCTGCGCGCGTATCGGTGCGGTGCATTCGGTGGTGTTCGGCGGTTTCTCTCCGGATGCCCTGCGCGACCGCATCCTCGATGCCGACTGCCGTGCAGTGATCACCGCCGACGAAGGCGTGCGCGGCGGCAAGTACATCCCCTTGAAGGCCAACGTCGACAAGGCCCTGCAAAGCTGCCCGGACGTCTCCACCGTGGTGGTAGTCGAACGCACTCAGGGCGATATCGCCTGGGTGGAAGGTCGTGATCTCTGGTACCACCAGGCGCTGAAGGAAGTCGATGCCGACTGCCCGGCCGAGCCGATGGACGCCGAGGATCCGCTGTTCATCCTCTACACCTCGGGTTCCACCGGGAAACCCAAGGGCGTGCTGCACACCACTGGCGGCTACCTGCTCGGCGCAGCGATGACCCACAAGTACGTGTTCGACTACCACGAGGGCGACATCTACTGGTGCACCGCCGATGTCGGCTGGGTTACCGGGCACAGCTACATCGTCTACGGCCCACTGGCCAACGCTGCCACCACTCTGATGTTCGAAGGCGTGCCCAACTACCCGGACGCTTCGCGCTTCTGGCAGGTGATCGACAAGCACCAGGTCAACACCTTCTACACCGCACCGACCGCCCTGCGTGCACTGATGCGCGAGGGTCAAGCCCCGGTCAAGAGCACGTCGCGTAGCAGCCTGCGCCTGCTCGGCACGGTGGGCGAGCCGATCAACCCGGAAGCCTGGGAGTGGTACTTTCATGTGGTGGGCGATAGCCGCTGCCCCATCGTCGACACTTGGTGGCAGACCGAAACAGGCTCCATCCTGATCACTCCGCTGCCTGGCGCCACCGACCTCAAGCCCGGCTCGGCCACCCGTCCGTTCTTCGGCGTACAACCGGTGCTGCTCGACGAACAGGGCAAGGAGATCGATGGCCCCGGCAGCGGCGTACTGGCCATCAAGGCGAGTTGGCCGAGCCAGATCCGCAGCGTCTACGGCGATCATCAACGCATGATCGATACCTACTTCAAGCCTTACCCCGGCTACTACTTCACCGGTGACGGCGCACGCCGCGACGAGGACGGCTACTACTGGATCACCGGCCGCGTGGATGACGTGATCAACGTATCCGGCCACCGCATCGGTACCGCCGAAGTGGAGAGCGCACTGGTGCTGCACGATGCCGTGGCCGAAGCGGCAGTGGTCGGCTACCCGCACGACGTGAAGGGCCAGGGCATCTATGCCTACGTCACCCTGATGAATGGCCAGGAGCCTTCCGACGAGCTGAAGAAGGATCTGCTGACCCTGGTCGGCAAGGAGATCGGCAGTTTCGCCAAGCCGGAACTGGTCCAGTGGGCACCGGGCCTGCCCAAGACCCGCTCAGGCAAGATCATGCGCCGCATCCTGCGCAAGATCGCCTGCAACGAGCTGGAAAACATGGGCGACACCTCGACCCTGGCCGACCCCAGCGTGGTCGACAGCCTGATCGATCAGCGTCTCAACCGCTGACCCTCCGCCCGGCCCGAAAGGGCCGGGCTCATCTTGTCTTGCGCCAGCCAAGCGCCGAAACTGCGCGCCATGGAAACCCTACGCAGACAAATCGAAAAACAGGTGCACAGCCTCACCGGCGCCTCGCTGGGCGTGCTCGACCTCGATCAGCCGCACGGTGATGCCGGGCTGTTCGGCCCCGAGTCGATGGTCTGGAAAGTCCACGCTGACTTCACTGCGATGATGGTCGGCGGCATCTCCGCCCTGCTCCTGCAGATGCTCCACCCGCTGGCCTTGGCCGGGGTGTGGGATCACTCTACCTTTCGCCAGGACATGCTCGGCCGCCTGCGCCGCACCAGCCTGTTCATCGCCGGCACCACCTATGGTGGCCTGCACGATGCCGAGCAATTGATCGACAAGGTGCGCCGCATCCACCTTCAGGTGGTCGGCAGCGCGCCGGACGGTCGCCCCTATGCCGCCAGCGACCCCGAGCTGCTAACCTGGGTGCATGTCTCCGAGGTCAGCCAGTTTCTCGCCGGCTACCTGCGCTACGTCGACCCGCAACTGCCGGTGGCCGAACAGCATCGTTACTACCGCGAAGTGGCATTGATCGCCGAACGCCTCGGCGCGCAGGACGTCCCTAAATCGCGCCAGGCCATCAGCGACTACCTCCAGCGCATGCGCCCGCAATTGCTGTGTGACGCGCGAACCCGCGAAGTGGTGCGGCTGCTGTATGCCGCACCGATGCCCAATATTCTCGCCAAACCCTTCGGCAATCTGATGATGCAGGCCGGTGTAGACCTGCTGCCGGAATGGGCCAGCGACCTGCTCGGCGAACACCAGGCGCCCTGGCGCCGTCCGCTGATTCGCAGCAGCGTGCAACGCACCGCCACGCTGCTGCGCTGGGCGATTCGTAACAGTGCAGCGCAGCGCGCCCAGCGTCGTTTAGCGCCGCGCCTGTAGGCCACCGACCCACGTCCATCCCCCGCGGCTTTTCTTGATAAACTTGCGCCTCCCTTTCTCCGAGACGCCGCGCATGCCTTCTCTTGACCAGGCGCTGCGCGCCGCCCTCGCTGCTCGCGAAAACCTCCTCGCAGACCTGCACGCCCAAGGCACCGACTGCTACCGACTGTTCCACGGTAGCCAGGAAGGCGCGCCTGGCCTGACCGTGGACCGCTACGGCCCGCAGTTGCTGGTACAGAGTTTTCATCAACCACTTGAGGCCAGCGAGCTACACAGCATCGTCGGCAACGTCGAAACTCATCTGGGTCAGCCGCTGCTCCTGGTCTACAACGACCGCTCCAAGGGCAATTCGCGGATCGATCGCGACCCAACCCTGTTCCAGGCCGACGAGGCAGCGCTGGAGGATATGGTCGGCCACGAATGGGGGCTGAATTACCGCGTACGCGGCCGGCATGCCGGACAGGACCCGCTGCTGTTTCTCGACCTGCGCAACGCCCGCGGCTGGGTCAAGGCCAACAGCGCCGACAAGTCCGTGCTCAACCTGTTCGCCTACACCTGCGGCGTCGGCCTGTGCGCCGCAGCGGGTAGCGCACGCGAGGTGACCAACCTCGACTTCGCCCAGGGCAACCTCGCCGTGGGCCGCGAAAACGGTGCGCTCAACCCCGAGTTGCCCGCCATGCAGTTCATCCAGTCCGATTACTTCCCGGCGATTCGTCAGTTGGCCGATCTACCGATCAGCAGCCGACGCGGGCAAAAACTGCCGAGTTACCCGCGCCTGCAACCGCGTCAGTTCGATCTTGTGTTCCTCGACCCGCCAGCCTGGGCCAAGAGTGCCTTCGGTACGGTCGATCTGCTGCGTGATTACCAGAGTCTGCTCAAGCCAGCTCTGCTGGCCACTGCCGAAGGCGGCACCCTGGTGTGCTGCAACAACCTGGCAAAAGTGGAGATGAGCGACTGGCGCGCCCAAGTGCTTCGCTGCGCCGAGAAACTCGGCCGCCCAGTGCAGGATTGCCAGGTCATCGCACCGGCACCGGACTTCCCTTCGCATGACGCCAAACCGCCGCTGAAAACCCTGATCCTGCAGCTTTGAAGCTCGGCCGGCACGCAATCTGACTGCAGCGATAACGACCGGAACCGAACCGCCGTGCCATACTCCAAGTCGTCTCCTCGTCTGGATAGATGACGCCAAGCCATGCCCAAAGGACTGAAGCGCGCGCTGAGCGCACTGTTGATCACCGTTTTCCTCTACAGCCTGATCGGCTTTCTGATTCTGCCGGGCATCGCCCTGCGTGTCGCCAATCAGCAGTTGGCGCAGTACAGCACGGTGCCCGCCTCGCTGCAGCGCGTGCAGCTCAACCCCTTCACGCTCGAGCTGAGCCTCTGGGGCCTGCGTATCGGCGAGAGTGGCCAGGAGCAAGTGAGCTTCCAGCGCCTCTACGCCAACTTGCAAAGTGACAGCCTGTGGAGCGGTGCCTTGCACCTGAGTGACGTCGAGCTTGACGGTGCGCGCACTGAAATACTCTTCGCCAAAGACGGTACGCTCAATCTCACCCAGTTGTTCAACCTGCCGGAAAGCCAGGCGGAACCCAAGACAGAGAGCAGCGAGCCCTTCCCGCTGCGCATCGACAGCATCCGTCTGCGTGAGAAGTCACTGCGCTTCCAGGACCTGCGCCCGAGCGAGGCCGTGGAATTCGCCTATGACGCGCTCGATCTGGAATTGCACAACCTCAGCACCCTGGCCGGTGACAACGCCGAAATGACCATGACCGCCAGTGGCCCGCACGGCTTGCAGATCGACTGGCGCGGCCAGGTCAGCCTGACGCCCATCACCTCCAGCGGCAGTCTGAGCATCAGCGATGGCCGCCTGAGCACCTTCTGGCCTTACGTGCGGGATGCCTTGCCGTTGGTGCTGAAAGAAGGCCAGGTCGACCTCAGCAGCGACTATCGCCTCGACCTCTCCAGCGGTACCGAGCTGCAACTGAGCAAGGTCAAGGTGCAGTTGGCCCCCTTCGCCATCGACGATCCGCAAGGCAAACCGCTGTTACGCCTGCAACGCCTGGATATCGACAACACCAGTTTTGACCTGGCCAAGCAGCAGGTGGTGATCGGCCAGGTGCTTAGCCAGGGCCTCGAAGCCTGGGCGGCGCGCGAAGCCGACGGCCAGCTGGATTGGCAGAAGCTGTTCGCCAAACCCGAAAGCGTCAGTAGCGAGACGGCCGAGCCAACGTCGCAAGCCGGCGATAGCAAGCCCTGGCAAGTGCTGCTGCAAGATGTGCAGCTACGCGACTACAAGGCTCACCTGGCCGACCGCGTACCGCAGCAGGAAGTGGCAGTGGAGGTCGGCCCACTGAACCTGGATCTGAAGAATTTCGACAGTCTCGGCGACAAACCTTTCGACCTCAGGCTCGATAGCGGTCTCGGCAAACAGGGCAAGCTGCAGGCGGCCGGCAACGTACAACTGAGCCCAACCAGCGCTCAACTCAAGGTCGCCACGCAGGACATCGATCTGCGTCTGGCGCAGGCCTATCTGAGCCCCTTCATTCGCCTGGAACTGCGCAGCGGCCTGCTCGGCAGTGATCTCGACGTGCAGCTCAAGAGCACCGAGCCGCTGGCGCTCAGCGTCACCGGCAGCGCCAGGGTCGATCAGCTGCACACCCTGGACACCCTGCGCGAACGCGATTTCGTACGCTGGAAGCAGGTACGGGTGGGCGGCATCGACTATCGCCATGGTCAAAGTCTGGCCATCGAGCGCGTCGAACTGGATCAGCCCTACGCACGCTTCGTGATCAACGAGAACCTGACCACTAACGTCAGCGAGCTGATCGTGCCGCAGCCGGCGTCGCCGAACGAGAGCAAGGCCGATGCGGGTGAGCCGCTGGCGATCCGCATCGGTGGTGTAACCATCAATGACGGCTCGGCCAACTTCGCCGACTTCAGCCTGACCCCCAGCTTCGCCACCGCCGTTCAGCAGATGAACGGGCGCATCGGCGTACTCGACAATCAGAAGCCGCAAGCCGCCAGCGTCGATATCCAGGGTAAGGTCGACCGCTACGCGCCGATGAGCATCAAGGGCAAGCTGACACCTTTCGACCCGCTGAACAGTCTGGATATCGCCACCAGCTTCAAGAATGTCGAGCTGACCACCATCACGCCCTACTCCGGCAAATTCGCCGGTTATCGCATCCGCAAGGGCCGCCTCAACCTCGACCTGCACTACCGCATCGAGAAAGGCCAGCTCAACGCCGAGAACAAGGTACTGGTGGAGAACCTGCAACTGGGCGAGCGAGTCGACAGCCCGGACGCCGTGGACCTGCCGATTCGCCTGGCAGTCGCCCTGCTCAAAGACACTCAGGGGCGCATCGCCATCGAGCTGCCGGTCAAGGGCGACCTCAACAATCCCGAGTTCAGTGTCATGCCCATCGTCTGGCAGACCCTGCGCAACCTGGTGCTGCGCACAGCCCAGGCGCCGTTCAAATTCATCGCCGGGCTGGTCGGCGGCGGTAACGTCGACCTCAGCACCGTGCCGTTCGCCGCCGGCTCTGCAGAGCTTGAGGGTGACGCGCGCCAGGCACTGGACACGCTGGCCAAAGCGCTGGGGGAACGCCCCAATCTGCGCCTGGAGGTGGAAGGCCAGGCCGCACAGAGTGCCGATGGCCCGTTATTGGCCGAACAGCGTCTGCAGCGCGAATTTCGCGAAACCTGGTACAAGGTACTGCAACGCCGTGGTGACCGGGTGCCAGCCAGTCCCGATGAGCTGACGGTCGCCGAAGACGAACAAGCCGCTCTGCTCGAAGGCATCTATCGCACCCGCCTCAAGCAACAGCCGCCGGCCGAATGGGCCGAACTGGACAAGGAGCAACGCCAGCAGAACATGCGCACGGCGGTGTTGGACTCCTGGGCTCAAAGCAAGCTGTTGTTGCGCCAACTGGCTCAGCAACGCGCTGCAACGATCAAGGATTATCTGGTTGAACAAGGCGGGTTGTACGATGAACGCGTCTACCTGATCGATGCCAACCTGGGTGAACCCGAAGCCGACGGCCGCGTGCTCACCACCCTGCACCTGGACAGCCAATGATCATGCGCAGCTTATCCATCATCACGCTTGCCACCCTGACTGCCGGCCTGCTCAGCGCTACTGCGCAGGCCGACACGCTACGCTGCGGCAGCGCCCTGGTCAGCCTTGGCGACCGTCCGTTCGAGGTGGAACGCAAATGTGGCGCGCCGGTGCACCGCGATCCGGTCGGCTACACCCTGGGCTCCTATGACCGCCGCGAGTACATGATCGAGGAGTGGGTATACGGCCCGAGCAACGGCATGCTCAGCATCCTGCGCTTCGAGGGTAACCGCCTGACGGCCATCGAACGTCGGCGCGAACGCTGAACAGGAGGCTCTCATGCGCAAATTCAGCTGTCTGCTCACCCTGCTCTGCCTGCCTCTGATGGCCGAGGCGTCTTCCACCTACCGCTGCGGTAGCGCTCTGGTCAGCAAGACAGCGCCCACCGCAGAGGTGCTGAACAAATGTGGAGAGCCGTCCAGTCGCGAGTTTGTCGGTTACAAGGAAGTGGTCGACAGCTACGGTTTTCGTAATGAGGTGAGTGTCGAGGAGTGGATATACGGCCCGAAAAGCGGCATGTACCACTTCCTGCGTTTCGAAGGCGGGCGCCTGACCGAGGTCCGCAGCAAGCGCGGCAGTTGATGCTGCGCTGCATGCAGCGCACTCGCAGTGACGATCGCATCGTGCGCCCTGCATAAAAATCAAGGCCCCGCCGGTCACACCGGCGGGGCCTTCGCGCCTCCATGCTTGTCGCTATCCGTGCTGATCAGGCGTCCTGCCTGTAGCCATCCGTGCTGAAGAGATATCCGTTTCTGAAGCTATCCGTACGTATGGGCATCCTTGCCCGGCAATCCGTGCTCAGAGCTTGTCGCTGAAATCGCGCAGCTCTTGCTGGGCCTTTTCCTTGGTCCAGCCGTAACGTTCTTGCAGCTTGCCGGCCAGGTATTCGCTGTGGCCCTCGGCGACGTCCAGGTCGTCATCGGTCAGGTTGCCCCAACGCTCCTTGATGCGACCGTTGAGCTGCTTCCATTTGCCTTTGATGATGTCGCTATTCATGGTCATTCTCCCAGTGACAGAAAGTGAGGCCGGGCTCTAGCCCGGCCGGCTCGGCTATCAGTCAGCGGCTTTCAGGGCATCGGCGGACACGTCACGCACACCCTCGATTTCCTTGGTCTTGGCGATAGCCAGATCACGCTCGGCATCGGTGGCAACAGTGCCGGACAGAGACACCACGCCCTGGTTGGTCTCGACCTTGATGTCCAGCGCGCTGAGGTTCGAGTCTGCAACGAAGGTGGACTTCACTTTGCTGGTGATCCAGGTGTCGGATACCGCCTGCTCGGCTTTATCCACAGTGTCATTGGCTGCCAGCATGGTCGGCTGTGCGGCGAAGGCCGCCGAGGCCAGAGACATGCTCAGTACGGCAGCGGTCAGGGTGGTAGCGGCAAAACGGTTGATTGGCTGTTTCATGATTCGACTCCTGTACATTCCAGACAATCTGCAAACCATCTCCTGGCTGCAGGTTCACCAGTACTGTTGCAGGGGCTGTGCCAGGTTTAAAAAATAAAATATTCCCTTTAAAAACAAATACTTAACAAAATACCAAACCATGCTTTTGATTGCATTTCGCCGAGTTGGATGAAAAGCCTCGGGCAATTTGCATGATCTTGAAGTACTGACGTACTCGATCAGGCCCATAAGGGCATCAAAGGCACGCATGAACAGTGACCGGCGCACAAATCGCGATGCGCGCCCAGGAAGTCTCCGGTGCAAGCGGCAGAACCTGCCGATCAAGCACAAAAAGGCTTTTCGCATAGCTTGGAGCAAGTGCGAGTTGACGCCGGACTGGCAAGTTTGTGTGCGTATCGCTTACTGGCTTAGCACTATTCATTACCGAGTCCATTGAGCGTTTTGGTTGCGCCCCTTACGGGCGCCACACCTTTCTTGCTTGCCCAAGAAAGGTGTGCCAAAGAAGGGCACCCCGACATCCGGGTTTCGCTGCGCGAAACTTGATTCGCTTTGCTCACCCTACGGGCCAGCCTGCGGCTGTTACTCCGCTTCGCTGCGTTTCCTCGCTCCGGTGCTGCTCCGGGGGCCGGCTTACAAGGGCCATCCCTGGCCCTTTAAGCGGGGCCGCCATCGGTATCTCGCCGCATCCATGCGGCTCGCTCCCCTACGCAACACCTCCACTCGGCCTCCTGAAGGGGACCAGGTCGCGAGCTTGCGTAATCTTTGCGGAATTGGAATTGGCGGCGTCTGGTCTTTGCCTTTGCTCTTCATCTGCGATGGTACAGACGACGTCCAAATCCCCTTCAGGAGGCCGAGTGGAATCGCCGTGGAAGGGGTTGAGCGACATGGATGTCGCGAGAGCCACGATGGGCCAGGGATGGCCCTTCGTGGCGTGCCCCTGGAGCGGTGATGGAACGAGGGAACCCCGGCGCAGCCGGGGCCGAATGGTGGGGTGCCCTTCTCTTTGGTTACTTTCTCTTGGGCAAGCAAGAGAAAGTGACTCGCCCGTAAGGGGCGAAACCCATCAGGCCAGGCGGCGTGCTAATGGAGAGTGTCAAGTCATCGACAGCTAACACGTAATTTCAAGTCCGGTGTCAAACGTATCCTCCCCGCGAGAATGCGAAGAACCAAAAAAGGGCTCCCGCAGGAGCCCTTCTCGTTCGAACAGACCAACCGTGCGTGCTTAGACGCCAGAGGCCTCGGCAGCCGCTACGTCCTTGATCGACAGCTTGATACGGCCGCGGTTGTCCACGTCCAGTACCAGAACCTTCACTTCCTGGCCTTCCTGCAGCACGTCGGTGACCTTCTCCACGCGCTGATCGCTCAGCATGGAGATGTGCACCAGACCGTCCTTGCCCGGCAGGATGTTGACGAAGGCGCCGAAGTCGACGATGCGCTCGACCTTGCCGACGTAGATCTTGCCGATCTCGGCTTCCGCGGTGATGGCCAGTACGCGCTGCTTGGCAGCCTCGGCCGCTTCCTTGGTTTCGCCGAAGATCTTGATCGAGCCATCGTCCTCGATGTCGATCGAGGCCTTGGTTTCTTCACAGATACCACGGATGGTCGCGCCACCCTTGCCGATCACATCGCGGATCTTGTCCTGGTCGATCTTCATCGCCAGCATGGTCGGCGCGTTAGCCGACAGCTCGCTGCGCGATTGGGCGATGACCTGGTTCATCTGGCCGAGGATGTTCAGGCGAGCTTCCAGCGCCTGCTCCAGCGCCTGCTCCATGATCTCTTCGGTGATGCCCTGGATCTTGATGTCCATCTGCAGTGCAGTAACGCCATTGGCAGTACCGGCAACCTTGAAGTCCATGTCGCCCAGGTGATCTTCGTCGCCGAGGATGTCGGTCAGAACGGCAAACTTGTCGCCTTCCTTGACCAGGCCCATGGCGATACCGGCAACCGGCGCCTTCATCGGTACACCAGCGTCCATCAAGGCCAGGGAAGCGCCGCAGACGGAAGCCATCGAGGAAGAACCGTTGGACTCGGTGATTTCCGAAACCACACGAATGGTGTACGGGAACACGTCAGCAGCCGGCAGCATGGCCTGAACCGAACGACGTGCCAGACGGCCGTGACCGATTTCGCGGCGGCCAGTGGCGCCCATACGACCACACTCACCGACCGAGTACGGTGGGAAGTTGTAGTGCAGCATGAAGGGGTCTTTGCGCTCGCCTTCAAGGGTATCGAGCAGTTGCGCGTCGCGAGCGGTGCCGAGGGTGGCAACGACCAGTGCCTGGGTTTCGCCACGGGTGAACAGCGCCGAGCCGTGGGTCTTGTCCAGAACGCCGACTTCGATGTTCAGGCCACGCACGGTGCGGGTGTCACGGCCATCGATACGCGGTTTGCCGTTGACGATGTTCTCGCGCACGGTGCGGTATTCGATTTCGCCGAAGGCTTCTTTGACTTCACCGGCGGAAGGCTGACCTTCTTCACCGGAGAACTTGGCAACGACCTGATCTTTCAGCTCGCCCAGACGCGCATAGCGGTCTTGCTTGATGGTGATGGTGTAAGCCTGGGAAATTGCCTCACCAAACTCGCTACGGATAGCGCTCAGCAGAGCGGTGTTCTCGGCTTTCGGCTGCCAGTCCCAGGTCGGCTTGGCGGCTTCGGCGGCCAGCTCGGTAACAGCCTGGATGACCGATTGGAATTCCTCGTGGGCAAACAGCACGGCGCCCAGCATCTGGTCTTCGGTCAGCTCTTTGGCTTCCGATTCGACCATCAGCACGGCGTCCTTGGTGCCCGCTACGACCATGTCCAGGCTGGAGGCCTTGAGTTGCTCGTAGTTCGGGTTCAGCAGGTAGCCGGTTTCCGGGTGGAAGGCAACGCGCGCAGCACCGATCGGGCCGTTGAACGGGATACCGGAGATAGCCAGGGCAGCCGAGGTACCGATCATCGCAGCGATGTCCGGATCGGTCTTCTTGCTGGTGGAAACCACGGTGCAGATGACCTGCACTTCGTTCTGGAAGCCTTCCGGGAACAGCGGACGGATCGGGCGATCGATCAGACGCGAGGTCAGGGTTTCTTTCTCGGAAGGACGCGCTTCACGCTTGAAGAAACCGCCAGGGATCTTGCCGGCAGCGTAGGTCTTTTCCTGATAGTGCACGGACAGCGGGAAGAAGCCTTTGCTTGGGTCGGCAGTTTTGGCGCCGGTTACGGCGACCAGTACGCTGACGTCGTCGTCAACGGTGACCAGCACTGCGCCGGAGGCTTGACGGGCAATACGGCCAGTCTCGAGGGTAACGGTCGACTGACCGAACTGGAATTTCTTGATTACCGGGTTCACGGTGTTTTCCTTCTCTTTGTTGCCTTGGGGGAAATTGGAAAGAGGCGCGGGAGTCGGACCCGATGCATCCCTCGAAAAGCCAAAAGCTGGAAGCCCAGCGCCACGAGGTGAGGATCACTCCCCACCCGCGACGCCGAACTCCCAGCTTCCAACTTGTGCAGCTCGCGTCTATTAACGACGCAGGCCCAGGCGACCGATCAGGGCGCTGTAACGACTGGTGTCTTTACCCTTCAGGTAGTCCAGCAGCTTACGACGCTGGTTAACCATACGGATCAGACCACGACGGCTGTGGTGATCTTTACCGTTGGCCTTGAAGTGGCCTTGCAGCTTGTTGATGTTGGCGGTCAGCAGGGCAACCTGCACTTCCGGGCTACCGGTATCGCCTTCAGCTTGCTTATAGTCGTTAACGATCTGGGCTTTTTCTTCAACGCTGAGTGCCATGTTGGCTTCCTCTCATCTGGAAACTGCCGAAGCAGTCTCAATAGGCCGGGAATCGCTCCCCGTGTTTTAAAAAGAGGTATGACCGTGCCTACTAACAGCCACCCTCGGAGTACCTGATGACGACATCGTCAGCATCAGGCTTTCAGCCATCTCGGCCGAATCGTTCGGTGCTACGCACCGGTATAAATCAATCGACGCGGGGCAACACGCCCATCGTCACTCACTTCACCGATGCCGATGAAGCGACCATTATGATCCTGCACCCGCACCATACCGAACTTCGGCGCTTCCGGCGCTCGCACTGGCTGCCCTTGCAACCAGTAGAACGCGCTGTGCTCGGAGAACTGCAGCAAAGGCCAGTCCTGCAGACCGCTATCGGCCGGTAGCAGGAAGCGATCCAGCGCCTCGTTGCCACCTTCGGCGTGTGCAGCTTCCAGTTCTTCCAGCGTCACGGTGCGCGTCAAATCGAACGGTCCGGCCTTGGTACGACGCAACTCGGCGACATGCGCACCGCAGCCCAGCAATTGGCCGAGATCCTCGACCAACGTACGAATATAGGTGCCTTTACTGCAATCAACCGCCAGACGGGCCTGCTCGCCTTCGCAGGCCAGCAGTTCCAGGCGCGCAATAGTAACAGAACGCGCTTCGCGCTCCACTACTTCACCCGCACGGGCCAGCTTGTAGAGTGGCTGACCGTCCTTCTTCAACGCCGAGTACATCGGCGGTATCTGTTTGATTTCACCGCGAAAACGCGGCAGTAGTGCCTCGACTTCGGCGCGACCGACGGTCACCGGGCGCCGTTCGATAACATCACCTTCGGCATCACCAGTGGTGGTGGTAACGCCCAACTGAGCGACGGTCTCGTAGCCCTTGTCAGCGTCGAGCAGATACTGGGAGAACTTGGTCGCTTCACCGAAACACAGCGGCAACACACCGGTGGCCAGTGGATCGAGGCTGCCGGTGTGACCGGCCTTCTCGGCATTGAGCAGCCAACGCACTTTCTGCAGCGCGGCGTTGGACGTGAAACCGTGCGGTTTGTCGAGCAGGATGATGCCGTCGACCTTGCGGCGAATACGTTTGACCTGCGCCACGCCTTACTCCTTGGAACCCGCGGTGTCGTCGTGCAGACGATCTTCCGCTACGGCACGCTCGATCAGCGCCGACAGGTGAGCACCGCGCTGGACACTCTCATCGTAGTGGAAGTGAAGCTGTGGCACGCTGCGCAGCTTCATCGCCTTGCCCAGCTGCATGCGCAGGAAGCCGGCCGCGTCATTGAGTACCTTGAGGCTCTCTTTGATCGCCTCGGCGTCGTCCTGCCCCATGACGGTGATGAACACCTTGGCGTGACCGATATCACGGCTGACATCGACGGCGGTGATGGTCACCAGCCCCAGACGCGGGTCCTTGACCTCACGCCGGATAAGCTGGGCCAGTTCGCGTTGCATCTGATCGCCGATACGCTGGGTACGGCTGTAATCTTTGGCCATTTTCTACTTACCTTTACTTCGTCCGCTGTCTATTCGTCAGCGGACTCAAAAGCGGCAAACGCCCGGCCGCGCGAATGCGGGGCCGGGCGTTGCGTGTTGCGACTCGCGATTACAGGCTGCGAGCCACCTGGACTTTCTCGAACACTTCGATCTTGTCGCCGACCTTGACGTCGTTGTAGCTCTTCACGCCGATACCGCACTCCATGCCGTTACGCACTTCGGCGACGTCGTCCTTGAAGCGACGCAGCGATTCCAGCTCACCTTCGAAGATCACCACGTCTTCACGCAGCACGCGGATTGGACGGTTGCGGTAGACGGTACCTTCGATGACCATGCAACCGGCAACCGCGCCAAACTTCGGCGAACGGAATACGTCACGCACTTCGGCGGTGCCCAGAATGTTCTCGCGAACATCGCTGCCGAGCATACCGGTGAGCGCCTTCTTGACGTCTTCGATGATGTCGTAGATGACGTTGTAGTAGCGCATGTCCAGGCCTTCGGCCTCGACGATCTTGCGCGCACCGGCGTCAGCACGAACGTTGAAGCCGAACAGTACGGCATTGGAAGCCAGCGCCAGGTTGGCATCGGACTCGGTGATACCACCGACGCCACCACCGACCACACGTACTTGCACTTCGTCGTTGCCCAGGGTGCTGAGCGAGCCTTGCAGGGCTTCCAGAGAACCACGCACATCGGACTTGAGCACGATGTTGAGGGTTTTCTTCTCTTCCTGGCCCATGTTCTCGAAGATGTTTTCCAGCTTGCCGGCGTGAGCACGGGCCAGCTTGACCTCGCGGAACTTGCCTTGACGGAACAGGGCAACTTCGCGGGCCTTCTTCTCGTCGGCGACCACGGTCATGTCGTCACCGGCATCCGGCGTACCATCGAGGCCGAGAATCTCGACCGGAATGGACGGACCTGCTTCCTTGATCGGCTTGCCGTTCTCGTCGAGCATGGCGCGCACGCGGCCATAGTTGACGCCGACCAGCACCATGTCGCCCTGACGCAGCGTACCGTCCTGAACCAGCACGGTGGCTACCGGGCCACGGCCCTTGTCCAGACGCGATTCGACCACCACACCACGACCCGGGGCCGACGGAGTGGCTTTCAGCTCGAGGACTTCAGCCTGCAGCAGCACGGCCTCGAGCAACTCGTCGATACCGGTACCGGCCTTGGCGGAAACCGGTACGAATGGCGCGTCGCCGCCCCACTCTTCCGGAATCACATCCAGTGCGGCCAGGCCGTTCTTGATGTTGTCCGGGTTGGCTTCCGGCTTGTCCATCTTGTTCACTGCAACCACGATCGGCACACCAGCCGCTTTCGCGTGCTGTACGGCTTCCTGAGTTTGCGGCATCACGCCGTCGTCAGCTGCGACGACCAGGATGACGATGTCGGTCGCCTTGGCACCGCGTGCACGCATGGCGGTAAACGCGGCGTGACCGGGGGTGTCGAGGAAGGTGACCATGCCGCGGTCGGTTTCCACGTGGTAGGCACCGATGTGCTGGGTAATGCCACCCGCTTCGCCGGAGGCCACTTTGGCGCGACGAATGTAGTCGAGCAGCGAGGTCTTACCGTGGTCGACGTGGCCCATTACGGTCACGACCGGAGCACGGGAGAAGGCTTCACCTTCGAACTTCAGCGACTCGGCCAGGGAGTCTTCCAGAGCGGTGTCGCTGACCAGCTTGACCTTGTGGCCCAGCTCTTCGGCGATCAGCTGGGCAGTTTCCTGATCCAGCACCTGGTTGATGGTGGCCGGGGTGCCCATCTTGAACATGAACTTGATGACTTCGGCAGCCTTGACCGACATCTGTTGAGCCAGATCGCCCACAGTGATGGTTTCGCCAATGGCCACATCGCGCACCACCGGACCGGCCGGAGCCTGGAAGCCATGCTGGTTGCGCTTCTTCATCTTCGACTTGCCGCGGCCACCACGACGGAAACCGTCGCTTTCTTCATCGACGCTACGCGGAGCGACGCGCGGAGCAGGCGCCTTCTCCTTGGTAGCAGGGCGATGTTGAGTGTGCTTGCGGTCGCGACGCTCGTCTTCATCAGAACGTGCCTTCTCGGGGCGACGCACTTCTTCTTTCTTGCGCTCGACTTCGATGACCGGAGCGGCAACCAGCGGCTCGCTGACAGGCGTCGGCGCGGCAGCAGGTGCTGCAGTATCGCTAGGGGCAGTGGCAACCTGGCGCTTGGCTTCTTCTTCGGCCTTGCGCTTGGCGTCTTCCTCGGCCTTCAGGCGCTCGGCCTCGGCAGCTGCCTGCTGAGCTTCCAACTCACGCTGCTTCTCGGCTTCGAGCTCTTCCGGGCTGCGCTTGACGAAGGTTTTCTTCTTGCGCACTTCAACACTGATGGTCTTGCTACCAGCAACGCGCAGCGTGCTGGTGGTCTTGCGTTGCAAGGTAATCTTGCGCGGCTCTTCGACCTTGTCGCCGTGACTGCTCTTGAGATGGGCCAGCAGGGCCTGTTTCTCACTATCGGTCACTACTTGTTCGGCACTGTCGTGGGACAGGCCAGCTTCGCGCATCTGCTGCAGCAGGCGCTCAACCGGGGTGTCGACCACTGTGGCCAGTTCTTTCACCGTGACTTGCGTCATGCATCTTTCTCCTCAGGCCGCAACCGCTTATTCGAACCAATGGGCTCGGGCGGCCATGATCAGCTTGCCGGCACGCTCTTCGTCGATGCCGTCGATGTCGAGCAGGTCGTCAATCGACTGCTCGGCCAGGTCTTCACGGGTAATCACGCCGCGCAGCGCAAGCTCCAGAGCCAGCGCCTTGTCCATGCCTTCCAGTTCCAGCAAATCATCTGCCGGATGGGCATCGGCCAACTTCTCCTCGTTGGCGATCGCCTTGGTCAGCAGACGATCCTTGGCCCGTGCACGCAGCTCATTGACGATCTCCTCGTCGAAGCCGTCGATACTGAGCATTTCTTCCATGGGTACGTAGGCAATCTCTTCGAGACTGGTGAAACCCTCTTCAACCAGGACTTGAGCCAGCTCTTCGTCGACTTCCAGCTCGTCGATGAAGGACTGCATGATGTCGCCGGTTTCTGCGTGTTGCTTGGCCTGAATGTCCGCTTCGGTCATCACGTTCAGGGTCCAGCCGGTCAATTGACTGGCAAGACGCACGTTCTGACCGCCACGACCAATGGCCTGGGCCAGGTTGTCTTCGCCAACAGCGATGTCCATGGCATGGGCATCTTCATCGACGATGATTGCAGCCACTTCAGCCGGCGACATGGCATTGATGACGAACTGTGCGGGGTTGTCGTCCCACAGCACGATATCGACGCGCTCACCGCCCAGCTCGCCGGAAACGGCCTGGACGCGCGAGCCACGCATACCGATGCAGGCACCCTGCGGGTCGATACGTTTGTCCTTGGAGCGCACGGCGATCTTGGCGCGCGAACCCGGATCACGGGAGGCGGCCTTGACGTCGATCAGCCCTTCGGCGATTTCCGGTACTTCGATGCGGAACAGCTCGATCAGCATTTCCGGAGCGGTACGCGACAGGATCAGCTGCGGGCCGCGGTTCTCGGTACGAATTTCCTTGAGCAGGGCACGCAGACGCACACCGACGCGGAAAGTCTCGCGCGGGATGATGTCTTCACGAGCCAGCAGCGCCTCGGCGTTGTTACCCAGGTCAACGATGACGTTGTCGCGGGTGACCTTCTTCACGGTGCCGGAGATGATCTCACCCAGGCGCTCGCGGTAGGCGTCTACCACCTGGGCACGCTCGGCCTCGCGCACTTTCTGCACGATGACCTGCTTGGCGGTTTGCGCGGCGATGCGGCCGAACTCGATGGAATCGACCTTCTCTTCGAGCACGGTACCGATCTTGGCGTTGGCCTCAACGGCCTGTGGCATATCCTCGGTCACCTGGTAGGCAGGGTCCTCGAACTCGGACTCGTCGACCACGGTCCAGCGCCGGAAAGTTTCGTAGCTACCGTTCTGACGGTTGATCGACACGCGCAGGTCGACCTCGTCCTCGAAACGTTTCTTGGTGGCGGTCGCCAGAGCCAGCTCCAGCGCCTCGAAAATCACGCCGGCCGGTACACCCTTTTCGTTGGATACCGACTCAACAACCAGCAGTACTTCTTTGCTCATCGTACGCCTCGCCTTTCGCAATCCATTGGTTCTGCGCAGTCCGCGTCACGTTCACGCCATTGGCGCTATCGTCGTGAGCTGCCGCGCTACCTTCGCGCCATCTGTGTCGCTCGCGCTGCGCCGAAAATCAGCAGTTCAGCAGCGCCACAAAATCCGCATATCAATCAAATCGGGGGATGATATTGGCCTTGTCGATCAGGTCGATCGGCAACAGATACTCGTGGTCATCCACCTGAACTACCACGTCCTGCTCCTCCACACCGCGAAGGAGGCCCTGGAAGTTACGACGCCCGTCGAAAGGCGAACGCAGCTTGATCTTCACCTGTTCACCGGCATGCGTCGCAAACTGTTCGATGGTGAACAACGGACGATCCATGCCAGGAGAAGAAACTTCCAGTGTGTACTCCGAGGTAATCGGATCCTCGACATCGAGTACACCACTGAGCTGACGGCTGACGATTTCACAATCATCGATGAGGATGCCATCGGCTTTATCGATATAGACACGCAGCAGCGAATGACGCCCCTGCGACAGGAACTCGATGCCCCAACATTGGTAACCGAGCGCCTCGATTACTGGGGCCAACAAGGCCTGCAACTGTTCTAGCTTGCTCGACACTTAACGGCCCTCGTGCATGCTGTGCAAATAAAAAATGGGCGAAACGCCCATCCCTTCAATCCGCCGTGAATACCAACGGACACTGTCTTTCAGCTAACAAAAAGCCCCTGAAAAGGGGCCTGCTGAAACTGGTTGCGGGGGCAGGATTTGAACCTACGACCTTCGGGTTATGAGCCCGACGAGCTACCAGACTGCTCCACCCCGCGTCAAAGCTGGGCCGGAATTATACGGCCACCCCCTGGCGAGGGTCAACCAAACACTCCAGCAACAAGAAAGCCCGCGAACTGCGGGCTTTCTTGAGTATGGTACCGAGGAGGGGACTCGAACCCCTACAGCCTATGGCCACTACCACCTCAAGGTAGCGTGTCTACCAATTCCACCACCTCGGCAAAACTGTTACTGCTCTGGAGCCTCCGGCACGTCCGAAGCATCAGACGCTGGAACTTGCTCTTCGAGCACCGGCACGTCTTCGACAGCCGGTTTTTGTTGAACTTCCAGAACCGCTGGATCTGGCAGACCAACCTGAGTCAGTGCATCAGCTTTTTCTTTAGCAAAGTACGCTAAACCCAAGCTGGTAATGAAAAAAGCCGCGGCGAGTATACCAGTAAACTTACTCAGAAAGGTAGAGGAACCTTGGCTTCCGAATACAGTTGCCGAAGCACCCGAACCGAACGACGCACCTGCGTCAGCGCCCTTACCCTGCTGCAACAGCACCAGCGCTACAATCCCGATCGCACCCATCAGGTGCAAAACAACAATGACTGTTTCCAGCATTCTTCAGTTTCCTGCAGCGCGACAGATCGCACCGAATTCATCCGCATTCAGAGAGGCACCACCTACGAGCCCCCCATCGATATCCCGCATGCCGAACAACTCGACAGCACTGGCGGCCTTTACACTGCCGCCATAAAGAATTCTCAACCCACTCGCGACACCAGCATCGAGCTGCGCAACTTGCGCGCGGATCGCCGCATGCACTTCCTGAGCTTGCTCGGGCGTAGCGGTCAACCCGGTGCCAATGGCCCACACAGGCTCATAGGCCACTACGGCGTTTTTCAGTGCATCGACACCTAGCGCATCGATCACTGCAGCCAACTGGCCACCCACTACACCCAGCGTTGCATTCGCTTCACGTTGCTCGCGGGTTTCACCAACACAGAGCACGGGAGTCAAACCTGCAGCCTGTACCGCTGCAAACTTGTGTGCGACCACTTCATCGCTTTCGCCCAGAATCAGGCGACGCTCCGAGTGACCAACCAGCACCAGCTCACAACCACCATCGACCAACTGACTGACTGCCAGCTCACCGGTCAAGGCGCCCTGCTCAACTTGAGCCGCGCAATCCTGCGCCCCAATCTTCACCGCCTTACCATTCAGGCCTTCGACGACCTGAGCGATATGCAGACTGGAAGGAAACACTGCAACCTCTACATCCGCAGGCAGCACCTGCTGACGCAACCCTTCGATCAGCTCTGCGACGCTTGCGCGGGTACCGTGCATTTTCCAGTTACCGGCGACTAAGGTGCGACGCATGTTTTGCCTCGTCGATCAAAGAGGGCGCAGATGTTACCCAAGAGCACCCTCGGTAGCAAGCTCAATCAAGCACAGACTTCGGCAACAATCTTAGCCAATTCATCGGCATAGCCGCGAACCGAGCTTTCCTCGTCACCCTCGACCATTACCCGCACCAATGGCTCGGTGCCGGATTTGCGTAGCAGTACGCGACCGCGCCCTGCCATGCTCTCGGTCACACGCGCGCAAGCCTCTTTAACGGACGGATGCTCGAGCGGGTCGAGCGCACCGGAAAACCGCACATTGACCAATATCTGCGGGCATTTTTTCAGATCGCTGCGCGCCTCGACCAGACTCTGGCCACGACGCTTGAGCGCCATCAGCACCTGCAGAGCGGCAATGATCGCATCGCCGGTGGTGGTGTGCTGGAAGCACACCAGGTGCCCAGAGTTCTCGCCCCCAAGTTGCCAATTGCGCGCTAGCAATTCAGCGATCACATAGCGATCGCCCACATTGGCGCGAACGAATGGGATGTTCAGACCTGCCAGAGCCAGCTCCAGCCCCAGGTTGCTCATCAACGTGCCGACCACACCGCCGCGCAGACGATCACGCTCCTGCAGGTCTCGCGCAATGATGAACAACAGCTCGTCACCGTCGACCACCGCACCGTACTGATCGACCATCAGCACACGATCAGCATCGCCATCGAAGGCAATACCCAGGTCCGCCTGCTGCGCGACCACTTCAGCCTGCAACGCAGCGATGTGCGTGGAGCCACAAGCATCATTGATATTGAGCCCATCAGGCTGAGCCGAAATGACCCGAACCTCTGCACCCAGCTCGCGGAATACACTCGGCGCCACCTTGTAGGCAGCACCATGAGCGCAATCGAGGACGATCTTCAGCCCCTTGAAGCTGGTGCCGCTGGGCACGCTGCCCTTGCAGAACTCGATATAGCGCCCCGAAGCGTCGTTGATTCGCGAAGCCTTGCCGATCCCGGCAGACTCGACCACGGTCATCGGCTGGTCGAGTAACTCTTCGATCATCAGCTCGACATCATCCGGAAGCTTGGTACCTTCGCTGGAAAAGAATTTGATGCCGTTATCGTCATGCGGATTGTGCGAAGCACTGATGACGATACCGGCATCAGCCTGGAAAGTACGTGTCAGGTAGGCGATGGCCGGCGTCGGCATCGGCCCGAGCAGTTGCACGTCAGCCCCTGCAGCAGCGAGCCCCGCCTCAAGGGCAGACTCGAACATGTAGCCAGAAATACGCGTGTCCTTGCCGATCAGAATGCGGCACTTACCCTGCTTGCGAAACGCCATGCCAGCGGCCCAGCCGAGCTTGAGCATGAAATCCGGAGTAATGGGAAACTGGCCAACGCGGCCACGAATACCGTCGGTGCCGAAGTATTTTCTAGTCATAACGCTTTCCTTGTTATTGCGCCGCTTCAACCGCAGCGATCATGCGCACCACATCTACCGTTTCGGCGACATCGTGCACACGCAAAATATGTGCGCCCTTGGTCAATGCCAGGGCCGCCAATGCCAAACTACCGTACAGGCGATCGCCAACCTCGTGACCGAGCACCTTACCGATCATGCTCTTGCGCGAAACACCAACCAGCAAGGGCCACCCCAACGCAGAGAGTTCGCCCATGCGCTTGAACAGGGCGAGATTGTGCTCCAGGGTCTTGGCAAAACCAAAGCCCGGATCGAGCAGGATCCGCTCGGCGGGAATACCGGCCGTCGCGCAGGCAGCCATGCGCTCGACGAGAAAATCATGCACCTCTGAGACGATGTCCGAATACTGCGGATCATCCTGCATGTTGCCGGGCTCGCCGCGCATATGCATCAGACAAACCGGCAGACCGGTATCTGCCGCCGCATCAAGAGCACCATCACGCTGCAGCGAGCGCACATCATTGATCAGCCCCGCGCCCAGCCTTGCCGTCTCCCGCATGACTGCAGGCGTCGAGGTATCCACGGAAATGATAACGTCGAGCTCACGGGCGATGGCTTCGACAACTGGCGCAACCCGCTCCAGCTCCTCGGTAGGCGAAACGCTTCGCGCCCCAGGACGGGTGGACTCACCACCGATATCGATCAGCGTCGCACCTGCTGCGACCATCTGCTCGGCATGACGCAGTGCGGCGTCGCGCGCCGTAAAACGCCCGCCGTCGGAAAAAGAATCAGGAGTGACATTGAGGATGCCCATCACCTGCGGACGGGACAAATCAAGAAGCCGGCTACCACAGGGTAGCCGGCTCGGGTGTTGCGCTTGAGACATATGAAACCTTAGTGCTCGGCCGCCGGCCCACCAATGGGCTTTTCAGAGCGGTCTGGCTCGTCGACTTTGGCCTGCGGAGCACCAGAGTCGTCACCACCACCCCAGCCGCGCGGCTCACGGGGCTCGCGACCATTCATGATGTCATCGATCTGCTCAGCGTCGATAGTTTCATATTTCATCAACGCTTCGGCCATGGCATCGAGCTTGTCACGGTTCTCTACCAGCAGCTTCTTGGCCGTGTCGTAGCATTCATCGATGATACGGCGCACTTCCTCGTCGATCTGCTTGGCAGTCTCACCGGAAACATTGCTGGCCTGGCTGCCCATGCTACGACCCAGGAAGACTTCACCTTCCTCCTCCGCATACATCAACGGGCCCAGCTTCTCGGATAGGCCCCACTTGGTGACCATGTTCTTGGCCAGCTGGGTGGCGCGCATGATGTCGTTCGAAGCGCCAGTGGTGACACCATCGAAGCCCAAGGTCATCTCTTCGGCGATACGGCCACCGAACAGCGAGCAGATCTGGCTGATCAAGGCGCGCTTGCTGAGGCTGTAACGATCCTCTTCCGGCAGGAACATGGTCACACCCAAGGCACGCCCACGCGGAATGATGGAAACCTTGTAGACAGGATCATGCTCGGGAACCAGGCGACCGACGATGGCGTGCCCCGCCTCGTGGAACGCAGTATTGAGCTTCTCCTTGTCGGACATGACCATGGTCTTGCGCTCTGCGCCCATCATGATCTTGTCCTTGGCCAGCTCGAACTCCTTCATTTCTACCAGGCGCTTACCGGCGCGAGCGGCGAACAGAGAAGCTTCGTTGACCAGGTTGGCCAGATCAGCACCGGAGAAGCCCGGAGTACCGCGCGCGATGACCGCCGGATTGACGTCGTCGCCCATCGGCACTTTGCGCATGTGCACTTTCAGAATCTGCTCGCGACCGCGGATATCAGGCAGGCCAACGACCACCTGACGGTCGAAGCGCCCAGGACGCAGCAGCGCAGGGTCGAGAACGTCCGGACGGTTGGTGGCAGCGATGACGATAATACCGTCGTTCATTTCGAAGCCGTCCATCTCCACCAGCAGTTGGTTGAGAGTCTGCTCACGCTCGTCATGACCGCCGCCCATGCCGGCGCCACGGTGGCGACCAACAGCGTCGATCTCGTCGATGAAGATGATGCAAGGGGCGTGCTTCTTGGCCTGATCGAACATGTCGCGAACGCGGGAAGCACCCACACCCACGAACATCTCGACGAAGTCGGAACCGGAAATGGTGAAGAACGGCACTTTCGCTTCGCCGGCCACAGCTTTGGCCAGCAAGGTCTTGCCGGTACCCGGCGAGCCGACCATCAGCACGCCACGCGGGATACGGCCGCCCAGACGCTGGAACTTGCCTGGATCGCGGAGGAATTCCACCAACTCGCTGACTTCTTCCTTGGCCTCGTCGCAACCAGCAACGTCAGCAAAGGTGGTCTTGACCTGATCCTCGGAAAGCAGGCGCGCCTTGGACTTACCAAAGCTCATCGGCCCGCCCTTGCCGCCGGCCCCGCCCTGCATCTGGCGCATGAAGAACATGAATACCGCGATGATCACCAGAATAGGGAAGCTGGCGACCAGCAACTGAGTCCAGATGCTCTGCTGCTCAGGCTGCTTGCCTTCGATGACCACGTTGTTGTCGATCAGGTCGCCAATCAGGCCGCCGTCCTGGATCGCCGGACGAATGGTCTTGAAGCCTTCGCCATCGGTACGCTTACCAGTGATCACATAGCCGTCGACGGTGACGCGCTCCACGCGCCCTTCCTTCACCTGCTCGATGAATTGCGAGTAGCTCAGGGTCTGCGGCTCGCTCGGACTGGAGAAGTTGTTCATCACGGTAACCAGCACCGCCGCGATGATCAGCCACAGGATCAGATTCTTTGCCATGTCGTTCAATTAGCTACCCTCTGAAGCAGGCCTCGTGGCGAAGCGGGCTTCCCATGACGACCAATGATATACCGACTAACTTACACCAAACGCCCGCGTCCCGCAGGCGCCGTCTGTAACCCTTTATGAGGTTTCTGCCACTGAGACCGACAGGGTCGATACCAGTTTCAATCACACCCCGCGAAAGCCACGCGCCAGCAGATATTGTTCACGGGAGCGATCACGCGAGGACAGCGGCTTGCGCATCTGCACCTTGTCGAACGTCTCACGCACCTGCTTGTGATAAGCGTCGAAACCTTCGCCCTGGAAGATCTTGATCAGAAAATCACCGCCCGGACGCAATACACGCCCGGCCAGATCCAGCGCCAGCTCGCACAAATACATGGCGCGCGCCTGATCGGCGGTTCTTACCCCACTCATATTGGGGGCCATATCAGAAATAACAAGGTCCACCGGATTTTCGCCGATGGCTTCGAGAATCTGCGCGAAGACCGCGTCATCGGTGAAGTCACCCTGAATGAAGGTGACATCAGGGATGCTGTCCATCTCCAGAATGTC
The DNA here is from genome assembly GCF_002843095.1 of Pseudomonas sp. YY-1. Taxonomy (NCBI): domain Bacteria; kingdom Pseudomonadati; phylum Pseudomonadota; class Gammaproteobacteria; order Pseudomonadales; family Pseudomonadaceae; genus Pseudomonas; species Pseudomonas sp. YY-1. The sequence continues at coordinate 48,109 of NZ_PJLX01000019.1, read as the reverse complement.
GGAAGCGATCAGCCGCCCTTTGTCGCCAATCACCCGACTGGTGACCTGCGACCAACCGCCCGGTGCCGCGCCGAGATCGACTACGGTCATGCCTGGGCGCAGGATGCGATCCTTCTCCTGGATTTCCAGCAACTTGTAGCTGGCGCGCGAACGATAGCCGTCCTTCTGCGCCATCTTCACGTAAGGATCGTCGAAATGTTCTTTCAGCCAACGCTGGCTGGTCTTGGAACGTGCCACTGAAACCTCTGACTCAACGGGTCATGAATAACTGCGCGGGCTCGGGTAAGATAGGCGCCGTTTTCCAGACCGAATTAGGTACTAACGATTATGCCGCTCACTCAAGAGCAGAAGAAACAATTCAAATCTATCGGCCACCACCTGAAACCTGTATTGATCGTGGCTGACAATGGTTTGACCGAGGGCGTACTGGCCGAGCTGGACCGCGCCCTGAACGATCACGAGCTGATCAAGGTACAGCTGCGCCTCACCGAACGCGAGGATCGCCAGGCCGCCATTGTAGCCCTGTGCGAGAGCGGACGCGCTGAACTGGTCCAGTCGATTGGCAAGGTCGCCCTGCTCTATCGCAAGAACCCCAAGCCGAATCGCAACCTGTCCAACGTCATTCGTTACCAGGGTTGAGGCGCTTCCATCGCGATCACGGGCAAGCACGGCGTGCCCTGATCGCGAATGAATTCGCGCCTGAACGCGTCGTTAGCGCCTGACCGGCGCCCCAGGCACGGGCTGCAGCACCAGCAACAGCCCACAAAATGCCATCACCAGATAGCTGAAGCGCAACCAGTACTCGACCTCAGGCCAGTACTGCAACACAGCAAAGTAGCTCAGGGCCATGGCCGCAACGGTCAGCAGCAGTTGCCCACGCATATCCCGCAACAGACTCGACAGACCCTCACTGCGCAGCAAGGCAAAAGCCTGCAGCGCAACGCATACCGCTGTCAGACCGACCAGTAGCGGCACCAGCCGCGTGGCTATCTCCTGCACCAGCAGCGGCGCCAGGCCAACCTGACCGATAGCTGGCAGGATGACGAATTGCAGCAACCACAAACCGCCAACCCAGAGGGTCTGGGCCAGCTGCCAACTTATGGCAGCCGCCCGCGACGGTTGTTGCGGTTTAGATATGACGGACTTCGACAATCTCGTACTCGATCAGGCCGCTGGGGGTCTGCACCGCCACCACATCACCCTCGCTCTTGCCGATCAGGGCACGAGCGATAGGTGAGCCGACGGAGATCTTGCGCTGCTTGATGTCGGCTTCGTCTTCACCAACGATCTGGTAGGTCACGCTTTCGTCGGTCTCGACGTTGGCGATTTCCACCGTGGTGCCGAAGATCACCTTGCCGGTGTGCTCGATGCTGGTGACGTCGATGATCACTGCGTTCTGCAGACGGCCTTCGATATCACGCACACGCGCCTCGACCATACCCTGCTGCTCGCGCGCGGCATGGTATTCGGCGTTTTCCTTGAGATCGCCCAGCTCGCGGGCTTCACCGATGTCCTGGCTGAGTTTCGGACGCACCACCTTGGTCAGGTGCGCCAGCTCTTCTTCCAGGGCGCGGGCGCCCTGGACGGTCATGGGGTACTTGTTCATGCCTTGATTCCTGCATGCAGATCCTGCAGCCGGCGCACGGTCTTCTCGGGACCGAATTTGAGCGCTTCACAGACCGCCTGCCCCGCCGCGATGGTGGTGGTGCAGTAGATCTTGTGCTGCAGGGCGTTACGACGGATCGAGTAGGAGTCAGCGATGGACTGACGCCCCTCGGTGGTATTGATGATCAGAGTGACTTCATCATTCTTGATCATGTCGACCACGTGCGGACGGCCTTCGGTCACCTTGTTCACGCGGCGTACCGGCAGGCCGGCAGCCTCGATCACCTTGGCGGTACCGGCAGTAGCAACCACCTCGAAGCCCAGCGCGACCAGGTCACGAGCGACCTGAACGGCTTCCGGCTTGTCATCCTCACGTACGCTGATGAACGCGCAACCGGAGTTCGGCAGAATTTCGCTGGCGCCCAACTGGGCCTTGGCGAAGGCTTCGCCGAAGGTGTCACCGACCCCCATGACTTCACCGGTGGACTTCATCTCTGGACCGAGGATAGGGTCGACACCCGGGAACTTGGCGAAGGGGAACACCGCTTCCTTGACGCTGAAGAACGGCGGGATGATTTCCTCGCTGTAACCGGCCTCGGCCAGGCTCTTGCCGGCCATGACGCGAGCAGCCACCTTGGCCAGCGATGCGCCGACGCACTTGGAGACGAACGGCACGGTACGCGAGGCGCGCGGGTTCACTTCGATGACGTAGATGTCCTCGCCCTGCACGGCCATCTGTACGTTCATCAGACCGACCACGCCGAGCTCCAGGGCCATTTTCTTGACCTGCTCGCGGATCTCGTCCTGGATGTGCATCGGCAGCGAGTACGGCGGCAACGAGCAAGCGGAGTCACCGGAGTGCACGCCAGCCTGTTCGATGTGCTGCATGATCGCACCGATCACCACGGTCTCGCCGTCGCACACCGCATCCACGTCCACCTCAATGGCGCAGTTGAGGAAGCGATCGAGCAGCACCGGGCTGTCGTTGGAGACCTTCACCGCTTCGCGCATGTAGCGCTTGAGCTCTTCTTCCTGGTAGACGATTTCCATCGCCCGGCCGCCCAGCACGTAGGACGGACGCACCACCATCGGGTAACCGATGCTCTTCGACAGAGCCAGGGCTTCATCTTCGCTGCGCGCAGTGGCGTTGGCCGGCTGACGCAGGTTCAGGCGCTGCACCATCTGCTGGAAGCGCTCGCGGTCTTCGGCGCGGTCGATGGCCTCAGGGCTGGTGCCGATGATCGGTACGCCCGCTTCTTCCAGGGCGCGGCAAATCTTCAGCGGGGTCTGGCCGCCGTACTGGACGATGACGCCTTTCGGCTGCTCGACACGGACGATTTCCAGCACGTCTTCCAGGGTCACTGGCTCGAAGTACAGGCGGTCGGAGGTGTCGTAGTCGGTGGAGACGGTTTCCGGGTTGCAGTTGACCATGATGGTCTCGTAACCGTCTTCACGCATGGCCAGCGCAGCGTGCACGCAGCAGTAGTCGAACTCGATGCCTTGGCCGATACGGTTGGGGCCACCACCGAGAATCATGATCTTCTCGCGGCTCGACGGATTGGCTTCGCACTCTTCCTCGTAGGTCGAGTACATGTAGGCGGTGTCGGTGGCGAACTCGGCGGCGCAGGTGTCCACACGCTTGTACACCGGCAGCACTTTCAGCTTGTGGCGATGAGCACGCAGGCTCTTCTCGGAAACACCCAGCAGCTTGGCCAGGCGCGCATCGGAGAAGCCCTTGCGCTTGAGCTTGAACATCAGGTCGCGGTCGATGGCCGACAGACCCAGGGTCTCCACGGTGGCCTCGTCCTTGATCAGATCTTCGATCTGCACCAGGAACCACTCGTCGATACGGGTCAGCTCGAACACTTCGGCGACGGTCTTGCCGGCGCGGAAGGCATCAGCCACGTACCAGATACGGTCGGCGCTGGGCACGGTCAGCTCGCGACGCAGAGTGCTTTCAGCCTCCGGGTCGTTCAGGTCGAGCTTCGGATCGAAGCCGGCAACGCCGACTTCCAGGCCGCGCAGGGCTTTCTGCATGGACTCTTGGAAGGTACGGCCGATGGCCATGACTTCGCCCACGGACTTCATCTGAGTGGTCAGGCGGGCGTCGGCTTTCGGGAATTTCTCGAAGGCGAAGCGCGGAACCTTGGTTACCACATAGTCGATGGCCGGCTCGAACGACGCCGGTGTACGACCGCCAGTGATGTCGTTGCTCAACTCGTCGAGGGTGTAACCGACAGCCAGCTTGGCGGCGATCTTGGCGATCGGGAAGCCGGTGGCCTTGGAGGCCAGCGCCGAGCTGCGCGATACACGCGGGTTCATTTCGATCACGACCATGCGGCCGGTGTTCGGGCAGATGCCGAACTGCACGTTGGAGCCACCGGTTTCCACGCCGATCTCACGCAGTACCGCCAGCGAGGCGTTACGCAGGATCTGGTATTCCTTGTCGGTCAGCGTCTGAGCAGGGGCAACGGTGATCGAGTCACCGGTGTGCACGCCCATCGGATCGAAGTTCTCGATGGAGCAGACGATGATGCAGTTGTCCTTCTTGTCACGGACCACCTCCATCTCGTATTCCTTCCAGCCGATCAGCGACTCGTCGATCAGCAGCTCGCTGGTCGGCGACAGGTCGAGACCGCGGGCGCAGATTTCCTCAAACTCTTCACGGTTGTAGGCGATGCCACCACCGGTGCCGCCCATGGTGAAGGACGGACGAATGATGCACGGGAAGCCGACTTTCTCGAGGACGCCGTAAGCGTCTTCCATGCTGTGGGCAATGCCGGATACCGGGCAGGCCAGGCCGATGTCTTTCATCGCCTTGTCGAAGCGCGAACGGTCTTCAGCCTTGTCGATGGTGTCGGCATTGGCACCGATCATCTCGACGCCGAATTTTTCCAGCACGCCGTGACGCTCCAGGTCCAGCGCGCAGTTCAGTGCGGTCTGGCCACCCATGGTCGGCAGCAGCGCGTCCGGGCGCTCCTTCTCGATGATCTTGGCCACGGTGGCCCACTTGATCGGCTCGATGTAGGTGGCGTCGGCCATCGACGGGTCGGTCATGATGGTGGCCGGGTTGGAGTTCACCAGAATGACGCGAAACCCTTCTTCCTTCAGCGCCTTGCAGGCCTGAGCGCCGGAGTAGTCGAACTCACAGGCCTGGCCGATGACGATGGGGCCGGCGCCGAGAATCAGGATGCTTTTGATATCTGTACGTTTTGGCATAGCGGTTACTCGAATCCTTGGGTCAGTCGGCGGGGCTTAACGGCGCTTGGCCATGGCTTCGATGAAGCGGTCGAACAGTGGCGCCACGTCGTGCGGGCCGGGGCTCGCCTCGGGGTGACCCTGGAAGCTGAAGGCGTCCTTGTCGGTACGCTCGATGCCCTGCAGGGTGCCGTCGAACAGCGACTTGTGGATCGGCCGGACGTTGCTCGGCAGGCTGCTTTCGTCCACGGCAAAACCGTGGTTCTGGCTGGTGATCATCACCACGCCGCTGTCGAGATCCTGTACCGGGTGGTTGGCACCGTGGTGGCCATGGCCCATTTTCAGGGTCTTGGCGCCGGAGGCCAGGGCCAGCAGCTGGTGGCCGAGGCAGATGCCGAATACCGGGATATCGGTTTCCAGCACGTCCTTGATCGCCTGGATCGCGTAGTCGCAAGGCTCGGGATCGCCAGGGCCGTTAGACAGGAACACGCCATCAGGATTGAGCGCCAGCACGTCGCTGGCCGGAGTTTGCGCCGGCACCACGGTCAGGCGGCAGCCACGCTCGACCAGCATGCGCAGGATGTTCAGCTTCACGCCGTAGTCGTAGGCGACCACGTGATAAGGCAGTTCGCTGGCCGGAATTTCCGGATGGCTGTCGTCCTTCAGATTCCAGGTGCTTTCGCGCCACTCGTAGCGCTCGGTGCAGCTAACCACCTTGGCCAGGTCCATGCCCTTGAGGCCCGGGAAGCTGCGCGCCAGCTCCAGTGCTTTCTCTTCGTTGGCGTCGTCACCGACCAGAATGCAGCCGTTCTGCGAACCTTTTTCGCGCAGGATGCGAGTCAGGCGGCGAGTATCGATACCGGCGATGGCGACGGTGCCGTTGGCTTTCAGGTACTCGTCCAACGGCTGCTTGTTGCGCCAGTTGCTGGAGATCAGCGGCAGGTCACGAATGATCAGGCCAGCGGCCCATACGCGGTTGGACTCGGCATCTTCCGGCGTGGTGCCGGTGTTGCCGATGTGCGGGTAAGTCAGGGTAACGATCTGCTGGGCATAGGATGGATCGGTAAGGATTTCCTGATAGCCGGTCATGGCGGTGTTGAACACCACCTCTCCAATCGTCTGGCCATCGGCCCCGATGGAATCGCCGCGAAAAATGCTGCCGTCAGCAAGGGCCAAAATGGCAGGTTTGGGGGCTGGCTTAGTCAAGAAGACCTCCGTCTCGATCAAGGCTTGAAGCAAACGCAGGTTGTAAAAAAGCGGGATGACGTGTGAAGGTCATCCCGCTTTTTTATTTGAGCCATTCTGCGTAACTTTTAGTGGACACACTAAAACAGGAAGCTTACAGGAAAACCCTTTTTCGGTCCACCCGATAAGACGCCTCAGTCACACATTCGCATCAACGCAGGCCCAACACGTCCTGCATGTCGTAAAGCGCCGGCGAACGCTGCTGCAGCCACAGCGCAGAACGCACTGCGCCCTTGGCGAAAGTCATGCGGCTGGAGGCCTTGTGCGTGATCTCGACACGCTCGCCATCGGCGGCGAACAGCACGGTGTGGTCACCCACCACGTCACCGGCACGCACGGTGGCGAAGCCAATGGTTTCACGCTCACGCGCACCGGTCTGACCTTCACGGCCGTAGACGGCGACCTTCTGCAGATCACGCCCCAGTGCATTGGCAACCACTTCGCCCATGCGCAGTGCGGTACCGGACGGTGCATCGACCTTGTGCCGATGGTGGGCTTCGATGATCTCGATATCCACGTCATCACCCAATACGCGAGCTGCAGTATCGAGCAACTTCAGGCACAGGTTGACTCCGACGCTGAAGTTGGCGGCGAAAACGATAGGGATCTGCCTGGCAGCTTCGCTGAGCTGCTGTTTCTCTTCTGGCGTGAAGCCCGTGGTGCCGATGACCATGGCCTTGCCCGCCTGACGGCAGACTTCCAGATTCTTCAGCGTCACCGACGGGTGAGTGAAGTCGATCAGCACGTCGAAATCATCGATCACGGCGCTCAGGTCGCCCGCCAGGGTTACCCCGATCTTGCCCAGACCGACCAGTTCACCAGCATCTGCACCGATCAGGCTGCTGTCAGCACGGTCGATGGCGGCACTGAGCTTGGCACCCTCGGCCTGACTGACGGCCTCGATCAGGGTCTTGCCCATACGCCCGGCGGCGCCCATCACTGCAATACGTTGCATACATCAGCTCCAAGCTGTCGCCCCGACATCACCGGGGCGCGTTGCGATTAAACGTCGCCGAAGAAGCGCTTCACGCCTTCGAACCAGCCACTGGCCTTGGGCGAGTGGGAATCGTCACCCTGCAGCGACTTGCGGAACTCCTCGAGCAGCTCGCGCTGACGCTTGTTCAGGTTGACCGGCGTTTCCACCGCCACCCGGCACATCAGATCGCCAGCCGCACCACCACGAACAGGCGCTACGCCCTTGCCACGCAGGCGGAACAGCTTGCCGGTCTGAGTACCTTCCGGGATCTTCAGCTTGACCCGACCATCGAGGGTCGGCACTTCCAGCTCGCCACCCAGTGCCGCATCGGCAAAGCTGATCGGTACTTCGCAGTACAGATGCTTGCCATCACGCTGGAAGATCGCATGCTCACGGACGTTGACCACCACATACAGGTCACCGGCCGGGCCGCCATGCGTGCCGGCCTCGCCCTCGCCAGACAGGCGAATGCGGTCACCGGTATCGACACCTGGCGGCACTTTGACCGACAGGGTCTTGCTCTCTTCCACGCGCCCCTGGCCATGACAGCTGCCGCATGGGTCGGTGATCATCTTGCCGCTGCCATGGCAGCGCGGGCAGGTCTGCTGCACGGAGAAGAAACCCTGCTGCATGCGCACCTGACCGATACCACCGCACGTGGTACAGGTGACCGGGCTGGTACCCTTCTTGGCACCCGAGCCATCGCAGGTCTTGCAACCGACCAGGGTCGGCACGCGGATGGTCACGGTGGTGCCGCGTACCGCTTCTTCCAGATCCAGCTCAAGGGTGTAGCGCAGATCCGAGCCGCGCTGGGCACCGCCACGCGAACCGCCGCGAGCACCGCCGAAGAAGTCGCTGAACACATCCCCGAAGATATCGGAGAAGTTGGCGCCGCCGAAACCAGCGCCACCACCGCCACCCATTTGCGGGTCGACCCCGGCGTGGCCGTATTGGTCGTATGCCGAACGCTTGGCCGCATCAGAAAGTACTTCGTAGGCCTCGTTGGCCTCCTTGAATTTCTCTTCGGCGTCTTTGTCGTCCGGGTTGCGGTCCGGGTGATATTTCATCGCCAGGCGCCGATAGGCCTTCTTCAGCTCGGCTTCGCTAGCGCCGCGCTCGACCCCCAGGATCTCGTAATAGTCACGTTTTGCCATAGTTGTGCTGCACTCTCAGATTCGTGAGCTCCAGATACGCCGACGCGGGAGAAGGCTCCCGCGCGGCGAATCCTGCCCGTCGCGAGCGACGGTGGAGCGTAAAGAAGAGGCGGCCTGCCGAGCAGGCAGCATCCCTTACTTGTTCTCCTTGACCTCTTCGAACTCAGCGTCGACCACGTCGTCACCGGCATCCTTGGCGTCGCCAGCGTCAGCCTGGGCGGCACCACCCTGCGGCTGCTCGGCATACATCTTCTGCGCCAGCGGCGTGGTGGCCTCGGACAGGGCGTTCATCTTGGCTTCGATGGCCTCCTTGTCGTCGCCTTTCACAGCCACTTCCAGTTCGCCAATGGCTTTCTCGATGGCCGCCTTCTCGTCGGCAGTGGCCTTGTCGCCTGCTTCGGTGAGCATCTTGCGAGTGGCGTGCACCAGCTGATCACCCTGGTTGCGTGCAGTGGCCAGCTCTTCGAACTTGCGATCTTCCTCGGCGTTGGCCTCGGCATCACGCACCATGCGCTCGATTTCTTCATCGGACAGACCGGAGTTGGCCTTGATCACGATGGACTGCTGCTTGCCAGTGGCCTTGTCCTTGGCGGACACGTGCAGGATGCCGTTGGCGTCGATATCGAAGGTCACTTCGATCTGCGGCACGCCACGCGGAGCCGGCGGAATCTCGGCCAGGTCGAACTTGCCCAGGGACTTGTTCTGGCCGGCCTGCTTGCGCTCACCCTGCAGCACGTGAATGGTCACGGCGCTCTGGTTGTCATCGGCAGTGGAGAACACCTGCGACTTCTTGGTCGGAATGGTGGTGTTCTTCTCGATCAGCGCAGTCATCACGCCGCCCATGGTTTCGATACCCAGGGTCAGCGGGGACACGTCCAGCAGCAGAACGTCCTTGACGTCACCGGCCAGAACGGCGCCCTGAATGGCAGCGCCCATGGCGACGGCTTCATCCGGGTTGACGTCCTTGCGCGGTTCCTTGCCGAAGAACTCGGTCACCAGCTTCTGCACCAGCGGCATGCGGGTCTGACCACCGACCAGAATCACATCGTTGATAGAACCGACGTCGACACCAGCATCTTTCAGCGCGATACGGCAAGGCTCGATGGTGCGCTGCACCAGATCCTCGACCAGCGATTCGAGCTTGGAGCGGGAGATCTTCACGTTCAGGTGCTTCGGACCGGTGGCATCTGCAGTGATATACGGCAGGTTGACGTCGGTCTGCTGGCTCGAGGACAGCTCGATCTTGGCTTTCTCGGCGGCTTCCTTCAGGCGCTGCATGGCCAGCGGGTCACCCTTGAGGTTCATGCCGGTTTCTTTCTTGAATTCGTCGACGAGGTAATCGATCAGACGAATGTCGAAGTCCTCACCACCGAGGAAAGTGTCGCCGTTGGTGGCCAGCACTTCGAACTGGTGCTCGCCATCGACTTCAGCGATCTCGATCACCGACACGTCGAAGGTACCGCCACCCAGGTCATAGACGATCACGGTGTGGTCGCCCTTGGCCTTGTCCATACCGTAGGCCAGCGCAGCCGCAGTCGGCTCGTTGATGATGCGCTTGACGTCCAGACCGGCAATACGACCAGCATCCTTGGTAGCCTGACGCTGGCTGTCGTTGAAGTAAGCCGGGACGGTGATCACCGCCTCGGTGACTGCTTCGCCGAGATAGTCTTCGGCGGTCTTCTTCATCTTCTTGAGAATTTCAGCCGAGATTTGCGGCGGCGCCATTTTCTGGCCGTTCACTTCGACCCAGGCGTCACCGTTGTCCGCCTTGGCGATCTTGTACGGCACCATCTGAATGTCTTTTTGCACGACTTCTTCGTCGAAACGACGACCGATCAGACGCTTCACCGCATACAGGGTGTTGTGCGGGTTGGTCACAGCCTGACGCTTGGCCGACTGACCGACGAGAATTTCACCGTCATTGGCATAAGCAATGATGGACGGCGTGGTACGAGCGCCTTCGGCGTTCTCGATTACCTTGACGTTGCCGTTTTCCAGAATGGAGACGCAGGAGTTGGTGGTCCCCAGGTCGATACCGATAATTTTGCCCATGAATGTTCTCCCGAAACTTTGATTTTTCCGTCGCCTCGCTTCTCAGGCGCCGGCAGCACTAAAACGCTTGACTTAAAAATGGGGTCGCTACAGCTGATTTCAAGCCTGCTCGTCGATACTCGGCGGCGGCGTGGTTGGTGCCTTGCTGACCACGACCATGGCCGGGCGCAGCAGGCGACCGTTGAGCAGATAGCCCTTCTGGAACACCTTGAGCACCGAATTAGGCTCGGCATGAATGCTCTCTTCCATGGCCATGGCCTGGTGGTGCTCCGGGTTGAACGGCGCGCCGTGCGGGTCGATGGCTTCCAGGTTGTAGCGAGCCAGCGTGTCGTGGAACAACTTGAGGGTCAGCTGCATACCTTCACGTACGGCCTTGATCGATACATCGTCAGGGCTGGACAGCTCCAGGCCACGCTCCAGGCTGTCGATTACCGGCAGCAGGTCGCCGGCAAATTTTTCCAGCGCAAACTTGTGCGCCTTTTCCACATCCTGCTCTGCGCGGCGACGCACGTTTTGTAGCTCGGCAGCCATGCGCAGCGACTGATCCTGCGCAGCGGCCAGTTGCTCTTCCAGCGTTTGCACGCGAGCAGCCAGATCGTCACTCGGCGCCACAGCATCCGCTGCCTGCGCTTCGGGATTCTGCGTATCCAGGGTCTGTTCGTCAGCCATGCCTTTCTCCTCTCGAAAAAACTGGCGCGATACCGGCTCGCGCTCCTGCCGCCTATATGGAGTCAATTCCACAGCTTTCAAGGGGCGATAGACGAGGATTGCCAGGAAAAGAAAAAACACTGTATAAATAACCAGACATCAATTCGGGAGCGTTCGCCATGCTGGTGCACCTGTCCATTCACAACTACGCCATCGTCGACCACCTGGATCTCGAGCTGGATGCCGGCATGAGCGCCATCAGCGGCGAGACCGGTGCCGGCAAGTCGATCATGCTCGACGCCCTCGGCCTGTGCCTGGGCGATCGCGCCGACAGCGGCGTGGTACGCCCAGGCAGTGACAAGGCGGACATTCTCGCCAGCTTTGACCTGGCGGACATTCCCGAAGCCCGCACCTGGCTTGCCGAGCGCGACCTTGACAACGACGGCCCGTGCATCCTGCGCCGGGTGATTACCGCCGAGGGCCGCTCGCGCGGCTATATCAATGGCAGCCCCTGTCCGCAGGCCGACCTCAAGGCTCTTGGCGACCTGATCATCGATATCCACAGCCAGCACGAACATCAGTCGCTGCTCAAGACCGACACCCATCGCCGCCTGCTCGACGAATACGCCGGCAGCCAGGACCTCGCACGCCAGGTGCAACTCGCAGCGCAACGTTGGAAGCAGACACGCAACGAACTTGAGCGCATCTCCAGCCAGAGCGACGAGCAGCGCGCCCGCCACCAGTTGCTCAGTTATCAACTGGAAGAACTGGAAAATCTGGCGCTGGGCGACAACGAGCTGGAACAGCTGGAACAGGAGCACAAGGCGCTGAGCAATGCTGAAGCGCTGCTCGCGGCCTGTCGCCAAGTGCTCGATTTGTGTAGCGAAAGCGATGCCGGCAACGTGCTGTCGGCGCTGACCGCCAGCCTCAACCGCCTGGGCGCCTTTGGTGGTCAGGGTGGCACCTTGAGCGAAGCCCGCAACTTGCTGGCCAGCGCGCAGATCCAGGTAGAGGAAGCAGTCGGCGAGCTGAACCGCTTCCTCGATCACTTCGACGCCGACCCAGAGCGTCAGCAGTTTCTCGAAGAACGCCTGGACACCATCTACACCCTGGCCCGCAAGCACCGTATTCAACCAGCCGAACTGGCCGCCCTGCAGCAGCAATTGTTCGATGAGATCGAAGGCCTGAATGCCGACGATCAGGCCAGCGAACGCCTGGCCGAGGAGCTGGTGGCTTATGAGCGCCACTACCAGGAGAAAGCAGCCGAGCTCAGCACTCTGCGCAGCAATGCTGCCGAGCGCCTGGCCGCAGCAGTAGAGCAGGAAATGCAGGCACTGGGCATGCCCGGCGGTCGCTTCAATATTCAACTCCAAGCCATGAGCAGCGAAGAACCACACGCAAGCGGCCTGGAGACAGTGGAATTTCTGGTCAGCGCCAACCCTGGTCAGCCGCTACGCGGCCTGGCCAAGGTGGCATCTGGCGGTGAACTGTCACGCATCAGCCTGGCGATTCAGGTGATCACCGCACAGACCTCGCGCGTACCGACCCTGGTATTCGACGAAGTGGACGTCGGTATCGGCGGCCCAACCGCAGAAGTGGTCGGCCAGCTGTTACGCCGCCTCGGCGAACGCGGGCAAGTGCTGTGCGTCACCCACTTGCCGCAAGTCGCAGCACAGGGCCACCAGCACCTGTTCGTGCACAAACGCCGCGGCGAAGACGCCACCTCTACCGCAGTGAGCAAGCTGGACGAGAGCGGCCGCGTCGAAGAGATCGCCCGCATGCTCGGTGGCGTCGACCTGACCGAGGAATCCCTGGCTCATGCGCGCAAGATGGTCACCAGCGCCCAGGCTGCGTGAGGCAACCTAGCGCGGATGCAATCCGGAAACCCTCGGATTACAACCGGACCATGGCAAAGCAAAAAGGCGACCCGAGGGTCGCCTTTTTGATTGCCGAAGAAGAATCAGCTCTTCTTGCGCACGTACAGCACCAGGTTGTGGTCAACCAGCTCGAAACCGTGCTCCTTGACGATCTCCTTCTGGCGCTTCTCGATCTCGGCGTCGAAAAATTCGATCACTTCGCCGGAGTCGACGCAGACCATATGGTCGTGATGGCCGCTGTCAGCCAGTTCGAATACGGCATGGCCGCCATCGAAGTTGTGACGCACCACCAGGCCAGCGGCCTCGAACTGAGTCAGGACGCGGTATACGGTGGCCAGGCCAACGTCTTCACCGGCCTCCATCAGCGCCTTGTAGACATCCTCCGCGCTCATGTGGCGGTGCTCGGCGTTATCCAGCATTTGCAGGATTTTGACTCGTGGCAGAGTCACCTTCAGTCCAGCTTTGCGCAGTTCGTTATTTTCAACCATGGTCTGCTTTCTCATGGATGCTGCTTCGCAGCACCCTTCAATACGGGTATGATCCGGGGTTCAAGTTGCCCAAGATAGTGGAAGTCACCCTCCGATGCAAAAAACCAAGCTCTTGCTGACCAGCCTGTCGCTGACCGGGCTCTTCGCACTCGCCGGTTGTTCATTCCCCGGGGTTTACAAGATCGACATTCAACAGGGCAATGTCGTGACACAGGACATGATAGACCAGCTGCGCCCGGGAATGACCCGACGCCAAGTGCGGTTTATCATGGGTAACCCGCTGATCACCGACACCTTCCATGCCGATCGCTGGGATTATCTGTACAGCATCCAGCCTGGCGGCCGTCAGCGCCTGCAGGAACGCGTTAGCCTGGTATTCGACGGCAGCGACCAACTGGTTGGCCTGGCCGGCGACTTCATGCCCGGCGTAAGCCGTGACCAGGCGATCATGGGCGAAGGCGGCGACACCAGCAGTGCCCAGCCGCAAGCCAAACCACAGGATGAAACGCCGCCAGCGCCCGGCTCGTTGCTGGAGCAGATCCAGCGCGAGGTGGATCAGGTCGAAACCGTCCCGGTACCGACACCTGAGCCGCTTGACACCAATCCGCAGTAATACGCGGACACTAAAAAGCCCGGACCGAATCCGGGCTTTTTAGCATCTGGCGCCTGGCTAGCCTACCGATTCGCCATCATCACGCCGGTTCTTCGCCCTCTTCCCTGGCCTTGGCTTTGGCCGCACGCTGCTTGCGTACTTCCTTCGGGTCGGCGATCAGCGGCCGATAGATCTCGACGCGCTCACCTTCCTCCAGCACTCGCTCTTCCGGTTTGCCTACCGCCTTGCCAAAAATGCCCAGCGGCGCCTGGCTCAGATCCAGTTCCGGAAAGAACTGCTGCATACCAGAACGCAGTGCGGCCTCACGCACCGTGGTGCCGGCCGGTACGGACAAGCGCAGCAGCTTCTGCCGCTCGGCAAGAGCGTAGACCACCTCAATGGCAATACTGGGCTTATCCATACAACTGCTTGGCTCGCTGGCAGAAGGCATCGACCATGGTATTGGCCGCCTGATTGAACAGCGGCCCCAGCGTGGCGCGCACCAGCGGCCCGGCGTAGTCGAAGGTCAGGTCCAGGCTGATCTTGCAGGCCTTGTCACCCAGCGCCTTGAACTCCCAGACACCATGGAGACTGGTGAAAGGTCCTTCCTGCAGATTCATCTCGATGCGCTGTCCAGGCTGCAGCACATTGCGCGTGACGAAGCGCTGACCGATGCTGCCTTTGGCCACTTCGAGGCTGGCCAGCATGTGCGTCTCGCTGACCTCCAATACCTCACTGGCGCGGCACCAGGGCAGAAACTGCGGGTAACCGGCAACATCGTTGACGAGATCAAACAGCGCCTGCGCCGGGTAAGGCAGCAAGGCCGAGCGCTGAATTCGAGTAGTCATTTACTTGCTCAGCTCCGCGATAAAGACGATCAGCACGCCGATTGGCGCCACGACGCGAATCAGCCAGAGTGCCAGATTGAACAGCAGCGGGCTTCTGATGGACAGCTCGTCACGCACAGCGTCACGGCTCAACACCCAGCCAGCGAACATGGCGAAAGCCAGACCGCCCAGCGGCAGCAGAATACGGCTGGTGAGGTAATCGATGCTGTCGAAGAACGTCTTGCCGCCTTCGGCGCCCCACTGCAGCAGATGGAAACCATCCTCGGCGAAAACGAAGAACTTGGCCTCAGCCCAGAGGTTGAACGACAGCACCGTACCCATCCCCACCAGCCAGCACAGCAGCGCCAGTGCGGCGGTTACCTGCGCGCGGCTGCGCCCGGTTTTCTCGACGAAGTAGGCCACCGCCGGCTCCAGCATGGAGATTGAGGAGCTCCATGCGGCAACGGCCACCAGTACGAAGAAGATCAACCCCATCACCTGACCGAAGGCGATATTGCCGAAGGCAATCGGCAGCGTGACGAACATCAGCCCCGGGCCACCACCCGGCTCCAGGCCAGCGGCAAAGACGATGGGGAACAGCGCCAGCCCCGCCGTCAACGCCACCAGGGTATCGAGCACACCAACGGTCAGTACCGTGGCGCCGATCGAAGCCTTCTTCGGCATGTAGGCGCCGTAGACCATGATCGAGCCGACACCCACGCTCAGGGTAAAGAACGCATGGCCCATGGCAGCGAGGATGCCGTCCTGCACCTTGCTCGGATCGAAATGAAAGAGGAAATCGAAACCTTCGCGGAAATGTCCGGTGGTGAAGCTGTAACCCAGCAGCACCAGCAGCAGCACGAACAGCAGCGGCATCATGATACGCAAGCTGCGCTCCAGGCCTGCCACCACGCCCTTGGCGATGACGAACGCGGTGATCAGCATGAACAGGCTGTGCCACAAGGTCAGGCGCCACGGGTCGGAAGTCAGGCCGCCGAACGCCGCACCTGCGCCATCGGCGCTGATACCGGTGAAGTCGCCACGCCCCATACCGATGATGTAATCCAGCGACCAACCCGCCACCACACTGTAGAAGGACAGAATCAGTAGCGCGGCGACCATCCCCATTAGCGCAGCCAGCGACCAGTGCTTCGAGGCTCCAGCTTCGATCGCCAGGCTCTTCATCGCATTGACCGGGCTCTGCCGGCCGCGGCGACCGATCATGGTTTCTGCCAGCATGATCGGCACACCCACCAGGGCAATGCAGAACAGGTACATGACGACGAACGCACCGCCGCCATAGACCCCAGTCATATAGGGGAATTTCCAGATATTGCCGAGACCGACTGCCGAGCCGGTCGCCGCCAGGATGAATACCCAGCGACTGGCCCAGGCACCGTGAATCGAAACTTTGTCGCTCGCCATTACGGCCAAGACCCCATACTGCGGGAAAAAAGATCGCACATTGTCGGAGATTAGCGGCATGGGCTCAAGTTTGGCTCGGTAACGCCCCATGGCGCAGGCGCGGACGACTCCCTATAATGCGCGCCCTATGGCTAAGCAAAAGAAACATCCTCAAGGCACCATCGCGCTTAACAAAAAGGCGCTGCATGACTATTTCATCGAACACAAGTTCGAGGCCGGCCTGGTGCTGTCCGGCTGGGAAGTGAAGAGCCTGCGTGCCGGCAAGGCACAGCTGGTCGACAGCTACGTGCTGCTCAAGGACGATGAAGCCTGGTTGATGGGCTGTCACATCACGCCCTTGAAAACCGCCAGCACTCACGTCATCGCCGACCCGACCCGCACGCGCAAGCTGCTGCTGAACAAGCGCGAGCTGGAAAAGCTGTTCGGCTCAGTACAGCAGAAGGGCTACACCGCCGTGGCACTGTCGCTGTACTGGAAGCAGCATCTGGTCAAATGCGAAATTGCCTTGGCCAAGGGCAAGAAAGACTTCGACAAGCGCCACACCGAGAAGGAACGTGACGCCGACCGCGAAGTTCAGCGCGCGATGCGCAGCAAGGGCAAGGAAGACTGAACATCCTCCCCACTTCGTAGCCCGGGTGATGATTGATCGCCTGGGCTCGTTGTTTCTTACAGGCCTAGCCGGCGCTGCGCACGCGCCACACGCTGGGCTTCCAGCTGCACTTCCGAGAGCACTTCCTGCACATAGTCGATGTGCTGGTTGGAAAGCTCGCGAGCATCCTCCGCGCGACCTTCGATGATCGCCTGATACAACGCGCGGTGCTGCCCGATCAGCATGTCGCGGGTCTCCTCACGCTGGGCATACATGCCGCCGATGTTGGTCACCACGTTGCGCTTGAGCAAGTCGAACAGACCACGGATGGTGTGCAGCAGCACCGCGTTATGACTGGCCTCGGCAATCGCCAGGTGAAAGCGCGCATCGGCCGCCCCCTCCTCGGCACGAGTCACCTTGCCGACTCGCGCGTAGCAATCCTGCAAGGCTTCGAACGCTTCGGTGAGGCGCTGCCGGTCGATATCGGTGGCGCGCCTGGCCGCGTAGTAGGCGCAGGAACCTTCCAGCGTATGGCGGAATTCCAGCAGGTCACGCTGGGCATCTTCCTTGTGCTCCAGCAGTTGCAGTAGCGGGTCGCTGAAAGTCGAGCCGAGCGATTCAGCTACATAGTTACCGCCACCCTGGCGACTGATCAGCAGCCCCTTGGCTACCAACTTCTGGATCGCTTCACGCAAGGACGGACGAGACACGCCGAACTGCTCGGCCAGCGCACGCTCTGCGGGCAGCCTCTCACCGGCACGCAAGGTGCCTTCGAGAATCATGGTTTCCAGTTGCGCGACGATGTCATCGGAGAGACGACGCTGCCGCACCTGACCTACTTCCATCACCGACATCTCCATTGGTTTGACCAGGCCGAAGGCCTCAGGAGGCAAGCCTATAGCGCGCCCTTTCGCTGAACAAGCAGGCACTCTACGACCAAAGTCTTAGCCACTCGATTTGACAGTCAATTGAGCAACTTTTAACCTGACCTCGCTTCATTGTAAATTGGTATTACCAATTTAACCAACAAGAACAACAAACCATCGAGGTCACGCCATGACAGCCCTACGCGCTGCAAGCCTGTTCGATCACGCCTCATCCCTGCCGCGCCCGCTGCGCGCTCGTGTGGAGTAAGACCCAATGTCCAACGGAATTCTCGCCCTGCTGGCGTTCTCGCCGATTCTGCTTGCTGCCGTTCTGCTGATCGGCCTGCGCTGGCCGGCCAAACACGCCATGCCTCTGGTCTACCTGGTGACTGCCGCCGTCGGTCTGTTCGCCTGGGACATGACCCTCAATCGTGTCCTGGCCTCCACCCTGCAAGGCTTGTTGATCACTCTCGGCCTGCTGTGGATCATTTTCGGCGCCATCCTGCTACTGAACACCCTCAAGCACTCTGGCGGCATCACCGCCATCCGTGCCGGCTTCACCACCATCAGTCCTGACCGCCGCATCCAGGCCATCATCATCGCCTGGTTGTTCGGCTGCTTCATCGAGGGTGCCTCGGGCTTCGGTACGCCGGCCGCCATCGCTGCCCCGCTGCTGGTGGCCATCGGTTTTCCGGCCATGGCCGCCGTGTTGATGGGCATGCTGGTACAAAGCACGCCGGTCTCCTTCGGCGCCGTCGGTACGCCGATCATCGTCGGCCTCAATACCGGCCTGGACACGGTCACCATCGGTGCGCAGCTGGTCGAGCAGGGTTCGTCCTGGGCGCAGTTCCTGCAATTGATCACCAGTGAAGTGGCCATCATCCATGCCACCGTCGGCGTGGTCATGCCGGTCATCATGGCAATGATGCTGACCCGTTTCTTCGGTCAGGAGAAAAGCTGGAAAGCCGGTCTGGAAGTGCTGCCGTTCGCGATCTTCGCCGGGCTGGCCTTCGTCGTGCCGTACGTTTTCACCGGCGTCTTCCTCGGCCCGGAATTCCCATCGCTGCTGGGCGGCCTGATCGGCCTGGCCATCGTCACCAGCGCCGCCCGCTTCGGCTTCCTGGTGCCGAAAAAGACCTGGGACTTCGCCCCGGCGGACAAGTGGCCGAGCGAATGGCTGGGCACCGTCGAGATGAAGCTGGACGAACTGACCGCCAAACCGATGAGCGCACTGCGCGCCTGGCTGCCCTATGTGCTGGTCGGCGCACTGCTGGTGATCAGCCGTGTGTTCCCGGAAGTAGGCAACGCGCTGAAGGCCGTGGTGGTGAACTTCCCGGACCTGCTCGGCGAAGCCGGCGTCAGCGCCAACTTCCAACCCCTGTACCTGCCGGGCGGCATTCTGGTCGCCGTGGTTCTGGCCACGTTCTTCCTGCATGGCATGAAGGCGCGTGACCTGGGCAAGGCGGTGAAAGAGTCATCCAGCGTATTGCTTAGCGCCGGTTTCGTGCTGCTGTTCACAGTGCCGATGGTGCGTATCCTGATCAACTCCGGCGTGAATGGTGCAGAACTGGCCAGCATGCCGATCCTCATGGCGCGCTGGGTGGCCGACAGCGTTGGCGGCATCTATCCGCTACTGGCCCCGAGCATCGGTGCCCTGGGCGCCTTCATCGCTGGCTCCAACACCGTCAGCAACATGATGTTCAGCCAGTTCCAATTCGGCGTGGCCAGCAGCCTGGGTATTTCCAGCGCTCTGATCGTCGCGGTCCAGGCCGTGGGTGCCGCCGCCGGCAACATGGTGGCGATCCATAACGTGGTTGCAGCCTCGGCTACCGTTGGCCTGCTCGGCCGCGAAGGCAGTACCCTGCGCAAGACCATCTGGCCGACGCTTTACTACCTGCTGTTTACCGGCATCATCGCGATGGTCGCGATCTACGTGCTGGGCGTCAGCGATCCGCTGATGACTCACTGATCGATTGGTAGTGAACGAACGCCCCGACATCGTCGGGGCATTTGCCATCAGGCTACGCTTCCCCTTTTTAAGCAACAGGATGAGCCCATGATCATTTCTGCCTCGACCGACTACCGCGCTGCCGCTCAACGCAAGCTGCCGCCCTTCCTGTTCCACTACGCCGATGGCGGCGCTTACGCCGAACACACGCTGCGCCGCAATGTCGCTGATCTGTCGGACATCGAACTGCGCCAGCGCGTGCTGAAGAACATGTCCGAACTGGACCTGTCCACCGAGCTGTTCGGCGAGAAGATGTCGATGCCGGTCGGCCTGGCACCGGTTGGCCTGACCGGCATGTTCGCTCGCCGTGGCGAAGTTCAGGCGGCCAAGGCAGCAGCGGCCAAGGGTATTCCCTTCACCCTGTCCACCGTGTCGGTGTGCCCGATCGAGGAAGTGGCACCGGCCATCGACCGACCGATGTGGTTCCAGCTCTACGTGCTGAAAGATCGCGGCTTCATGAAGAACGCCCTGGAGCGCGCCAAGGCCGCCGGCTGCTCGACGCTGGTATTCACCGTCGACATGCCCGTGCCCGGTGCCCGCTACCGTGACGCCCACTCCGGCATGAGCGGCCCGAACGCCGCACTGCGCCGCATGCTGCAAGCGATGACTCACCCGCAGTGGGCCTGGGATGTCGGTCTGATGGGCAAACCGCATGACCTGGGCAATATCTCCGCTTACCGCGGCAACCCGACTGGCCTGGCCGACTACATCGGCTGGCTGGGCGCCAACTTCGATCCGTCGATCTCCTGGAAGGACCTGGAATGGATCCGCGACTTCTGGGACGGCCCGATGGTGATCAAGGGCATTCTCGACCCGGAAGACGCCCGCGATGCGGTAACTTTCGGCGCCGACGGCATCATCGTTTCCAACCATGGCGGTCGTCAGCTCGACGGCGTGCTGTCCAGCGCCCGCGCCTTGCCGGCCATCGCCGATGCGGTCAAGGGTGACCTGAAAATCCTCGCCGACTCCGGTATCCGCACCGGCCTCGACGTAGTGCGGATGATCGCCCAGGGCGCCGACACCGTGCTGCTCGGTCGTGCCTTCCTCTATGCCCTGGCCGCTGCCGGTGGTGCGGGCGTGAGCAACCTGCTCGACCTGATCGAGAAGGAAATGCGCGTAGCCATGGTGCTGACTGGCGCCAAGTCCATCGCCGAAATCACCTCGGACCTGCTGGTAAAGGAGCGCTGAACCAATGACCGCTGCGGCCTCCATCACCCGCGACGCCCTGCTGACGCAGATGCGCCAGATCGTCGGCAGCAGTCATGTGCTGACCGACGCACAAAGCACGCGGCGCTTCCGCAAGGGCCATCGCACGGGCGAGGGCAACGTCCTGGCCGTGGTACGCCCCGCTTCGCTGCTGGAGCAGTGGCGCATCCTGCAGGCGGCAGTGGCGGCCGACCGCATCGTCATCATGCAGGCAGCCAATACCGGCCTGACCGGAGGCTCGACCCCGGATGGCGCCGACTACGACCGCGAGATCGTGCTGATCAGCACCCTGCGCATCACCGGCGTACAACTGATCAACGATGGTCAGCAGGTGGTGTGCCTGCCGGGCGCGACCCTGGATCGCCTGGAACAGGCCCTGGCACCACTGAATCGCGAACCGCATTCGGTGATCGGCTCGTCCTGTATCGGCGCATCGGTACTCGGCGGTATCTGCAACAACTCCGGCGGCGCCCTGGTGCGTCGCGGCCCGGCTTATACCGAACTGGCGCTGTACGCTCAGGTAAAGGATGACGGCTCGCTGGAGCTGGTCAACCATCTGGGCATCGAGCTGGGCAACGACCCGGAGGAAATTCTCACCCGCCTGCAGAACGGCGACTACACGCCGCAGCAGGTACGCAACGAGGACACCGCCAAGGCCTCCGATGCGCGCTACGGCGAGCATGTGCGCGACGTTGATGCCGATACCCCGGCGCGCTTCAACGCCGACCCGTCGCGCCTGTTCGAAGCCTCCGGTTCGGCTGGCAAGTTGTGCCTGTTCGCCGTGCGCCTGGACACCTTCCCGAAAGAGCCGAGCACGGTGTTCTACATCGGCAGCAACGACCCGCACGACCTCACCGAAGTGCGCCGCCACCTGCTGGCCAAGCTGCCGCGCCTGCCGATTGCCGGGGAATACATCCATCGCACGGCATTCGACATCGGCGAGAAGTACGGCAAGGACACCTTCCTGGTGATCGACAAATTCGGCACGTCCAAGGTGCCGGCCGCCTTCGCCATGAAGAGCCGCGTGGACGGTTTCTTCGAGCGCTTCGGCCTGCGTGGCGTGACCGACAAGGTGATCCAGGCCCTGATGAACCTGCTGCCCAGCCACCTGCCGCCACGTATGCGTGAGTACCGTGACCGTTTCGAGCATCACCTGCTGGTGCGCGTATCCAACGACACGCTGGAACAGACCCGCAGCTTCCTGACCGAGTATTTCAATGGCAGTGACAGCGGTGCCTATTTCGAGTGCGATGCCGATGAGGGGCGCAAAGCCTTCCTGCATCGTTTTGCCGTGGCCGGCGCCGCGATCCGATACCGCGAGTCGCATCGCAGCAGTGTCGAGGACATCCTCGCCCTGGACATCGCTCTGCGCCGTAACGACCGTGAATGGGTCGAGACGCTGCCGCAGGAGATGGAAGAGCAGATCATCCACAAGCTCTACTACGGGCACTTCTTCTGCCATGTGTTCCACCAGGACTATATCGTCAAGAAGGGCATCGACCCGATCGCTATGGAACACCGCATGTGGAAGCTGCTGGACGCTCGCCAAGCCGAGTATCCGGCCGAGCACAACGTTGGCCACCTGTACGTGGCCAAGCCGGCGCTGGCCGGTTTCTACCGCGAACTCGACCCGACCAACACCTTCAACCCTGGCATCGGCCATACCTCGAAGAAGAAGCATTGGGGCAATTGCTGCTAAGACGCTGAATCCGCTATTACGGATGTGGGAGGCGCTTCAGCGGCGACGTTCGCGGCTGAAGCCCCTCCCACAATAGTTCTGCTGCACCGTAGCCCGGATGCAATCCGGGAAACCCTGACGCCGACTCCCCGGATTTCATCCGGGCTACAAAAGCAAAGGCCCGCCGATTTGGCGGGCCTTCTTTTTACATTGAGCGCGATCAGGCGAATACGATTTCTTCGCCATCGACCCTGGCATGCACCACCGCACCGGGCGCGAAGGAGCCAGCCAGGATCTGCTGCGCCAGCGGGTTCTCGATCCAACGCTGGATCGCACGCTTGAGCGGACGTGCGCCATACACCGGGTCGTAACCGACGGCGATCAGCTTGTCGAGCGCCTCCGGCGTCAGCTCCAGGCTCAGCTCACGCTCGGCCAGACGACCACGCAGACGCTGCAACTGGATTTCAGCAATGCCGGCGATCTGCTCACGGCCCAGCGGCTCGAACACCACCACTTCGTCGATGCGGTTGATGAACTCGGGACGGAAGTGGCTGCTCACCGCATCCATCACCGCCGCGCGCTGCGCTTCCTTGTCGCCCACCAGCTCCTGAATCTGCGCCGAGCCGAGGTTGGAGGTCATCACGATCACCGTGTTCTTGAAGTCCACGGTGCGGCCATGGCTGTCAGTCAGGCGACCGTCTTCCAGTACCTGCAGCAGCACGTTGAACACATCCGGGTGCGCCTTCTCGACTTCGTCCATCAGCACCACCGAATAGGGTTTGCGGCGCACGGCCTCGGTCAGATAACCGCCCTCTTCGTAACCTACGTAGCCGGGCGGTGCACCAATCAGGCGGGCAACGCTGTGCTTCTCCATGAACTCGGACATATCGATGCGCACCAGCGCCTCTTCGGTGTCGAAGAGGAACTCGGCCAGCGCCTTGCACAGCTCGGTCTTGCCCACCCCGGTCGGGCCGAGGAATAGGAACGAACCACTCGGACGGTTCGGGTCAGCCAGACCGGCACGCGAACGGCGCACTGCGTTGGAGACAGCTACCACCGCCTCATCCTGGCCGATAACGCGCTGGTGCAGCAAACCTTCCATCTTCAGCAATTTTTCGCGCTCACCTTCGAGCATCTTGCTCACCGGAATGCCCGTCCACTTGGACACGACCTCGGCGATCTCCTCGTCGGTGACCTTGCTGCGCAACAACTGGTTCTCAGCCTTGCCATGCTGGTCGACCATCTGCAGGCTGCGCTCCAGATCCGGAATGATGCCGTACTGCAGTTCGGCCATACGCTGCAGGTCGGACTTACGCCGCGCTGCCTCGAGATCGGCCTTGGCCTGCTCGATCTTCTGCTGGATCTGCGCCGAACCCTGCACCTCGGCCTTCTCCGACTTCCAGATTTCATCCAGGTCGGCGTATTCCTTCTCCAGCCGGGCGATGTCTTCCTTGAGCTTTTCGAGGCGTTTGAGCGCTGCGTCGTCGTCTTCCTTCTTCAGCGCCTCGCGCTCGATTTTCAGCTGGATCAGACGACGATCCAGGCGATCGAGCTCCTCGGGCTTGGAATCGATCTCCATGCGGATGCGGCTGGCCGCCTCGTCGATCAGGTCGATGGCCTTGTCCGGCAACTGGCGGTCGGTGATGTAGCGATGGCTGAGCTTGGCCGCGGCGATGATCGCGCCGTCGGTGATGGTCACACCGTGGTGCACCTCGTAACGCTCTTTCAGGCCACGCAGAATGGCGATGGTGTCTTCCTCGCTCGGCTCATCCACCAGTACCTTCTGGAAGCGGCGTTCCAGCGCGGCGTCCTTCTCGATGAACTGGCGGTACTCATCCAGGGTGGTGGCGCCCACACAGTGCAGCTCCCCACGAGCCAGAGCCGGCTTGAGCATGTTGCCGGCGTCCATGGCGCCCTCGGCCTTGCCGGCGCCGACCATGGTATGCAGCTCGTCGATGAACAGGATGATGCGCCCTTCCTGCTTGCCCAGTTCGTTGAGCACCGCCTTGAGGCGCTCCTCGAACTCACCGCGGAACTTGGCGCCGGCGATCAGCGAGCCCATGTCCAGCGACAGCAGGCGCTTGTCCTTCAGGCCATCCGGCACTTCGCCATTGATGATGCGCTGGGCCAGGCCTTCGGCGATGGCGGTCTTGCCCACACCGGGTTCGCCGATCAGTACCGGGTTGTTCTTGGTCCGGCGCTGCAGGACCTGGATGGTGCGGCGGATCTCGTCGTCACGGCCGATCACCGGGTCGAGCTTGCCTTCTTCGGCGCGCTTGGTCAGGTCGACGGTGTACTTGTCCAGCGCCTGCCGCGATTCCTCGACATTGGGGTCGTTAACGGCCTGGCCGCCGCGCAGGTTGGCGATGGCATTTTCAAGGGCCTTCTTCGATACACCCTGGCCAAGCAGCAGCTTGCCTAGTTTGCTGCTCTCGTCCATGGCAGCGAGCAGCACCAGCTCGCTGGAAATGAACTGGTCGCCCTTCTGCTGTGCCAGACGGTCGGCCTGATTGAGCAGACGGGCCAGGTCCTGCGACAGGTTGATGTCGCCCGTGGGGTTCTGCAGCTTGCCAAGTTGGTCCAGTTCACGGGTCAGGCCCTGACGCAGGCTGTTGATGTCGAAGCCGACCTGCATCAGCAGCGGCTTGATCGAACCGCCCTGTTGCTCGAGCAGCGCCTGCATCAAGTGCAGCGGCTCGATGGCGGCATGATCCATGCCCACCGCCAGGGATTGGGCATCGGAGAGTGCAAGTTGCAGCTTGCTGGTCAAACGATCGATACGCATAAATGTCCTTCCTCCAGAATGGCGAGCCGGGACAACTTCCCCGAGAAAAGAAACTCGCTGAGATGCAGACTAGATAAGGACGATTACGCCGTATTCAAGATGTGGCGACTTGATCCAGATCAGCGCCAGGTGACGTGCTGTTCCAGCGGAAAGCGCAGACGCGGGTTGTAGATGCCCTTCTCGCCCTGACGCCCAACGGCCAGCAGCATGATGGGGATGGCCTGGCGCGGGATATCCAGCACACGACGCAAACGCGGCTCGTCGAAGCCCTCCATCGGGCAAGTGGCATAGCCGTGACTCTGGAAGGCGAGCATCAGGTTCTCCGCCGCCAGCGCCGTGGACTTCACCGCCCACAGGCGCATATCAGCCTTGCTGTTGGGCTTGCGCATCAGCGGCTTGCGCAACCCCATCAGCCGCACCAGTTGGCGCTTGAACATACCGAGTAGGCCCAGCGGCCCCTGGTTGTACTGAAACGGCGCGGTCTTGCTGTAGAAGCGGCGGATACGCGCCGGCACCTCGGTCTCCGGCCAGTAATCGATGACGTTGCGGCAGGCCTGACGCCAGGTGTCCGGGCGCGCCAGCACGGCAATAATCAAAGGCGCACGCGCAGCGTTCTGGCTCATGCAGACCGGGTGCAGCTGCGCCAGCAGCGACGGGTCGCGAATCACCTGGAAACTCCAGGGCTGCAGGTTGCAGGAGTTCGGCGCCAGCACGGCCAGTTCCAGGCAATCGCGGATCACCGCGTCCGGCACCAGCTCAGGGGTGAAACGGCGCACTGCACGGCGACTTTCGATCAGTGCACGCAACTCACCCGGTGAGGCCATGGCAGGCGGTTGCTCGTTGGGAAAGCTGGTCATGGGCGCACTCCTCGGCAGGTCGGCCGATTAAGCAAGCGGATGACGATGAGAACAAGGGTGCAAGGGGAAATGGCCGGGAATTTGGCCGATTAGCCTCACCTGCGCCCAGAATAGCGAGCGCAGGCGTTGCTACTTCAGAGGCCCAGGGCTTTTTCGATGGCCTGGATCAAGGCCGGATCGTCCGGCGTGGTACGCGGAGAGAAACGCGCCAGCACACGACCGTCCTGGCCGACCAGAAATTTCTCGAAGTTCCAGGTGATATCACCGGGAAACTCGGCTCCCTCACCGGCCAGCAGGCGATAGAGCGGGTGACGAGCAGGGCCGTTGACCTCCAGTTTGCTGCCCAGCGGAAAGCTCACGCCGTAGTTGAGGCTGCAGAACGAACGGATCTCGTCCTCGCTGCCAGGCTCCTGGCCGGCGAACTGGTTGCACGGCACACCAAGCACGGTGAAACCATTGCCCTTGTACTGTTGATAGAGTTTTTCCAGCCCGGCGTATTGAGGGGTCAGGCCGCACTTGGAGGCGACGTTGACCACTAGCACTACTTGGCCCTTGTAGGGCGCCAACGGCAGTTCCTGACCGTCCAACGCACGCAGATTGAGATCGTGAAAAGCACTCATGACGAACTTCCTCAGCGAATTCAGTGCAACGGGCGCACGGCCCGGTAAATCCTGGAAGCGGCTGCAAGCGCACAGACCGCCATGCATGAAAAAGGCGCCCTGAGGCGCCTTTATCGCAAGCTTGAGCTTAGCAGCGGTTGCTCCACTCGGAACGACCGCAAGTCGCCTGACAGGCAACTTAGTGGTGGTGACCACCTTCGCCATGGATGTGACCGTGGGCCACTTCTTCTTCGCTGGCGTCACGCACGGCCACGACCTTGACCTTGAAGTTCAGGCGCTGGCCGGCCAGCGGGTGGTTGCCGTCGACAGTCACGTCGTCGCCGTCGATATCGCGGATGGTAACGATCTGCATGCTGCCGTCCGGGCCCGAAGCGTGGAACTGCATACCCACTTCCAGGGTGTCGACGCCTTCGAACATGGCGCGGCTCAGGGTCGCGACCAGCTCGGCGCTGTATTCACCGTAGGCTTCTTCCGGCTCGACGGAAACGTCCAGCTCATCGCCAACCTGCTTGCCAACCAGGGCCTTCTCGAGACCGGCGATGATATTGCCGGCACCATGCAGATAGACCAGCGGCGCGCCGCCAGTGGAGCTGTCGATCACCTCACCGGCATCGTTGGTCAGGGTATAGTCGATGGAGACGGCCTTGTTGGCGGCGATCAGCATGGGGAGACCTTTTGCGAAAGATAAATGAACGGGCAAGTTTAACCAACGCCAGCCTGGATTGCGACCCGAGCCCGGACAAACGGGCCGTACGGATCGTTGATTTTCGTCAGGACGAGCACGGTGACTGGGTGGCAGTCTTATCCTGTGGCCATACTCAGCATGTACGCCACCGACCACCCTGGCAGAATCGGTCCTGGGTACTCGATCCCGAGCAGCGCCAAGTCAGGCAGGGAAGCCTCTTCCCCTGTGGCTGGTGCGCCATGGATCGGTCGCACGATGAATCCAAGGAAGCTTAAATGTCTGCACGCAACATTCTGGTGATCAACTGCGGCAGCTCGTCGATCAAGTTCGCCTTGGTCAACGAAGCGCAGGAAACCTTCATGCTCAGCGGCCTGGCCGAGCGTCTTGGCAGCCCCGAAGCGGTGCTGCACTGGCAACAAGGCGAACAAAAGGACAGCCTGGTTCTGCCGGGCGCCGACCACCGCCTGGCCCTGTCTCATCTTCTACCCGTGGTACAGCAGGCCGCAGCCGGTGAGCTGCACGGTATCGGCCACCGTGTGGTACACGGCGGCGAGCACTTCTCCGGCGCCTCTCGCCTGGACGCTGCCAGCCTGCAGGCCATCCGCCAGGTCGCGCCGCTGGCTCCACTGCACAATCCGGCCAACCTGCAAGGCATCGAAGCGGCGATGAAGCTGTTTCCCAACCTGGTGCAGGTGGCGGTGTTCGACACCGCCTTCCACCAGAGCCTGCCCGAGCACGCCTATCGCTATGCCGTACCGCACGCGCTCTACGCTGAGCATGGCGTACGCCGCTATGGCTTCCACGGCACCAGCCACCGTTACGTCAGCCGCAAGGCGGCGCAGATGAGCGGCCTGGCATTCGACGCCAGCAGTTGGCTGGTGGCCCATCTGGGCAATGGCAGCTCCACCTGCGCCGTGGAGAATGGCCACAGCCGCGACACCAGCATGGGCCTGACGCCGCTGGAAGGCCTGGTGATGGGCACACGTAGCGGCGATGTCGACCCCAACCTGCACGGGCACCTGGCACGTACCCTGGGCTGGAGCCTGGAGCGGATCGACAGCATGCTCAACAAGGACAGCGGCCTGCTCGGTCTATCCGGCCTGTCCAACGACATGCGCACGCTGGAGCAGGCCCGCGAACAGGGGCACGTCGGCGCGACCCTGGCCATCGAGGTGTTCTGCTACCGCCTGGCCAAATCACTGGCGGCGATGAGCTGCGCGCTGCGCCGTCTCGACGGCCTGATCTTCACCGGCGGTATCGGCGAGAACTCCGCGCTGATCCGCAGCAAGACCCTGGACCATCTCGGCCTGCTCGGGCTGCGGCTGGACTCCCAGGCCAACGCCCGCTGCGTGCGCGGCGTCGCCGGCGCCATTCACGCGGATGGTCATCCGCGCGTGCTGGTGGTACCGACCAACGAAGAGCGGCAGATCGCCCTCGACACTCTTGCCCTGCTCGACTGAGGCTATTTCATGCATACCTTCTTCATCGCCCCCACCGGTTTCGGTGTCGGCCTTACCTCCATCAGCCTCGGCCTGGTCGGTGCGCTAGAGCGCAGCGGCCTCAAGGTTGGCTTCTTCAAGCCCATCGCCCAACCGCATGCTGGCGACCTCGGCCCGGAGCGCTCCAGTGAGCTGATCGCCCGCACCCATGGCCTGAATTCGCCCAAGCCGCTGCCGCTCAGCCATGTCGAACGCATGCTCGGCGACGGCCAGCTGGACGAACTACTGGAAGAGATCATCAGCCTCTACCAGCAGGCGGCAGTCGACAAGGACGTGGTCATCGTCGAAGGCATGGTGCCAACGCGCCACGCCAGCTACGCCGCTCGGGTCAACCTGCACCTGGCCAAGAGCCTGGATGCCGACGTGATTCTGGTCAGCGCCCCGGAAGACGAGAACCTCACCGAGCTGTCCGATCGCATCGAGATCCAGGCCCAGCAGTTCGGCGGGCCCAAGGACCCCAAGGTGCTGGGTGTGATCCTCAACAAGGTGCGCAGCGACAACGGCATCGCAGCCTTCACCGAACGTCTGCAGGAGCTTTCTCCCCTGCTCAAGACCGAGAGTTTCCGCCTGCTCGGCTGTATTCCCTGGCAGGACGAACTGAACGCGCCGCGCACCAAGGACATCGCCGAGTTGCTCGGCGCACGCATCCTCAACGCTGGCGACTATGAGCAGCGACGCATGCTGAAGATCGTGCTCTGCGCACGTGCTGTCGCCAACAGCGTGCAACTGCTCAAGCCCGGCACCCTGGTGGTGACGCCGGGTGATCGCGACGACATCATCCTCTCCGCCAGCCTGGCTGCGATGAATGGCGTACCGCTGGCGGGCCTGTTGCTGTGCAGTGATTTCGCCCCCGACCCACGCATCATGGAGCTGTGCCAAGGCGCCCTGGCCAGCGGCCTGCCGGTGATGACGGTGAGCACCGGTTCCTACGACACCGCCACCAATCTCAACCGCCTGAACAAGGAAATTCCTCTGGATGACCGCGAGCGCGCGGAGAAGGTCTCCAACTTCATCGCAGGGCATATCGACCACGACTGGTTGAGCGCCCGCTGCGGCACCCCGCGCGAGCTGCGCCTGTCGCCCCCGGCCTTCCGCTACCAGCTGGTGCAACGAGCCAAGGCTGCAGCCAAGCGCATCGTCCTGCCCGAAGGCAGCGAACCCCGTACCGTGCAGGCCGCCGCCATCTGCCAGGCTCGCGGCATCGCCCGCTGCGTACTGCTGGCCAAGCCGGAAGACGTGCACGCCGTGGCCCGCGCGCAAGGTATCGAGCTGCCGGAAGGCCTGGAAATTCTCGACCCGGACCTGATACGCGGTCGCTACATCGAGCCGATGGTCGAGCTGCGCAAGGGCAAGGGCCTCAATGCGCCAATGGCAGAAGCGCAGCTGGAAGACACCGTGGTACTCGGCACCATGATGCTGGCCCTGGACGAGGTCGACGGTCTGGTCTCCGGCGCCATCCACACCACCGCCAACACCATTCGCCCGGCCCTGCAGCTGATCAAGACCGCACCAGGCTACAACCTGGTGTCCTCGGTGTTCTTCATGCTGCTGCCGGACCAGGTGCTGGTCTATGGCGACTGCGCGGTGAACCCGGACCCGAACGCCGAGCAACTGGCGGAGATCGCTCTGCAGAGCGCCAACTCGGCGCAGGCTTTTGGCATCCCGCCGCGCGTTGCCATGCTCAGCTACTCCACCGGTGATTCCGGCAGCGGCGAAGAAGTGGAGAAAGTGCGCGTCGCCACCCGCCTGGCCCGTGAGAAACGCCCGGACCTGCTGCTCGACGGCCCGCTGCAGTACGACGCGGCAGCCATCGAGAGCGTCGGCCGGCAGAAAGCGCCGAACAGCCCGGTGGCCGGCCGCGCCACGGTGTTCGTGTTCCCCGACCTGAACACCGGCAATACCACCTACAAGGCCGTGCAGCGCAGCGCCGACTGCATCAGCGTCGGCCCGATGCTGCAGGGCCTGCGCAAGCCGGTGAACGACCTGTCGCGCGGTGCGCTGGTCGACGACATCGTCTACACCATCGCGCTGACGGCCATTCAGGCGGCGGATCTACCAAGCTAGAGAGGCAACAGGATGCGCCGTGCGCACCGGCCGAAAAAGCCGGTGCGCACCGAGCGAACAAAACCTGATGGTCATCACTAGCACTTGCAGGTCAGTGCACAACCGTTACCCTTGGCGCCGAACCAGCTCGCTGCACGGAACGCCGCAGCTCTTTCGACTGATACGGGGCGCAGCGAAAGCCCCTTTCTCAGGCTGCCCGCAGGGCGTGCAGCCTGCTTACGGAGGCGTTTGCCCGATGCTGCACTTTCTTCCCGCGCCGCTGCGTGGCCTGATCGCGAGCCTGCTGTTGGCTCTCAACACCCTGTTCTGGTGCTGGCCGCTGTTCTTCGTCGCTCTGCTCAAACTGCTGCTGCCATTCGCGCCGATCCAACGCGCACTGCGCTTCGTCATGCACGGGATCGCCGAGAGCTGGATCGGCGTCAATAAATTCTGGATGCGCCTGGTTGGCCATATCGAATGGAATGTCCAGGGCCTGGAGCGCTTCGATACTCGTCACTCCTACCTGGTCACCAGCAACCACCAGAGCTGGGCGGATATCCTGGTGCTGCAGTACCTGCTCAACCGACATATGCCGCTGCTGAAGTTCTTCCTCAAACAGGAGCTGATCTGGGTGCCGGTGATCGGCCTATGCTGGTGGGCGCTGGAGTTTCCCTTCATGAAGCGCTTCAGCAAGGAATACCTGGCCAAGTATCCGGAGAAGCGCGGCCAGGACCTGGCCACCACCCGCAAAGCCTGCGCGCGTTACAAGACCAACCCCGTGGCGGTGTTCAACTTCCTCGAGGGCACCCGCCTGACCCCGGCCAAGCATGCGCAGCAGCAGTCGCCTTTCAAGCACCTGCTCAAACCCAAGGCTGGCGGCATCGCCTTCGTGCTTGATGCCATGGGTGAACAGCTGCACGCCATCGTCAACGTCACCATCCACTATCCGCATGGCGTCCCAGGCTTCTGGGACTTGCTCTGTGGGCGCCTGGATGCCGTGCAGGTGACTTTCAGGCAGGTCGATATTCCGCGCGAGTTCATCGGCCGTATCTACGATCAGGATGACGACTACCGCCGGGCCTTCCAGCAATGGGTCAATCGTCTATGGGAAGAGAAGGACGCGGAGCTCGCCAACCTGCACCGTTCGGCGTAATCCAGACCTTCGGGGGCACCGAGCATACCGCCCCGATTCCGCACCCCACGGGTATGCGTCGCTGTACCGATCAGGGGGACGACAGGGGCAACTTGCTCCAATCCAGCAGCGCCGGCACCTGCATCGCGCTGCTGGGCGGCACGCCTGGCGCCACCAGGAAACCCTGCATGATGCTGCAGTGGTGTTGCGTCAACCACTCACGCTGCGCCTGGGTTTCGACGCCTTCGGCGATGACCTCCAGACCTAGGTGATGGCCGAGATCGATGATGGTACTGACCACCGCCGCATCACGGGGTGAGTCGAGCATGTTGGAAATGAACAAACGGTCGATCTTCAGCGTATCGAGTTCGAAGTGACGCAGGTACGCCAATGATGAATAGCCGGTGCCGAAATCATCGATGGCAATCTTCACCCCCAGCTCGCGCAGATGACGTAACTGCGCCTGCGTCAGCTCCAGATCCTGCATCAGCGCGCTCTCGGTAACTTCCACCTCCAGTTGGCTGGGCTTCAGACCGTGAGCGTCGAGTACACGCTGTAGATCGGTCACCAGTTGCGGCATGCCGAACTGCACCGGGCTGACGTTGAGGCTGAGCACCATGTCCTCACCGAACTGTTGCTTGAACACGGCCAACTGCCTGGCGCCCTCACGGAAGATCCATTCGCCGAGACGGTTGATCAGGCGGGTTTCTTCGAGCAGCGGAATGAACACGTTCGGCGCCACGGTACCGGCGACACGATGCTGCCAGCGTAGCAAGGCTTCGAAGCCGCGCAGGCGTCCGCTATCCAGATGGAACTGCGGCTGATAAACCAGCACGAAGTCATCGTTCTCGATGGCGTGACGCAGGCTTTCTTCGAGCATCAGCCGCGAACGAGCGCGTCCGTTCATCTCCGGTGAGAAGAAGCGGTATTGCTGACGGCCGGCGCGCTTGGCTTCATACATCGCCATGTCGGCGGAGCGCAGCAGACCCTCCACGCTCTGCCCGCATTCAGGAAAGCAGGCGATGCCAACGCTGGCACCGAGGGTGAAGTCCACACCATCGAGGGTGTGGCGCACCGAGACCAGTTCGATCAGCTTCTCAGCGACCTTGGCGGCATCCTCGGGGTGGCCGAGGTTGTCCAGCAGCGCGGTGAATTCGTCACCACCGATGCGCGCCAGGCTGTCATAGGGACGCAAGCAGGCCTTGAGCTGCTCACCGACACGCCGCAGCAACTGATCGCCGACATCATGGCCGAGCGAGTCATTGATGCGTTTGAAACCGTCCAGGTCCAGGTACAGCACCGCGACGCGCTGACCGCTGCGCTCGATACGCGCCAACGCCGACTCCAGTGCCTGATGAAAGCCGCGACGATTGAGCAGGCCGGTCAGCGCGTCAGTGACTGCCTGCGACTCCAGTTGCGCGTGCAGATTACGCACCACCGACATATCCAGCGCGATCAGCACCATCGCACGTTGCGGCCGCGGCAGAGGTGAGCAGGACAGCGCTACAGGCAGGCAACCGCCCTTGAACGTGCGCAACATCGCTTCGTGCACGCGATAGGTCGCCTCGCGCTTGAAGTGCAGGTAGAACTCGGACTGCTGCCAGCCGCCTTCGCTGGCTGGATTCTTGAGAAACGACAGCAGATCGACGCCCTCTAGATCACCTACCTCGCCATCGAGCATCTGCGCTATCGCGGGGTTGGCGAACTGAATGCGACCATCCTCGCCGACCACCAGAATACCCTCGGCGGCATTGGCCAGCACCGAGGCGTTGAATGCCCTGGCGCGCTCAAGCTGCTGGGAAAGCGTCTGCAATTCACAGCGATTGTGCTCGTGCTCCAGCAGGCTCTGAATCTTGTGGCGCAACACACTGGGGTCGAAGGGCTTGAGCATGAAGTCCACGGCACCGGTGCTATAACCACGCAATACGGCATCGTGGGTCTGCGCGATGGCGGATACGAAGATGATTGGCGTCAATCGCGTACGCGGGTTGCCACGCATCAGGCGGGCGACCTCGAAGCCGTCCATACCCGGCATCTGCACGTCGAGCAGGACCAGCCCGACATCTTCTTCGAGCAGACAGCGCAGGGCCTCTTCACCGGAGCTGGCGCAACGCAGCAGCCACTCGCCATCCTCGAGCAGCGCCTTCATGGCCTCGAGGTTCTCCATACGGTCATCCACCACCAACAGAACCTGCTTGGCGGGTACAGCGGCGTTCTTACTCTGCGCCTGGGCCATCATCACTCCCCTGTCCATCTGCCCTTGCACCACTTACTCCTTCCATCAGGTTAGCCCATCGCCAGGCGAAGGCATGGTCGGCATACCCAGCCAGCGCTCCAACAATGCCAGCAGCTCATCGCGCTTGATCGGCTTGGCCATGTAGTCATCCGCGCCTGCGGTGATGCACTTCTCGCGGTCACCCTTCATGGCATGAGCGGTAAGCGCGATGATCGGGATGACGCATCCATGCTCCTGCTTGAGCAGGCGCGTGGCGGTATAGCCGTCCATGTTGGGCATGGCCATATCCATCAGGATCAAGTCGAACGGGTCACGCTGGTAAGTGGCAATGGCCTCGATGCCGTCCTTGGCGGAACTGACGCGCAGCCCCACTTCATCCAGCAACGCCGTCAGCGCATAGACGTTACGCACATCGTCATCCACCAGCAGGATGCGTTTTCCCTGCAACGGATTGAGCCGTGCCTGGGCCGGTTGCGGCGCACGCACGTCACCGAGAAAGCCCTGTACCGCCTGGCACAGAGCGTCGGTGTCATCACCATGCTTGCGCACCACCACGGCGCTGTAGCGGCGCAGGCGCTGCAGGGTCTGTTGCGTGACGTCCACACCGGTATTGATCACCACGCGCGTGCCCTGCAACGTGCGCACCTGGTTGAGGCTGTCGAGCAGAGCGAAACCATCCTGATCCGGCAGGTCGAGATCGATCACCAGCGCGCAGAACTGCCCCTGCGCATAAGCCTCGCGCGCCTGCTCGCCATCGGCGCAGGCGACGACCTGGAAGCCCAGCTCCGTCAGTTGTTCGCGGTAGTGCTCGCGCTCTACCTCGACATCCTCCACCAACAGCAATGCCTGCTCGTGTTGTTCACCGTGCTGCAACTCGATGAACACCTGCTCCAGTTCATCACGGCCAATGGGTTTGACCAGATAGCGAGTGCCATCATCGTTCCAACCCACCGGTTGCGGGACACAGGAGATGATGTGCACCGGCGTATGCCGATGGTTCGGCTGGGCGCGCAGACGACGGAACAGCTGCCAGCCACTCAGATCAGGCAGCAGGATGTCGAGTATCACCGCGTTGAACGACTCCTGCTGCAACAGCCCCAACGCCTGCAGACCAGTACGGCAATGCACGCTGGAAAACCCATGGGCGTGAGCCTCCTCGGCGATCACCGCAGCAAAATTGGCATCGTCCTCGATGATCAGCAACGGCGGGCCATCACCTGCACGCTGCGGCCCCTCCACCGGGGCCTCGACGCTGAGCGGTCCAGCCTGTACAGGCAACCTGACGGTGAAGGTAGACCCCTGCCCCGGCGCACTTTGCAGGCTGATATCGCCATCCAGAGCCAGCACCAGCTGACGGGTGATGGCCAGCCCCAGCCCGGTACCGCCGAAACGCCGACTGGTGGAGCCGTCGATCTGTTGAAAGGCTTGGAACACCTGTTCGTGTTGCGCAGGGTCGATACCGATACCGGTGTCACGCACGCTGAAGCTCAGCAACTCGCGCTCATCATCTTGGCGCCCCTGGCTGCCGACAGTCAGGGTGACCTCGCCCTGATCGGTGAATTTCAGCGCGTTGGACAGCAGATTGCGCAGTATCTGATGCAGTCGCACGCGGTCGGTGTGGATGACGCGTGGTACCCCGGCCTCCAGCTGGGTATGCAGACGCAGCCCTTTGAGTTCGGCCATCGGCCGCAGGCTGGCATCGAGTTCCACCAGCACGTCCTGCATGTTGATCGGCTCGAGCTTGAGCTGCATGCGCCCCGACTCAACCTTGGCCAGGTCGAGTACATCGTTGATCAGTTGCAGCAGATCGCTGCCAGCGCGGTGCACGATATCAGCATGTTTGCTCTGCTTCTCGGTCAGATTTCCCGCCAGGTTCTGCCGCAGTTGGTCACTGAGAATAAGGATACTGTTGAGCGGCGTGCGCAGCTCATGGGACATGTTGGCGAGAAACTCGGACTTGTAGCGGTTGGCCAACAGCAGTTGTTCGGCCTGCTCACGCAGTTTCTGCTCGGCAGCCTTGCGCTCGCTGATGTCGATGATCACCGCCTGCACCAGGTTCTCGTCGCCACTGCGAATCGGCGACAACCCCACCTCCAGCGGGATCAACCGCCCCTCACGATGCTGACCGAACAGTTCACGATTGCTGCCCATGCGGCGCTGCTCAGGCATCGCCTGATAGCCCCGACGCATTGCTACATGGCTGCCACGCTGCGCGTCGGGCAGCAACATTTCCACCGGTTCGCCGAGCAGCACCTGACGCTCGTAGCCGAACAGCAGCTCGGTCTGTCGATTGACCATGGCAATGCGTCCCAGACCATCGACCAGCACGATGGCATTGGGCGAGGCCTCGACCACCAACCGGAAGCGCTCCTCGGCCACCTTGCGCGCACGCAGGTCCACCAGGTTGATCAGGTAGCTGCTGCCTTCGTGCAGCGGATTTAGGCTGATGCTGACCGGAATCGACTCGCCGCGCAGCGTCCGGACCATGCGCTCGTCACTCTCGGCCAACTGCGCCTGCAAGTCTTTCGGTGACTCGATATTGGGCAGGACGCGCAGTACAGTCTCGCCCGGCAAGGCATTGAGCGGGCAATCGAACAGCTCGGCGGCGCTGCGATTGGCCATCTCGATGCGGCCCTTGTCGTCGCACAGCAGGGTCGCCACCGGCAGTCGCTCGACCAGCAGACGGAAGCGTTCTTCACGCTCACTCAGGGCCACGGCGGCCCGCTCACTGATCTGCAGTTTGCGCTCGCGCTGATAGAGAAAACCGCCGACCAGAATTGACAGAAGCAGTGTCGCCGCCAAACCAGCCCAGAGTCCGAGCGTACTGGTACGATCGACCAGACCGCGCTCGTACTCGGGTGTTCCGATCACCTCCAATTCCCAGACACGGCCGTACAGCGGCAGCTCCATACGATTCTGAAAGCGCGGTTTCCAGCCGTTAGCCTGAGTTTCGCCGCCCAGCAACTGGACATCCGACGCCTGCAGATCCCTCAGCAGAATGTCGAAACGCCGTGCCTGACCACCCAGGATGCCCTCGATCAGATCGTGGCTACGAAACGCGCCATGCACCGTACCCAGCAGCGCGGCGCGACGTTGCTCCACCGTATTGAGTGGCACGCCAGGACGAAAGACCGGAAGAAACAGCAGTACACCCTGCTGCACGTTGACATCGATTTCCTGGCGTAACACCACCGGCCCACTCAGGCTGGCATCACCGCTTTCAAGGCTGCGCTCGATGGCCTGATGGCGGATCGCCTCGCTGAGCATGTCGAAACCGAGTACGCGCCGGTTACGCCAATCCAGAGGACTGACGTAATCGATGGGCAAGTAGTACTCGCGTTCCCCCTCGGGAAACACCTGATAGTCGAGGCGCTCATCCGCTTTCAGCTCGGCTCGAAAATCGCCCAACTGCGCGTGGCTCAGGTAGCGCGACCAGGCGACGGCCTGTATTCCCGGATAACGATCCTGCAATTGCAGCTGATCCAGCGCCCGCTCCCACTCGATGGGAGAAACCCGGTCACTTCCGGTCATCAGCCCCGAAACGCCACGCAGGACCATTTCATAAGCCTGCATGCGCGCCATCACTCGCTGACCAATATCCTGCGCCTCAAGCGCAAAGCGATGCTGACTATCTTCCCGCTCACGTTCCTGCAGGGTATTCCACTGCCAATAAATCAACCCACCCAGCCCGATAAACAGGCCAAGTGCAGCCAGCAGCGGTGTCCAGGGCCTTGGCGGCCGCTCGACAGCTCTGTCGTCCATTCGCGCTCCTTCGGTCATCCAGAACCAACGCGCACGGGGCATCCGCGCGCGGACATCACAGAACCACAGCAAGCATTCTAGTCAGGTTTTGAATGAGTGGCCTTTGGCCACAAAGGACACGACGGGCGGTCACGAAGGTTGTCGGAAACGCCCTCTAGCGCCTCGCGGAAAGACGTCAGCAACATTGCTTATCAATCGACATGAAAAAGCCTCCCGGAGGGAGGCTTCGTTCAACGCAATGCGACCTTAGAGCGGACGCAGGTTGATCTCGACGCGACGGTTCTGCGCACGGCCAGCATCGGTGGAGTTGCTGGCAATCGGTTGGCTCGGGCCAGCACCGTAGGCAGAGATGCGCTGCCCCGGCACGCCGTTGGCAGTCAGGTAGTTGGCCACGCTCTGAGCGCGACGCTGCGACAGGCTCTGATTGAGTTCCTGCGAACCGGTGCTGTCGGTATGGCCGACGATGTTCACGCCGTTCTTGTTGAACTCCTTGAACACCAGCACCAGCGAGTTCAGCGTGGGGTAGAAGCTGCTGGAGATGTCCGCCGAGTTACTACCGAAGGTGATGTTGCCCGGCATGATCAATTTCAGGTCATCGCCGTTGCGTTGCACCTGCACGCCAGTGCCCTGCAGCGTCTGACGCAGTTTGGCTTCCTGGGTGTCGACGTAATAGCCGTAACCACCACCAGCCGCGCCACCGACTGCAGCACCGATCAGCGCACCTTTGCCGCGATCTTTCTTGCTCGACGTCGCAGCACCGATGACCGCGCCGGTAGCCGCGCCGATACCACCGTAGATACCAGCTTTGCCGGCCTGGCTTTCGCCGGTGTAGGGGTTGGTGGTGCAGCCAGCCAGCATGGCCATGAGCGCAGTTGCTGCGATCAGATTACGTCTGGTCTTCATAGGGATTCCTTAGGATTTCTTCTGGTATCGGGCAGACATGCCACAGTCTTCGAGCCGCCAAGGCACGGTGAAGTTCCGCCCTAGCTTATCAGCCCGGGCGGACAGGGACTGCGATCCAGAGCAGTTCTGCCCGGTACACGCGCGTTACTGCACGCCCGGCAACGGTCGCAATGTCACCTCGACACGACGGTTCTGCGCACGACCATCTGCCGTGGCGTTGCTCGCTACCGGCTGGTCCGGCCCCATGCCACGGGTGCTCAGACGGCTGGGGTCGACACCCTGCGCCAGCAGGTAATCGGCCACGCTTTGCGCACGGCGCTGCGACAACGCCATGTTGTGACTTTGCGAGCCAGTGCTGTCGGTATGACCGACGACCTCGATGCTGTTCTGGTTGTACTGGCGGAAGGAGTTGGCCAGGTTATTCAGTGGCTGGTAAAAGCTGCTGGCGATCTGCGCCGAGTCGGTAGCGAAGGTGATGTTGCCGGGCATGATCAGTTGGATCACATCGCCCTGACGCTGCACCTCGACCCCTGTGCCTTGCATGCTGCGACGCAGCTCTTCTTCCTGCTTGTCGGCGTAGTAGCCGTAACCTGCCGCAGCGGCGCCGGCTACAGCAGCACCGATCAACGCGCCCTTGCCACGGTTGTCATGGTTGATCAGTGCACCGGCAGCCGCGCCAGCCAGCGCGCCGATGCCGCCATAGGTGGCAGTGCGGTTGGAGCTCGGCGCGCTCTGATCATAAGGATTCTGCGAGGCGCAACCGCCAAGCAGCAGCGCAGAGGTGCAAAGGGCAATAACGGGCAGGCGGAACATGAAGGCGTCTCCATGAACGGTGGGTGATAGTTATTTGAGTCATCACGCCGCCATTAGTGCCCGGTCACGCGCGAATAAAGGGGTTCTCGCGCATCTCATCGCCCAGCCGAGTGTCCGGGCCATGGCCGGTAACCACGGTGGCATCCTCATCGAGGCTATACAGACGCTGCTTGATCGAGCGTTCGATAGTGGCGTAATCACCGCCCCACAGATCGGTACGACCGATACCGCGACGGAACAGGGTGTCACCGGCGATCAGCAGTTTGGCGTCCTCGAACCAGAAGCTCATCGACCCAGGCGTGTGACCCGGCGTATGCAGTGCCACACCGCAACCGCAGGCCAGTTCCTCGTCATCGGCCAGCCACTTGTCCGGCGCAGGCACGGGCGTGTAAGGCACACCGAACATGCTGCATTGCATCTCCAGGTTGTCCCAGAGGAACTGGTCCTCCTTGTGCAGGTGCAAGGTGGCTCCGGTCTTCTCCTTCATCTGCCCCGAGGCGAGAAAGTGATCGAGATGGGCATGCGTGTGGATGATGCTGACCACTTTGAGTCCATGGGCTTCCAGACGCGCCATGATCAAATCGGGATTACCGCCCGGATCGACCACGATGGCCTTTTTCGTGAGCGGATCGCCGATGATCGTGCAGTTGCACTGCAAAGGCCCGACGGGAAAGGTTTCGCGGATCAGGGCGGGGCGTTCGGCGGTGGTCATCAGGAGGCCTCGTTACGGTAATCGCCAGGCAGTTTACCGGTCCATTTACGAAATGCACGGCGGAAGTTGGACGGGTCGCTGAAGCCCGGCAGATAGGCGATTTCATACAACGGCAAATGTGTGGTGCTCAGGTATTGCAGGGCCAGGCGCTTGCGTACTTCGTCGAGCACCTGCTGGTAGCTGGTGCCCATCTGGGCCAGATGTCGACGCAGGCTACGACCACTGGTATGCAGGGCGCTCGCAGCACTTTCTAGATTGGGGAACTCACTTGGGCGGGCCAACAGCAGACGGCGCAAGCGGGTCAGCAGGCCGTCCTGCACATTTAGGCTGGCCAGCAGCGCTTCGCACTGTTGCTCGCACATTTGCACCGTGGCCGGATTGGCCAGGGCCATGGGCCGTTGCAGGTAATGCCGGGGTAAACGCAGCCAGTGAAGGGGTTGTTCGAACTGCGCCGCTATGCCGAACACCTCGACATAGCGCTCGGCATACTCCGGCGCGGGATGAGCGAAACCGACGGCCAAGCCCTGCAGCTCTTCGCCCAGCAGAAAGCGGGTAATGGTGTGGATGCTGGCCAAAAGACCCTCTGCGGTAAAGCGCGATTGCGGCCCCATGGGGAAAGACTCGACGGCGCGCAATTCCACATCCTCGCCCTGCTCCACCAGTTCCAGCTCGAAAGACAGACCAGACCGAGCACGCGGTAGTACTTCAGGGCGAACTGCAGAGCCTTGCCCAGGCTGGCGCTGGACAGCACCGCGTAGCCCAGAATACCGTGGGTGGAAACGTTCAAACGCTGGCCCAGTACTAGGGTCTGTTGCCATTTCGCACTAACCCATTGATCTATAAGAGCAAACCCGTATCGTTGAAGCTCTGACCCAACATCGATACGAGCTTGCAATGCCCCGATTACTGCTCAGCGATGAGCATTGGTCGAAGCAGTGGACGCCCACGGCTTACCCATCGAGTTTGAAATCACGGGAGGTCAAATCAATGACTGTACTCAGGCACCCGGATTGATTTCCAAGCTCCCGGCAGCAGAAACCATCGTTGCGGATAAGGGCTATGACAGCGAGAGAATCCGAGAGCAGGTTGAGCGACAAGGGGCCAGGGCCGTGATCCCGAGGAAGCGTAACTCTGTGAAAGGCAACGCGGATCTGGACAGAGGTCTATACCGAAATCGCCACCTGGTGGAAAACGCCTTCGCCCGGCTGAAGCACTACCGGGCGGTGGCCTCTCGATTCGACAAACTCAAGAGAAAATACGAGAGCGTGGTGGCCATGGCCTGTGCCTTCCTATGGTTGCCCATGTAAAACGGCAACAGGCCCTAGTACGCTTTCATATTATGAATATGACCGGGATCCACCTTGCTCCGCTTGCAGATGCTCACGCTCCTCCAAGAGGGCGCGGTTCTGAGTAGATGAAGTCCTTCAGCTCGCAGTCCACCTGCAGTCACTGGCAAAGCACACGCGGGGTCATCGCGGGTCTCCTTTATATTATGTCTGCCGCCCCAGAAGGACGGCGATAGGATTGGGGCTCGCAGGCTCAGATCGCTACGGCCCCGGCTTTGGCGACTTGTGCGTCCTGATCGGCCTTGACGCCGGACACCCCGACCGCGCCCACCACCTGTCCATCGACGATCACCGGCAAGCCGCCCTCCAGGGAGGTGAGCTGCGGCGCACTGAGAAACGCGGTGCGACCACCATTTACCATGTCTTCATAGCACTTCGATTCGCGGCGACCGAGCGCTGCGGTCCTGGCTTTTTCGCTGGCGATGTAGGCTCCGATGGGAGAACAGCCATCAAGTCGGGTCAGTGCCAGGGGATGACCGCCATCGTCGACCACAGCTATCGTCACCGCCCAACCGCTTTGCTGCGCCTCGGCAATGGCCGCGGTAAGGATTTGATTGACTTCAGTCTGGCCAAGTACGGATTTGCGTTGCATGTCTGGATACTCGTATTCGTTGTTCGGCTTGCCCTTCATTCGCCGTGTCTAACGGTGAAAACGAGCGAAGGCGGGTCACTCAGGAATGGGAAACGCGGCGCAGGAAGTCCTTCATACGCTCGTTCGTGGGGTTGCTGAGAATCTCAGATGAAGGGCCTTGGGCCACAATCGATCCGCCTTCTAGGAATAGGGTGCGCGTTGACACGGCTCGGGCGAAGCCCATCTCGTGGGTCACCACGACCATGGTCATGCCTTCCTGGGCGAGGCTTTTCATCACAGCAAGCACTTCACCGACCAGTTCAGGGTCCAGGGCTGAGGTCGGCTCATCGAACAGCATCGCCTTGGGCTCCATGGCCAATGCCCGGGCAATTGCCACCCGCTGTTGCTGGCCACCGGACAACTGCGGCGGATAAGCGTCGTATTTGCCTGACAGGCCAACGCGGTCCAGCAATTCCTTGCCGCGCTTGCGCGCTTTGTCGATGGGTTCGCCCTTGACGTACACCGGTCCCTCAATGACGTTGTCGAGCACCGTGCGATGGGGGAACAGGTTGAAGCGCTGGAACACCATGCCCACCGATCGGCAGATCTCGCGAATGCTTTTGGACTTGGAGTCGACCTTCTCGCCATCGATGGTGATCACGCCGCCGTCGTAGGTTTCCAGGCCATTGATGCAACGCAGCACCGTGGATTTTCCCGACCCTGAAGGTCCGATCAGACAAACTACTTCGCCTTGCTTGATCTCGGCGCTGATCCCGTGGAGTACCTGATGCTCGCCGAATGATTTGGTGATGTTGTGGATGCGGATCATCGCGCGCTCCTTTTGTATTTGCGTTCAAGCCAGCTGGCCACGCCCATCAGCGGCAAGCTGAGGCACAGATACATCAACGCCACCAAGGTGAAGATGTTGGCGTTATTGAAAGTGGCGGCGGCAATAAGCTTGCCCTGCATCGACAGCTCGACCACGGTAATGATCGAAGCCTGGGACGAGTCCTTGAGCAGCATGATCATGTTGTTACTGTACGGCGGCAGCGCAATCTTCAACGCCTGGGGCAGGATCACACGGCGCATGGTCATCGCCCGGCTCATGCCGATCGATTGCGCGGCCTCGGCCTGGCCGGGGTCTATCGCCTCGATACCCGAACGGAACACTTCGGCCATGTATGCCGAATACGCCAGCCCCAGGCCGATCGCACCCGCCTGGAACGCACTCATGTCTATGCCCATTTCCGGCATGACGAAGTACAGGTAGAACAGGATCACGATGATCGGGATACCGCGAATCATGTTCGTCATATAGCGCGAGAACTCACCGAGAAACCGCAGCTCACCCACGCGCAACAGTGCCCAGAACAGTCCGAGCAACGTGCCGATGACGAGAGCGCACAGGGTGATGCCGATGGTGGTCCATACCCCCTCCATCAGGATCGGGAAATACTCAAGCGCCTGGCTGAAAAAACCTTCAAACATATGGTTGCATCCTCGCAATGCGGGCACCACAGAGTGGTACCCGCGAATCAAAACGTCGAATCAGAGCTTCTTCACGCTCCACTTGTCGAGGATCGCGTCCAGCGTGCCGTCGGCCTTTATCTTG
This sequence comes from Pseudomonas sp. YY-1, assembly GCF_002843095.1. Classification (NCBI taxonomy): domain Bacteria; kingdom Pseudomonadati; phylum Pseudomonadota; class Gammaproteobacteria; order Pseudomonadales; family Pseudomonadaceae; genus Pseudomonas; species Pseudomonas sp. YY-1. The sequence continues at coordinate 4,099 of NZ_PJLX01000019.1, read as the reverse complement.
CTGACGCCGCCATTGACACGCTCCAGCAGCTCGGTGTTGCCTTTGCGCACGGCGACGCCGATAGCGATGCGAATCTGCTTCTTGTAGTCGTCGACCACCCGCAGTTTGTTGGAGCCCGACTGCTTGACGGTGTAGAGCATCACCGGGCCATCACCGACCGCGACATCGATACGACCGAGGGCCACTTCGCGAATCATGTCCGCCATGCTGTCGTACATGCGCAATTCCTTGATGCCCTGCTGCACCTTCATCGGCTCGACCGAAACCGTGCCGGTCTGCACGCCGACTATCTTGCCCGCGAAGTCGGCGCTGCTGTGGTAAGCGGTGTCATCCTTGCTGTTGGCGATCACCTCTTCGCTGTAGGCAAACAACTCCTCGGAAAAATCCACGACCTGGGCGCGCTGGGCGTTCATGGCGAACGCCGAGCTGATCATGTCAATCTTGTCGGTCTGTAGCGACGGTACCAGTCCGGCAAAAGGGATTGGCCGCAGTTCCGGGGTGAATCCCAGTTCCTTGCCCAGGGCCTGGGTGATGTCGATCATCACGCCCTGTAGCGTGTTGGTCTTGGTGTCTAGGAAGTTGAAGGGCACGGCGGTCGGTGTCGCCCCCACGCGCAGGGTGTCTTGAGCGTGGGCAACGCCCGTCAGCATGGGAAGCATCAATGCCGCACAGGCAGTCAGTTTCATAAATCGGCAAGGCATAATACGTCTCCTGCAATCGCCGTCAGAGCGGCGAAATGTTATGGCGGATCGAAATTCAAACCGCTGCGGTCACGATGATTTCGACGAGCATATCCGGGCTCCCAAGCTGGGCCTGGCACGTAGCACGGGTGGGCGCAGCGCCTTCTGGCACCCAGGCGTCCCACACTTCATTCATCTCCTTAAAGTCATTGGCAATGTCCTTCAGCCAGATTTGCGCGTTCAGCAATCGGGTCTTGTCGGCGCCTACAGAGGCCAGCAGCTCGTCGATTTGTTGAAGGACTTCTACAGTCTGAGCCTTGATGTCGCCGCTACGTTGCGCTGCGACGACACCGGCCAGGTGCGCAGTACCTGCATGCACTACGATCCGGCTCATGCGGGCGTTGGTCTGGTGACGAGTAATGGACTGAGTCATAACGTGCTCCTAGTTGAGGAATCAAAAACGGTTGATGGAAAACGGCGTGATTGCTTTCTGCGCAAGGGCTGAGCCCGACATCGCTTGCGCCAGCAGGCGACCCGTGCCGGCGGAACCGGTCAGGCCCAGATGACCGTGGCCGAAGGCACACCACAACCCTGGCTGCTGCGGTACTTCGCCGATGACGGGAAGCGAATCGGGAAGGCATGGCCGGTGCCCCATCCACTCGACGGGGTTCGACACATCCAGATCAGGCAGACCGGCCTTGGCGTGGTCTGCCAACAGTGCAGCGCGCGGGTGGCTTGGCGGCCGCTCCAGCCCACCGAACTCGACGGTGCCCGCCACGCGCAAGCCGCTTTGCATGGAAGTGATGAAAACTTTGCGATCGGCCAACACCACGATGCGCTCGAGCGCCACCTCGCTTTTTGCAAAACGCAGGTGGTAACCCCGTTGGGTTTCAAGCGGGACTTTTACCCCAAGTGGACGCAGCAGCTGCGCAGACCAGGCGCCCGCCGCGAGCACCACTTGGGCGGTGCAATACTCATCGAACTGCCCTTGCAGCGACCAGCCGCGACTGTCCTTGGAAAGCCCCCGCACCCGATCACGCACGAATTGCACGCCGCGCCCCTTGAGGTACTCGGCAATACTTGATGCGTACAGTTGCGGCTCCTTGACCCAGGGCTGATCCGGCAGGTGATAGCCGACCTGGTAATGATCACTGACCGCCGGCTCCAGTGCGTGGATGTCTGCGCGGCCAATGCGCTGCGCATTCAAGCCATGCTGCTGTTTCAACGCCCAGCCCGCATTATCCTTTTCAAGACTCGACTGATCGGGATACAGGTGCAGTTGACCACTGTCGGCAATCAACTCCCGGCACCCCACTTGCGTGGCCATTGCCTTGTGCAATTGCACGGCATCGCCAATCAACGCATGCAGGGCCAGGGCAATTTCGGCAACTCTCGCCGGGCTCGAAGCAGCGACGAACCGTGCCATCCACGGCGCCACATGCAAAAGATAACTCAGAGGTACGTAGAGAGGACCGGTAGGATCGAGCAACATACCCGGTGCCTGTTTCAACACGCCTGGCATTGCCAGCGGAGCCACGGCCCCGGAAGCCAGAGAACCGGCATTGCCAGAGGAGCATTCGGCCCCAGGCTGTGACGGGTCGACAATCGTCACACGCTTGCCTGTTTCCAGCAATTGGTAGGCTGTGCACAGGCCGACGATTCCGGCGCCGATGATGATCACCTCAGGGCCGCTGTGATCTTGGGTATTAGGCATCTTCTACTGCGCTCTTCGTAAAGTGATTACCTGATAGAGGATGCAGAGCATGGGCCAAACTCAATACCATCGTATCGCATAGCAATACTAACGAATCTGATATAGATATATCGCGACGGCGCACTGGACTAAAATGCCGATCCGTTTCACTCGTACATTGGCGAGCTTCATCCACAGAACGTCCAATTTCAGTGCTCGACACGGCATATCGCACCCGAATGGTGCTGGAGAAATTCAATGAACCCAGAGGATTCGTCCCTGTTCGTGCAGTCGTTGGCCACAGGCTTGTCCGTGCTCGACGCCTTCACTACCGATCGCCCTTCGATGAACCTTAGGGAGATCGCAGAGGCCGCGAGTGTTACCAAAAGTGCTGCACAGCGTTTTACCCACACGCTGGTTACCCTGGGTCTGTTACGAAAGGATGCGACATCCAAACGCTTTTCGTTGTCGGCGCGCACACTCAATACAGGCTATCGCTACCTGCAAACCCACGTGTTGCTGGAACGCGCCAACCCCTATCTGCTGGAGTTAAATCGCCAGACCGGTGAGACCGTCAACCTAGCGGAACTCGATAGTGGCGAAATGGTGTATATCGGACGCTTCCCCAGTCCCCATCGCGCGGTTGTGCACATGCCGGTGGGCAGACGTCTGCCTATATTCTGTTCATCGGCGGGCCGCGCGTTTCTCTCCTGCCTGCCAGACGAGCAGGTCGAGCACATCCTCACTAGCAGTGAACGGCCGAATTTCACCCCGCACACCATTACCGATATCAATACCCTGATGGGCACCATCGCCAGGGTCCGCGAAACCGGTTTCGCCTACAGCATCGAGGAGTTCTACCTCAGCGACCTAGCCTTCGCCGTCCCCGTCTACAACATCCGTGGCGAGCCTGTGGCAGCGGTAAACCTTTCCGTCTCGACGGCATACTGGAGTTTTGAGCGTGCGGTCGCGGAACTGGTGCCCAAGCTGATTCATACCGCACGGCTGATCTCGACCAAGCCGCCGACGTCACGAGCCATGGAGCCCTTTCAAATTGGGTATGGGAAGGTGAGGGATAAGCTGCGTCACTCGTGAAGACAGTGGTTGCGACGTACCGACGCCGCAACCTCGATCAAGACGTTTCAGCCTGCTGCAATTACGGTAATCTCAACAGGTAGATTCGGAGCGGTCTGGCATACCACCACCGTGGCACGCGCAGGCAATCTGTTAGGGTCTGTTGCCATTTCGCGCTAAGCGCTTGATCTATAAGAGCAAACTCGTATCGTTGAAGCTCTGACCCAACATCGATACGAGCTTGCAATGCCCCGATTACTGCTCAGCGATGAGCATTGGTCGAAGCTGCGGGAAATTCTGCTGCACAAGGCCATCTACAACAAGCGTGATCTACGAATGACCGTGGAGGGCATGCTGTACCGCATGAGCACGGGATGTCCCTGGAGAGACCTGCCCAAGGCGTTTGGCAACTGGAATAAGGTCTACAAGCGCTTCAATGCATGGTCTGCTGCCGGCAAATGGCTCAAGGTCTTCAAGGTGCTGGTGGCGGAGCCCGACATGGAGTGGGTGTTCATTGATGGCAGCTATGCCAAGGCTCACCAGCACAGTGCGGGCGCTGCCAGCGAAAGTGATGAAACTATAGGGAAAAGCCGAGCCGGCAATACCAGCAAGATTCATCTGGCAGTGGACGCCCACGGCTTACCCATCGAGT
>NZ_PJLX01000018.1:0-113549 GCF_002843095.1 Pseudomonas sp. YY-1 | reverse complement strand
GCAAGCCCTTCATTTAACTTAACTCATTGATTAACAAGAAGTTTTTGAAGCGCTTCATCGCTGAAGTGGCGCGCATTCTACCGTCAGCAGAACGTGCGTCAAGCTTATATTTCAGTTTTATTGCTCAAAGCGCTTCAAGCGCCTCACGCAGGCCACTCCGCCGCTCCACTCGACGCTGTACGGCCTGCTCGAAGATACCCGCACGGCTTTCAATGAGGCTGAACCAGTGGCGGGCCCGCGTGATACCGGTGTAGATCAGCTCCTTGGTCAGTACCGGGTTGAGGCTATCGGGCAGGATTAACGCGCAATGGCTGAACTCGGAGCCCTGCGATTTATGCACGGTCATGGCGAACACTGTTTCCACAGCGCTCAGGCGACTGGGCAGGATATGCCGCAACGTGCCACTGCCGTCATTTCGTGGAAAGACTACCCTCAGCACCTGGCGTACAGGCGCGCCGGGAAACTCTGGCGGTTCCGGCAAACGCAGCGCGATACCAATGTCGCCATTCATCAGCCCGAGGCTGTAGTCGTTGCGCGTCACCAGCACCGGCCGACCTTCATACCAGCCATGTGCCTGCTCCAGCAGACCACGCAGTACCAATGCGTCAGCGATACGCTCGTTGAGCGCCTCCACACCCCATGTACCTTTGCGAACCGCACAAAGCAGCTGGAACTGATCGAATGCCGCCAGCACCTTGCCGGCCCAACGATCCCAGGCTTGTGAATCAGCCTCGGGAGCGGGACGCTCCATCTGCATCGTCTGCAAATAATGCGCATACCCCTGAGGACGAGGTTCACCGCTGCCCTGCCCGTCTGTCAAGAGTCGCTCCAGCGCACGATCCTGCTCGCCAGACAAACGCAATACGTGCAGATCGTCCGAACCGGCTACCAGGGTCGCTCGCGCCGACTGTGCATCGCCCAGGTTCACTGCTCGCGCCAGACGACCGATGCCCGAGCCGCTACCGAAACGACGCGAGTGACGCAGCATGACGATGTGCTGTGCAAGTGCCTTGTTACCGGATACCAGCGCCGGATCGTCCAGCCGCTCGCCCGTCTGGGTTTCCAGCCACAGGCGCGTCGCCTCGCTGTAGCCGCCGCTTTCCGCCTCTCGACAGAGATCACCCAGTACCGCACCGGCCTCTACCGACGCGAGCTGATCCTTGTCGCCCAATAGGATCAGACGCGCATGTGCCGGTAGTGCGTCCAGCAGGCTGGACATCATCTCCAGGTCGATCATCGATGCTTCGTCGACCACCAATACGTCCAGCGGCAAGGGGTTGGCGGCATCGTGACGAAAATGGCGGCTGCCAGGACGGCTGCCCAGCAAGCGATGCAGTGTCGTCACCAACGTCGGAATCTGCTCACGCACGCGCTCGTCCAGCGCCAGGGATTGCACTTGCGCACCGATGGATTCGGTCAGGCGCGCGGCAGCCTTGCCGGTAGGCGCCGCCAGGCTCAGGCGCAGCGGTTCACCAGTGGCCATGGCAGCTTCCTGCAACAATGCCAGCAGGCGCACCACCGTGGTCGTTTTGCCGGTTCCAGGCCCCCCGGTGATCAGCGTGAAGCGCCCCTGCGCGGCCATCGCACAAGCCAGCTTCTGCCAGTCGCTCTGGCGCTTGCCGTCAACCACCAGCGCATCAGGAAAGAGTGAGGCCAGGCGCATGGCCAGTTCGGACGGCGCTGCGGCACTCGCCTGCAGACGCCGAGCGATGTTGCCGGCTACCTGTCGTTCATAGCTCCAGTAACGCCGCATATATAAGCAGGCGCCGCTGAGCACCAGCGGCGCACCTTCGGCCTCAAGCAGCGCACTGCCGGCACAGGCCGCCAGCCAGGACTCCAGGCTTAGCCCGGCCAGCACATGGGACGGCAGAATCATCGACTCTTCCGCGTCATCCCCCTCCGGCGGCAGGGACAGGGTGAAGTCCGGGTTGACCAAGGTCGCCGCTATATCCAGACAGACATGCCCCTGGCCCAATTGGTGACTGGCAAGTGCGGCGCCGAGCAGCAACAGGGGCGAAGCGTCCGGATCCAGCTCGGCGAACAGCTGCGCCAGCGCGCGATCCAGTTCACGCAGCCAGCCGCGCTCGCTCCATATAGAAAGCAAGGCAAAGAGTTCGGCGCGATCACGCAGCGCCGGCGCAAGGGTCGTACTCATGCTGCGCCCTCCCCGGCTTCGCCCCTGAACAGCGCGTCCAGTCGCTCGATCAGCTCACGCGGCGGCCGTGCCAGATAAGCGCCCTGCTGCGGCGCGCGCAGGAACAGGAAGAGCGCGCCCCCCACATGCTGGTCATAGTCATAATCCGGAAGGCGCAGACGCAGTTGCCGGTGCAGCGCCAGCACATAGAGCACGTATTGCAGATCATAACGGTGGCTGGCGATGGCCGTTTCCATCGCCTCGTGGGTATAGGCGCTGTCGTCGCTACCGAGCCAGTTGGACTTGTAATCCGCCACGTAGTAACGCCCCTGATGTTCGAATACCAGATCGATGAAACCTTTGAACATGCCGTTGAGGGTGTCAGCCCGCAGCGGCTGCCTGGCGATACCCGGCAACTCGCACTGCTGCACCCACTGATCCAGCAGCCTGACATCGACCCCACGCGCTTGGAACCAGAACTCCAGCTCGGGCTGATATTGCGTCAGTTGCGCCAGCACCACGGCATCCGTGCCGGTCAGCGGGAGCGGTTGAGTCAGAAGCGCCAGCAACCAGTCCAGCAGCGGATCGATCCAGTTTTCCAGGCCGCGACGCTGGCAGCGCCTGGCTAGAGCCTCGCGCAATCTAGAAGGTTCCTGCGCCAGCGCGGCGAAGCCTTCCTGCGCCGCCATTTCCAGCAGGCCGTGGAGGAAGGTGCCGGGGTTCGGCCCGCGCGGAAAGCGATGCAGCCCCTGGGCGGATGCCGGCAGCGGCGCCAGGGCCAGCAACGGGTTCTCGTCGTCGATGGCATTCTGCATCGCCGGGCTGTCGGGCGCGGCGTCTTCATGGCGACTGACCTGGCTAGGCGCATCCTCGTCCAGGCGCAGCGCACTGTAGGAGGCGATCCACCAATGCTCGGCGGCGCGTCGTGCTGGCGTACGCCAATACGGCTCGAATCGCTCATCGTCGATCACGCGATAGCGCTGCTCGCTGGCGGGCGGCACTGGCGCGACGGTGCTCTCATGCCCACAGGCAAATGGCGCGAGCCAATCAACGAGTGCGGCACTTGCCACCAGAGGCTCGCCACCACCAAGCAGGTAGCCGATAGCCGACTCATGCAGACGCGACTTCTTGCCGTTACCGATCTTCAGATCCGCCACGCCCAGCCAGCAGGCATGGCGGGCACGGGTCAGCGCCACATAGAGCAGGCGCAAGTCTTCACCCAGACGCTCACCCTCGGCGCGCTCCAGACTGTCCTCATCGGCCTTGAGCACCAGTCGGCGGCGTTCGCCGTCATGGATCTGCAACGGTTTCTTGTCATCCACCGGGCGGAAAGCGCAGATGAACGGCAGGAACACCAGGGGATACTCCAGGCCCTTGGATTTGTGGATGGTCACCACGCGCACCAGCGCTTCGTCACTCTCCAGGCGCAACACCTGCTCGTCGGCAGCCTGCCCCTCACCCGCCAGCAGTTCGCTCAAGTGCCGAATCAGCGCCAGCTCGCCATCAAGTTCAGCGGCGGCCTGCTGCAGCAATTCAGCCAGATGCAACAGATTGGTCAGTACTCGCTCGCCATCGTCACGCCCCATCAGCCGTTGCGGCAGCTCGAAGTCCTGTAGCAACTGACGCAGCATCGGCAGCACACCCTGGCGCTGCCAACGCTGACGGTAGTCGCGGAACTGCATGACGCGGCGCTCCCAGGTGCGCTCGTCGAGGTTAAGCTGCTCCAGCTCGACCAACTCCAGCCCCAGCGTCGCGCTGGCCAGCGCTGCGCGTAGCGGGCGATCCTGATCAGGCTCGGCGCAGGCACGCAGCCACAACAGCAGATCGCGTGCTTCCTGGCCGGCGAACACCGAGTCCTTGTCGGAGAGGTAGACGCTACGCACTCCGCGCGCCGACAGCTCGCCGCGAATGGCCTGTGCCTCATTGAAGTCGCGCACCAGCACCGCGATGTCGCTGGGCCGCAGAGCACTGAGCGCACCCTCCTTGCTAAAGCCGGCCTGCCTGCGCTGGCCCAGATCCAGCAGACGAACGATCTCACTGGCGGCACCCGCCGCCATGGCATCCAGATAGGCGCCTTTGGCAACCGGCTCGTCGCTCTCCAATTGCCACACCGTCAGGGCTGGTAGCGCCTGGCCGTCGACACTCCAGACTTCGCGTCGACCTTGCGCGCCCACCTCGATAAAAGGCAGATCATCGCGCAGCAGAAACGCACCCTCACCGCCCTCGCGCTGCTCAGCCCTTAGGAAAACGCCATTAACGGCATCGACCATGGACTGGCTGGAGCGGAAGTTCTTTTCCAGGTTGTAGTGGCGGCCGACGGTTGCACGACGCGCGCGCAGGTAGGTGTGAATGTCGGCACCACGGAAGGAATAGATGGCCTGCTTGGGGTCACCGATCATGAACAGGCCGCAGTCGTCGCGATTGGCTTCGACCTCGTAGAGCGTATCGAAGATGCGGTACTGCAGCGGGTCGGTGTCCTGGAATTCATCGATCATCGCCACCGGGAACTGGCGGCGGATCACCTCGGCCAGGCGCGGGCCGTTGCTGCCCTGCAGGGCAGCGTCCAAACGCACGAGCATGTCGTCGAAGCCCATCTCCGCGCGCTGGCGTTTCTCCCAGTCGAAGCGCTGGCGAACCCAACCCGCCGCGTGGCGCAAAGCCGCGTCAGCGGGATCAGGCAGCGCATCGAGTTGCGCCTTGAGTACAGCCATGGCATGCAGCGCGGGATGATCAGGCGCCTCGCCCTTCCAGGCTTCGGCCAGGCCGTCGGGGGTCAGGCGAGTGAAGCCTGTGCCCAGATCGAGACGCGGCTCTTCGCCGCCAGCCCACTCGCGCAACTTGGCCAGCCAGGGGTTGTAGAAGCGCGCCTGGATTTTCTTGCCGTCCACCTGCTTGGCCGATACTGCAGCGTCCAGCAACAACTGCAGCTCATCGGCCCAGGCTAGCCAAGGCGACTTGAGCTCGACCAGCGCCTGATCGCGCTGCTGCAGCGCGTGATCGAGCAACTCGCTCAGCGACTGCGTCGCCCCCTCACTCTCCTCCCCAAGCAAGGGACGCAATCTGGCGCCAAGACCGTCGGGAGTTCCCCAAACGCTCGCGACCCATTGCAACGCAGGCCCCTGCAACGGATAGCAGTTCTGCCTCCAATAGTCGCGCACCACCTCGGCCAACAGTTCGCTGTGGTCGGTCTCCAGGGTCTGGCTGAACAGGCTGCCGCTGTCGAAGGCATGCTCACGCAGCATGCGCTGGCACCAGCCGTGAATGGTGGACACGGCGGCCTCGTCCATCCACTGCGCTGCCAACTCCAGGCGGCGGGCGCACTCGTCCCACTGCGTCTGGGCGAAATCCGCGCGCAACTCACGCAGCAAATCATCACCTTGCGCGTCGCCACGAAACACAGTCGCCGCCTCGACCAGGCGCGCGCGAATTCGATCGCGCAGTTCGCGCGTGGCCGCATCGGTGAAGGTCACCACCAGAATCTGCGGCGGTAGCAACGCCTCGCGGAACGCGGCGTCGCGGCCATGGCCGAGAATCAGCCGCAGGTAGAGCGCGGAAATGGTGAAGGTCTTGCCCGTACCAGCACTGGCCTCGATCAAGCGGCTGCCGTGCAGGGGAAACGTCAGGGCCAATGGGCGCTGCTGGCTCATGCTGCGTCCTCCTCGAGCGCCTGGGGATGACTGTCGAGTAGCGACTGGTAGAGCCGCTCGCTCCATGCCGGAAACTCACCATCGGTGGTAAGCGCGGCGTAATTCGGGAACTGCCTGGCCAGACTGGCGCTGCCCTGAACTTCACCTGTGAGGTTGTAGCTGCCCTCGTAGACACCACGGGCCTTGTCCTCGTTGTTGTCCTGCAACCAAGCCAGCGAGGTTTTCAGGGCGACCGGCAGGGGTGCCTGCATGCCGGCGCTCCAAGCTTGCAGCCAAGTGGTCAGTACACGGGCTGCGTGCTCCGCAGGTAGTGGCTCGAACGCCAAGCTGCGATCCTCGCCGACCAGCAAGGTGGTCAGCGGCACACCACAGGCCGCGGCGATGACGTGCAACGCATAGGGCCGCAGCAGACGATGCCATTTCCAGCTCTTGTCTTTGTGCAGTGCACCCGGTAGCAGCTCCAGGCGCGCCAGGCTGCCATCGGCCTTCTGCCTCAACCCGGCGAGCCAGCCATCGAGTTCAACACCGGCTGCACTGAAGAGCAGACGCTGTGGCGACTCGACCGGAGTCGGCCAGCACAGGCAAAGCCCCTGATAACGCCGCAACTGCGCCGGCAGCGGCTCCAGCAAGGCGTTGCGATACTGTTCGCCAAAACCAGCCAGCGGCAGGACACCACTGCGCTGCAGGCGATCAGCTGCCGCCCTCAGTGCATCGTCGTGGTCCCCGTCGCCTGCTACCGCCGCCTTGAGCAAGGTTTCCTGCAACTGGTAACGCTGCAGGCCGTCGAGGGCGAACGGTTCACTGTCGAGCTGCGCCTGCTCTTGTTCATCGAGAAACACCTTGAGGCGGCGGGTGAAAAAACACTTCACCGGGTCACGCAGAAACGACTGCAACAGTTCGGGCGTGATCTGTTGCCCCACCTCCCAGGCCGATAAGGGCGCAGCGCTCTCACCCGCCAAGGCCTGGCCATGCAGGGCGGCCCACTCGTGGGCATAACTGAACAGTTGCGCCTCGCCATTGAAGTACCGGCGACTGAAAGGCTGCAAGGGATGCTCGGTGGTCAGGCCATGCAGAACGTCGCCGCCATCGGCCAGCGTCCAGGCACTGCCAAGGTGGTCGCGCAACTGGCCGACCAACACGGACGGCGGGCGCTCGCTGTTGTCGCGAATGCTGCGCCCTACCCAGCTGATATAGAGACGATCACGTGCTGCCAGCAGTGCTTCGAGCAGCAGATAGCGATCATCCTCGCGGCGTGAGCGGTCACCGGGGCGGTAATCACCGGCCATCAGATCGAAATCCAGCGGCGCCTGACTGCGCGGATAGTCGCCATCGTTCATGCCCAGCAGGCAGACCTGACGGAACGGAATCGCGCGCATCGGCATCAGCGTGCAAAAATTAACCGCACCGGCGAGAAAGCGCTGACTCAGCCGCCCCTGATCGAGCCCGCCGAGCCAGGCTTCGCGCACCACTGGCAGAGTCAGCGCTTCGCCCAGCGTCGCAGCCTCGCACAGCTCCAGCCAGGCATCCAGCGCATCGAGCAACTGAGTCGTGAGCACGTCTTCGCGGTCGTTTTGTGACAGGAAGAAATCGTCGAGCACGCTGCGCAAGCGTAAGCCCCACTGCACCGGTGTGGCCGGCTCACGCATTTGTTGCAGGTGGCGGTCGAGGGTTTCCAGCAGGCGCGTTACCGGGCCGATCAATGCAGCATCGAGCCCGCCGATCTCGTCGTAAGGTTCGATACCGGCAAAGGCGTCGGCCGTGCCCACTGCATAGCCCAGCAGCATGCGCCGCAAGCCGAAGCGCCAGGTGTTCTGCTCCAGATTCTCGCCGAGGCCCAGCGACTGCCGCTGAGTCGCGTCCAGCCCCCAGCGCACACCGGCACCCTCCAGCCAGCGGCGCAACGTGGGCAGCTGATCCTCGGCAATGGCGAAGCGTTGACGCAACGCGGCGACATCCAGCAGATCGAGAATCTCACTGACGCTGAAGCGGCTGTCCGGCAGACGCAGCAAATGCTCCAGCGCGATGATCATTGGCTCCTTACCGCGCAGCCCCTGGTCGGCCAAGGTGAAGGGAATGAACCGCGGGTCGTCGCTGGCGAACTGGCCGAATACGGCCTGAATATGCGGTGCGTAGGCATTGACGTCCGGCACCATGACGATCACGTCGCGCGGCCGCAGCGTGGCATCCTCGCTGAAACTGGCCAGCAGTTGATCGTGCAACACCTCCACCTCGCGCTGAGCGCTGTGGGCGATATGAAAGCGCAGCGAATGATCACGCGCGGGGTCGACCGGCAGCCAGGTGCTGCGCGTTTCCGCCAGCGGACGCAGGTCGAGGATATCGTTCTGTAGTTGGCCAAGCAGGCTGTTCTCGTTGGCCGGGCTGAACAGGTCGATACGGTCGAACTGCTCGCGGTAACGCTGCGGCTCGTCGTACTGATCCAGCAAGTTGATGTAGTCGCGCCCCTGCTTGCCCCACGCCGCGAGCAGCGGCTGCCCGTGCTGGTGCATGTCTTCCTGCTCGAACAGGCCGATCTGGGCACTTGGTTTTCCCTTGCGCTGCTGACGGCGGTATTCGTGGCGCAGCAGATCCTTGTCTTCGACGATATCGCCCCAGTGGTGCTGACAAGGGTTGTGCACGTAGAGCATGACCTGGCTGAAACGCGCCATGGCCGCCAGCGCCTCCAGCACCTGGGCCGGCAATGAGGAAATACCGAAAACGGTGATGCGCCGAGGCAGCCCAGGGGGCACTGCATCCAGCTCGCCCATTCGCGCGACGAAGCGCGGATGCACGCCAGCGCGACTTCCAGCCAGGTGCTGCTCGCCAACGTCCGCCAGCAAGGCACGCCACAGTGCGGGTTGCCAACGGGAATCGCCCTCCAGCACCCTTTCGCCACTGCGCGAGGTACGCAGACGATCATGTCCTGCCGCCCAATCCGCCAGCCAGTCGGCGCGATAGACCTGGTATTGATCGAGCAGATCGGCCAGGCGCTCGGCCAGTTGGTGGCGCTTGCGCAGGTCCTGATCATCAGCAAGGAAGCGGCGCAGCGGAGCGAACGCCTCCTCGGCCAGCAGGCCCGGCAACAGCCGCATCAGACGCCATGTCAGCGGTGCCTTGTCCAGCGGCGACTGCTGCGGAATCGCATCCTTGCCCAACACGTTGCGGTACGCCTGCCAAAGAAAGCGTGCAGGTAGATCGACATCCAGCGCCGCCGCGATACCGCAACCATCGCGCTCGGCCAACGCCAGCTTGAGCCACTGGGAGATGCCATTGCTCTGCACCAGCAGCACCTCGTTCTCCAGCGGCCGTAGCGGATAGCGCCGCATCCACTGCACCGCTAGCGCACGCAGCTCTTCGAGGTGATTACCATGAATGACGATAAGGCCGGGGGACAGCTCCGGGCTGGCGGGCATCGACTGACTCCTGTCGAAAATCGAAGCGCAAGTTTGCCAGCATTTGGCGACAAGGTGCGTCATCAACGGCTATGTCACAAACGACCTGAAGCATTTGAGGCCGACCCAAAACGAAAAGGCCGGTCAACGACCGGCCTTGGTGGTAACGACAGCTGCAGGCGTCAATCAACCATGAGCTTGTCGCGATTCTTATCCAGAGTCGCCTCACCGATACCTTTGACTTCAAGCAACTCGTCAACCGAAGCGAAGTTACCGTGAGCCTCACGATAAGCCACGATTGCCTGCGCCTTGGTTGCTCCGATACCTGCCAACTCGCGCTGGAGAGTGTCGGCATCAGCAGTATTTAGATTGACGGTAACCGCCTGGGCAACCTGCGCAGAGGCCGTGGCGGCTGGTTCAGTCTTCGAAGTTTCTACTGCCGAAGCAGCAAGAGAGAGTGAGGTGAGAACGGCGAATAGAACGGAGGCAAGGTAGGCTTTCATCATCTTAACGTTCCTTGTAAGTGAGTAAGACGAGCAAGTTAGGCTCGTTCTTGAACCTAGACGCTATTTCCTCACTGTCAAACTGGAATGGGCGAGATCCGTCACCACTCGGTTGACGAGAAGGGCGAACTGATCGATGAAGCCAACAGGATTATACCAATGCCTTATCTACTCTCCCTCCAAACCTCCGCAGCCAGTGGCAGCTCATTTAGCTCAGCACGCGCCTCGCGCCAGGTTGGGTAATGCTCGGTGAGGATGGAGATGAAACGCTCGCTATGGGTAGGCTCCAGCAGATGCACCATCTCGTGAACGATCACGTATTCAAGAAGATCTTTCGGCTTCTTGATCAGCTCAGTGTTCAAGCGAATATTGCCGGCGCGATGGTTACAGCTCCCCCACTTGGTCTTCATGCGTTGCAGGTAATACCCCGTCACCTTGACCTTCAGCTTGCGCTCCCACTTGCTGATCAGCGTAGGCACCACGGCATGCAACTGTTGCTTGTGCCATGCATGCATCACCTCTGCGCGTTTAAGCGTGTCGCTACCGGGGCGCACTGTTAAGGTGATGCGTTTGTGGTCGAGCTTCACCGCTGGCTTGGCATCTTGGTAGTTCACCACCATTAGGTAGCGTCGCCCCCAGATGTAGTGGCTTTCTCTCTCCACGAACTGGCGCGGCTCCTCGCGAGCCTGTGCGTCCAATTTACTTTGCTGATCACGAATCCAGCCGAGTTTTGAAATCGCGTAAGCCCGTGCCACCTCAAGCCGCGTACTGGTTGGGGCAACTAGCGTAACCCGGCCCTGCGGCGGGTGCACCGTCAGGTGCACATTCTTGATGTCCTTGCGGGTCACCGAAATGGAAATATCGCCCAGCTCAATAATCTCGTGCATCAATAGCCCGGTTGGTTCTTGATGATTTCAAAAATGGCCAAAGTTGCCTCACGGTCGCGCCCCATCAGCGGGAACAGCGCATTCAACACCTGCGCCTCACGCGCGGGATCACCGCGCCAGGCGGCCGGGGATGAGCCGCGCATGGCAGTATCAATCGCTAAAGCCAACTGCACCTTTTCTGCCTCATCGTGCGGGCACTGAAAAGTCGTCACGGCAATGCTATCGAGGTTGTTGAATAGTACAGTCGCCTCGCGACGACCGTTAAGGCCCGCAGGAGAACCACCCGAGCCCTTCTGAGCCATCTGCCGCACCAACGCCTCAGCCTTACGCAGAAACTCCTCGTAAGCAGCCGCATCATCACGGCTCTGCTTGATCAGATCCTCCAGCAAACGCGACATACCCTCGTAGAACCTTGGGTCAGTTAATTGTTCACGGATGATGGTCTTACGCACGTTATTGATGATGCCTTCGGCAATCGCATCCTTGGAGAGCTTGCCCTTGGCATTGAGCTTCCTGGCGATGGCATCGTGAACGCCCGTCTGAACGATCAACTCAACCAACGAGAAGTTGTCGACGGTGCTTAAAGGATCCGCGGGGTCCGCCTGGATATAGGTGTTGAGCAGGTGCCGCATATCCGCCTCGAACGGCTTGATATCCAGCTCCTCACCCGCATGCCTTTTGATTGCCTCACGCACGTCGGCATAAAACTGCACTTCAGCCTGCAGCCTACCCGCCTCAGCCTCCGAGTACCCAGCCTCGGTCAGATGCTGCGCAACGTCGGCAAACGCCCGCACGAATGAGGCCACGGCCTTGTAGAAGGCGATCCGCAGCGGTTCGCTCTCATCAAGGCCATTGGCATCGGCAGCCATGCCGCAGAAGTAATGGATGAACTGCTCGACCTCACGCGGTGGAGCCACGGGGGCACACAGATAACTCAATGCTTCACAGGCTGCATCCAGTTGTTTCTTGCCCTCAACCAGCCAGTTCTTCAACTCGACGTTATTGCTGCCACCGTTGCCCGTATCGATATCCAGCTCGTCGGAGGTATAGACCGAGATGGCATCCTGCACATCACCAAACAATTCCTTGAAATCGACGATATAGCCAAAGTCCTTGTCATCACCGTCGAGTCGGTTGGTGCGGCAAATCGCCTGGAACAGGTTGTGGTCATGCAGCTCGTTATCCAGATAGATATACGAGCAACTTGGCGCGTCGAAACCGGTTAGCAGTTTGCTGACAACGATGAGCAGCTTGAGGTTGGCAGGCTCCTCGATAAAGCGACGCTTGGTCTCTTCCTCGTAAGCCGTCGTGCTCTGGCCTTGCTTGAGCACGTACTTCGTGTAGGTATCGAACTTGTAGCGCTCATCACTCTGCGCCGGTTCACGGGAGATGGCGTTATGGTTCGGCTCATACGACGTGACGATACCGCAATAAGGGCCGAACAAGGTGGTTTGAAACAAGCGAAAGTAATGACAGGCATCGTAGATGCTCGCCGCCACCAGAATGGCCGTGCCCCGATCATTGTTCAGCCGTGGCTTCAAACTGAAGTCCTCGATGATGCTGGCGATGATGCGCTGCTTGCGCTCACCTGCACTCATCAATGCCTCCATCGTGGCCCAGCGCTTACGCAGGATCGACTTCTGGTAATTGTTCAGCCCCTTGGTTCGCTGCTCGAACCAGGCATCGATGGCCTTGCGCGAGGTCAAACGCTGCGGCACATCACGCGCCTCATACTTCAGATCCAGCACCACCTTGTCCGCGACCGCCTCGTGGAATTTATAGGTGTGGATATAGGTGCCGAACACATCGCGCGTGGTCTTTTTGTCCTTGCGCAGAAGCGGCGTGCCAGTAAAGCCAATGAACAACGCCCCTGCCAACCACTGCTTCATCTGCCGGTTCATATCGCCACCCTGAGTCCGGTGGCACTCGTCTACAAAGACATAAAAACGCCCATGCATGGCAGGCGGCGGCACGCTCAAATCCGGCTCGAACTTGTGCAACAACGCGCACAGCAAACGCGGCGTAGTGGCAGACAGCTTCTGCACGAAATCAGCGCGAGAGGTGATACGCGGCGAAGGTGAATCAGGGCCAATAACCCCGGCATTGCGCATCACCCCGGAAATTTGCTTGTCCAGCTCATCGCGATCGGTAATCACCAGAATACGCGCGTCCGGGTCATGCTCCAGCAGCCACTTGGCGATCAACACCATCAGGATGCTCTTGCCGCTGCCCTGGGTGTGCCAAATCACCCCGCCCTCTTTACGCCGTACCCGCTCCTGCGCGGCCTTCACAGCGGCATATTGATGAGCACGCGGCACCTTCTTGATACCCGCATCGAAGATGATGAAATTGCGGATCAAATCCAGCAGGCGCGACTTCTCGCACATCTGCGCCAACGGGTTATCCAGCAAATAACCCGATTGACCCAGTTCTGCCCCAGGCAAAAGGTGATAGTGCGCCGGGATCTCACGCTGCTTATTCAACTCAACCGGCTCGGCTTTTACCCCGTCCGCCTTCCACTCCACAAAGAACTCCGCGCGCGTGGTGGCAGTACCATAGCGCAAGCCCTGGGAATCGCTGCCGGCAAACACCATCTGCACCGTACTGAAGAACCCCAGGTTGAAGATTGCCTCCTGGTTGCTGATCAGTTGATGGATGCCATCGGCCACATCCACCGAACTGCGCTTCAGTTCAAGCACGCCGATGGCGATGCCATTGAGGTAAATCACCAGATCCGGGCGGCGCTCATGGCCGCCGCGCAAGGTCACTTCTTCGGCGATGGCGAAGTGGTTAGCGTCAGGATTTTCCCAATCGACCAGATGCACCGTCTCATGGGCCTGGCCAACCGCCACCTGCACCGGCACGCCGTAACGCAGCAACTGATAGGTGCGCAGGTTGGCCTGATACAGCGTGATGCCCGTGGCATCCGCCGCAGCCATCAGTTTTTGCAGCGCCGCCGATATCTGCACATCGCTGTAACCACGCTGCTTCAGATTGGCCTGCAACAGTTCAGCTTCAATGTTGCGGTTGTGCCCGCGCTTGCTCCACTCGCCCAGGTAGTCGTAACCGAGGCAATCAGCCCGCGTTTTGTCGGTAAACAGCGCCACCACTCGGTTCTGGGTATGGCGTTCGGAGCGAGGTTGTTGAGTCATCTGGGGCATCCTGCGGTCTTCACTCGGTCTCGTATTGGCTGGCGAGGCTATTGAGCAGTACGTCGATCATTTGCTGGTGATGCTCACGTATCGCCGGAACATCCCAAGTCTCGGGCTGCATCATCAAATGCTGCTTCACGCTGTCGAGGGTGTTCTTCAGGTAGAACGCCTTTTTTTGCTCGGGCGTGAAATTGCTCAAGCGTGAGTTCTTCTCGTGGCTGATCAGGCAAAGATTACCGAACGAGTGAAGGTCATCCTCGGCCAGTGGATCGATGCCTGGCAGCGGCTTCTGCGGATAGTAATGCTCCACCGAACTGCGGAAGGTAAATTCGTAAAACTTCACCGGCTCACTCTTGCCGTGCTCAAGCCACAGCAGGTAATCCAGAAAGTTGAACACCAGGTTGTTTTCGATATTGCCGAAGCGCAGGCGCGGCATCAGCGTCGCGGCGGTGACGTCTTCGCGACGGGACTGACAAACGCCTTGGTTCCCGTAAATCATCGCGAAGTATTCCAAGCCCGCCTCGGCAGCCAGAAAGCGGTCAAACACAAAGGCCTTGGCGACTGACTCCATCTGCTGCAGATAGGCCTGAGCCTCGATCTGCTCGGCGTGAAACAAGTAATGCAGCGCGGCATTGAGCCAATGCTTGTAAACCAGCGTGGGCGTGGACACATGCAACGCCGAGAGCAGCATCAAGATACGCCGATTGATGCCCTCGCTGCCCTCCTCCTCGCCAAAGGTATTCACATAACTGCCACGCCCCGCGCCACCGGCTTTGCCACCGTCGTTCCACTTGAAGCGTTTAAGGCTCCAACCATCCTCGCCCTGGATGAACTCGCGCTTGATCACGTACTGGTCATACAGGTACTTGCAACGCAGCAGATTGAAGGTGAAGCGCTTCACGGCCGCAGCCGGGTCTGGCTGTTTCAGAACATGGGTTTCAAAGAGATCGAGCAGGCGTTTGTCATCCAGAGGAATATCCGCCTGCGTATCGACCCGCAGCACATGCAGCAAAAAGTTGGGGAAGTTGATCACCGTATTGAAGCGCTCGGGCGCTTCTTCACCGTTATCGGTTTTTTCCGCAATGACCGGCGGCCTGCTGATGATGTCCGTGAGGGACAACTCAGCCCCCGCCTTGAAGCCCACCTCATGCGTACGCTGCAATGCAGCAGTCAGCTCAGCGAAGTTGTCGGGCACCAACCGGCCCCAATCCTTCTCACCAAAAACGCTGCTGCGCTGGCCAGGCGTAAAGCCCATCTGCACGTAGCGCTCCATGTTCGCGCAGGCTTCCCAGAGGGTGTGCAGGCAGTTCTGGCTGTGCGGGCACTCCTGCAACGTCTCCATCATCCGCGCCTTGAGCACCTCGTGCTTCTCTAGCTGCTCGCCACGGTTGTTCATGATCTCGAAGTAGTGGTTCAGGTCCGTATCCGCCGGCACCTTCACGCGCATGATCTGCACATAACGAAACAGGAAATCCGCGAACTCCTGAGGTGAAACCCCGTTCTCTTTGAGCTTGTGCGGCAACACCTTATGAATCAGCCGATAGCCATTGAGGATGCCGGTATTGATCTGCTGTTCAGCCAGCACCTCGGCAGGGTCATCCTTGAATCGCCCCTCGAAGATGGCCGCAAAGGTCGCCCGCGAATGCTCGCGGCTATCAAAGTGGATGCTCAGATTTGCATACCAATCGAGGCCAACAGCCTTGCTATTCTTCAGGTAGGAGGTCAGCAACGACAGCGTTGTCAGCCGCTGCTGACCATCGATGGTCTCGAAGACGGGCGTTTTGCCGTCCGCGCGCTCATACACCACCAGGCTACCGATGTAGTAATTGCGCGCAGGCTTATCTGGCTTAGGCAGGTAGTCGATTACGTCCTGAATCAATTGGGTGATCTCACCCTCTTCCCAGGCGTAATTGCGCTGATACATCGGGATAACGTAATCATCACGGCCGCCGAGTAGCTGCTGGATGGAAAGCTGGGTGATGTCCTCACTCACGGTATTTCATCTCCCTGAATAGCGCCTCGATTGCCTCGGTCTTGGTCGAATTGCTGCTGGTGAGTGATTTCAGCGGTTGATTGATAACGTCCGCCGGGCGAGTGGCGTCCTTGATCAGCCGGAACAGATTATTTGCCAGCACGTAGTTATCCATGCTCGCAAGCTGCACCACCTGCATCTGCAAGCGCAGGCTGTAGGCCCAGATAAAGATTTTCTCGATGGCCCGCGACAACTCGGCGTGGCCGAACTTGTCGATGTAGTAGATCAACAGACAATCGAACATCGCCCTCACGTAGCGATCACCGGTGCGGGTTTTCGCCGGGTAGTTGTCGAGCACCTTCATGATCCTTGGTGCGAAGCCATCGAGCGCTGACTCCCCGCCCCGCTCATGCTCATTCCAGGACTTGGCGCTGATGCGCGCCACCTCGTTCTGGTAGTGGCTGATCAGCTCGAAGAAGCGCCGACCGTTGATGATGATTTGATCCAGATGGAAGGGAAAAGCCATCTCCCGCGTGTCGATCTTGCGCTCGTATTGGCCGTTGTAGTGGTCGACAAAATGGTGGGCGATGCGCAACTGCTCCACATAGGGATAACTGGCCACCGTATCGAGATTCACGCCCTTGAACAGGTCGCTGTCGTCCTTGCTGAAGTAACGCGCCGACGCCCCTTTCGACCAACTGCGGATGCGGTACAGGTACTGCGCAAACAGCTTGGCCAACTCCTGGGTCTTGGTGCGTTCCCAGCGCGCCACCGTGGCGACCTTCAAATGCTCGTCGCGCGGGCTGAACTCGCGCAGGTGGTAGGCCTTGAGCAGATCATGCGGCTCCAGATCGCGGCCCCGTGCGTTCTGCGAGTCGAAGAACTGGAAGGCCTCCGACACATCCGCCAGCTCCACCGCCACCACCTGGCACTTGTGCAGGAAGAAGTCGATATGCGCCTCGGTAAAGTCCGCACGGCTGACGATGCGCGCCACTTCGAGGTAATTGCTGTGGATGTTCTTCTGCGAAATCTCGCTGGTAAAACAGGGGTCGACCATTAACGGCTCAAGCGCAATCAAGCGTTCCTGCAGGTCATCACTCTCGAGCGCTTGCGCCTTGCACCGCTGGATCAGCGCGCGGGCCGCCAGCAACAGACTGATGGTGCGCTGCTGGCCGTCGACGATGTTCTTCTTCTCGCCCTCGCGGTGAAACACGATGGTGCCCAGGCGGTAAGCGGACTTGTCCTTATGGATGGCGATGTCGGCGAACAGTTGGTTGATATGCTTGCCCGTCCACTTGTACGGGCGCTGGTATTGGGGAATCTCCAGCGCCGTGTCCGCGAGCAGGTCATATACGCTGATGATGGTGCTGGGGAGCTTTGCTAGTTGAGTCGCGTCCATGCTCAGGTTGGTCATACCAGGCGCGTCCTTCCGGTGAGCAGTTCTTGCATCATGCCTTGCTTGAGGGTGCGGGTTTTGGCCAAGCGTTGCTCCAGCGCGGCCAGCTCGGCGTCCATATCGGACAGCACGGTGGCGATGGCGGTTTGCTCAGGAAGAGATGGCATTGCCAGTTCAATTGAAGCAAGCGCATTAGCGCTGATGTGGACTACAGCATCGCCTTGGCCAAGGCTTGCCTTCTGCCTCTGGACTTCCGCGCTATTCAGGTAATAGCCAAGAAACTTGGCATCAGAGGCAACAGGGCGAAGAATCACAATATCGCCACCCGCGAAGGCTTCACACTCATGGATAAATGCCACAGCCTTTCCAATCTCTTTCTTTGTCTCTCCAGACCCAGCAAAAAGAATATCACCCGTTTTCAGAGAGGTTGCCAGAGCTGCGACTGACGTAGAAATTTGCGAATAAAAAGCACGAACAATATCATGGTGATGAGTATAAATTTCCCCATAGCGTATACATGGCAAATCACCACTGAATGACTCATCCTTCTTAACGCCAGCGCCTTTTATAAGGGTGCCTAAACTTCCCAGTCGAATAATCGCCCACTCATCCCGGAAGCCAGGAAGCCGAGTCTGGCCGGTGAGGAGTTTCAGCATAGCGGCCTGTTTGAGGTCGCGCTTCTTGGCGATAAGCTGCCCTAGCGCAACCAGCAGCGCATCGATATCACTCAACGCCGTCGCAATAGCATGCTGCTCGGATAGTGGCGGAACAGGTATTTTTAACTTCAATAGATCCCGAGTGTAAATGGCAGCAACACTAGTAGTGCCGGTGGCAAGCCCGCGGAGACGAGACATCGTGCTTTCGGTATTCAGCGCGTAGTTTGCATACTCGTTCGAGCAAATTTTTTCCAGATCGAACTCAAGTCGCATGAGATTGGAGTTGTAGTAGGCAACCGGAAGCTCATCACGCCAAATGGCAACCTTGCCAACTAAATCCAAAGTGTTTCTCGTATTGAACAGCACGTCGCCGCAAACGAGTTGGTGGATCGGCTCCGGCGCCACTCCCGGCTCAATGAACTGAACCTTAGAAAGGTCGAAGCATCCACGGGCAAGATTGCCCATCTTCATCAGCGGTAGCTCAGTCTCCATGTCTTGATTTGCATAGTTCCCACCTAGTCGTCCCTTGATCAGGACTTCGCCGAGAGGTAGTGCATTCCACTCATCCGGAATTATCCCAACCTCCGTCTGCTTATAGCCCAGCCTCACTTCCATACCGCCCCCATCTTTTTCAGATGTTCGTCCACACGGCTAGCCAGCACAGCGACTTCATCAACAAGCTGTGGCAACGGGGCTGCATAGCGCTCGCTGAGCTCACGAATACGTCCGGTCAGGGTTTGCGACACACGATCCAGCTCGCCCTGTACGGCGACGGCCAGGGTGGCCAGCCACTTGTCGTCCACCACAAGGGTTTTGATTTCGGCTTCGCTCAGTTGCGGGTATTTGCCGTGGATTTTGTTATCGAGGTCTTCCTCGGCCTTTTTCAGCTTGGCCTTGAGGGCGCCTTGCTGGTCGAGCAGCTTGGCATAGTCGGCCAGTACCTTGAGTTCATCCTCATAGTCCGGGTCGTTATCGATCTCGCGCTGGCGGGCCTTGATGGCTTTGGCGGTGACCTTCTGCTTGTCGCCCTCACCTTCGACCACTTCGCTGAGCGAGCCATCTTCGCCACTGTGCTCTTCGAGCAGTTCGCCCAGGCTTTGCTCGATGTTGGCCAGTTGCGCTTCCAGCTCAGCAATGGCCTCATGCTCGGTGCTGAAGTAGCGGGCAACCAGCAGCTCCACCGGAATCAGATCGGACTTGAAGCGGCGTTTGCCCTGGCTGTAGTCGTGTTTCTCGGCCCAGACCAGCTTGCCATTCTTGTCCTTCACCTTGTGCAGCTCACGCACCGCCGCACCCGCCTTCCAGCCGTCGGCGCTGATCAGGTAGCAGTCGTCCTGCATGGCCTCGGCCCAGTAGTCCATCAGGTGCTGGTAGATGTCGTAATGGTCGAGCAAGGGCGCCTTGGCAAAGGCGCTGAGCAGGTCTTCGGAGAGTTTGAAAATCAGCTCCTTGGGGTGGCTGCTGGCGGCATCGGCCGCAAAGCCTTTGAGCAGCGGCGTGCCGCTGGCCAGCCACTGCTTGAACAGTGCGTCCACCTCGGCCCTGAACGCCGTGAATTGCGGGTGGCCGAAGATAACCGGCTTTACATCGCGGTTGACCAGCTCGAAGTAACCGGCGTGGCCGGCGGACTTGAACAGTGCTGCACGCAGCTCAGGCATCACCTGCCAGTAGCGATCCAGAGCATCGATATCCCGCTCGGGAATGCCGCCGCGCAGGTGGCCAAGGATGTCCTGAATATCCTCCGGCTCGGTGCTGTCGATATAGCGCGGCAGGTTGAGGTTGAAGTCGTTCTTCGGGTCGCTGATCTCGTCGAAGCCGACCATGCGTGCGTAACGCGGCACATCGACCATGCGCGTATAGGTATCGACGATCTTGTGGACGTCCTGATCGCGCAGACGGTTTTTCGGGCCGTCTTTGATAAAGCCTTTGGCGGCATCGATCATGAAAATGCCTTTGCGCGCGGCGGCGTTCTCTTTGTCCAGCACCAGGATGCAGGCGGGAATGCCGGTGCCGTAGAACAGATTGACCGGCAGGCCGATGATGGCCTTGAGGTAGCCGGAGCGCACTAGCTTCTCGCGGATCACCGCCTCGGCATTGCCACGGAACAGCACGCCGTGAGGCAGGATGCAGGCGGCTTTGCCGGTATTTTTCATGGAACGGATGATGTGCAGCAAGAAGGCATAGTCGCCTTGCTTGGCCGGCGGCTCACCCCAGGCAAAGCGCTGGTAGGGATCGTTGGCGGGCGTTACGCCGACGCTCCAGGTCTTGACCGAGAACGGCGGGTTGGCCACCACGTAGTCGTATGTGCGTAGCTGCTCACCGTCCTTGAACTTGGGTGAGGACAGCGTGTTGCCCTGCAGGATGTTGGCGGTCGGGAAGCCGTGCAAAATCATGTTCATGCGGGCGAGACCGGCCGTGGTCACGTCCATTTCCTGGCCTTCCAGGGTGATCGGCTTGCCAGCCTGATCGGCCACTTTCAACAGCAGCGAACCGGAGCCACAGGTCGGGTCATATACCGTGGTGGCGCCGACCGAATTGGCCGGCGTGATGCCAATGATCTTGGCGATAACGCGGCTGACCTCGGACGGGGTGTAGAACTGCCCTTTGCTCTTGCCGCTTTCACTGGCGAAGTGGCGCATCAGGTATTCGTAGGCGTCGCCGAGGATGTCGTCGTTGTCGGCGCGGTTCTTCGAGAAATCCAGTTCGGGCTTTTCGAAAATAGCGATCAGGTTACTAAGCCGCTCCACCATGTCCTTCCCTTCGCCGAGCTTGCTCGGGTCGTTGAAGTCGGGGAAGTCACTGCGAGCCAGCCGGGCGTTGGCATCGATCAGCGGCTGGATGATCTGAGTATTGATCTTGTCGCCGATATTGGGCTTGCCCTTGAGGGCGACCATGTCCTTGAAGCTGGCACCAAAGGGGATGGTCACCGGTGGCGCGAAATCATCCGAGTTGCCGTACTTGTCGGAGATGTACTTGATGAACAGCATGAACAGGACGTAGTCCTTGTACTGGCTGGCATCCATCCCACCGCGCAACTCGTCGCACGACGCCCAGAGGGAGGAGTAAAGGTCGGATTTCTTGATAGCCACGAACAATCCTTGCTGGTCTAGAAAACGAATGCACAGGCACACCCTTGAACGGCCTCGGCGCTTAGCCTCTGCATGGGGTTGTTGCCGCGTAACGCATTTGAATGAAAGATCTTTTTTTGCCTGCGATTAGCCTGCAAACATTATCCACTTCGGCTGAGCCGAGCCAGCTTGGCGCAACCTTCCGATACGCAGCAGTTCGACAGGACAACCCAGGAGAGGCACCTTCACTTAAGCGAGCCAACAACGGCTGCGAAAAAGTGAGCCCGTTACCGTGTTAAGCACAAACGGGCACCAAACGGGCACCAGAAATAGGTTTGTGACATTAACTCAAAAACTCGCAGGCATAAAAAAATCCAGACACCGTTAAGTGACTGGATTTTCTAGGGTTTTTTGGTCGGGACGGAGTGATTCGAACACTCGACCCCTTGCACCCCATGCAAGTGCGCTACCGGGCTGCGCTACGCCCCGACAATGCTTCCGGATGACCGAAAGCGGGAAGAACTATACATTAAGCTTTTGAAATAAGGCAACTTTTTCTTGGCCCTACTTCTTCAGCACGTGCAAAACGTCCTCGAGCTCGGCGATCATCTGTTTGATCAGCTGACGATACTGAGTGGTGTCGTCTTTGGCTTCGTCGCCAGAAAGGCGCTGACGTGCGCCACCGATGGTGAAGCCTTGATCGTACAGAAGCGCACGAATCTGCCGAATCATCAGCACATCCTGACGCTGGTAATAGCGACGGTTGCCCCGCCGTTTTACCGGATTCAGCTGTGGGAATTCCTGCTCCCAGTAACGTAGAACGTGGGGCTTGACCGCGCAGAGTTCACTGACCTCACCAATGGTGAAGTAGCGTTTGCCGGGAATTGCCGGTAGTTCGTCGTTATGACTTGGTTCCAGCATAGGCCTCGACCCTGGCTTTCAATTTTTGCCCTGGACGAAAAGTGACCACACGGCGAGCCGTGATTGGAATCTCTTCCCCTGTTTTCGGGTTACGGCCGGGTCGCTGGCGCTTATCGCGCAAGTCGAAGTTGCCGAACCCGGACAGCTTGACCTGTTCGTTCAGCTCAAGAGCCTGGCGGATCTCTTCAAAAAACAGCTCCACCAGTTCCTTGGCTTCTCGTTTGTTCAGGCCGAGCTCTTCATACAGACGTTCCGCCATCTCAGCTTTCGTCAGAGCCCCCATACGCTACTTCCTTAACGTGGCGTTGAACCTTTGTTCGAGGCAGGTGAGGATATTTTGCGTAGTAGTACTCACCTCATCGTCATTAAGAGTGCGCGATGGATGTTGCCAGGTCAAGCCGACGGCAAGGCTTTTTCTAAGCGGATCAATGCCTTTACCGTGATAGACGTCAAATAGCTTGAGGTCTGTCAGCCATTCTCCCGCCGTTTCACGGATTGCGCCCAGCACAGCCTCGGC
This sequence comes from Pseudomonas sp. YY-1, assembly GCF_002843095.1. Lineage (NCBI taxonomy): Bacteria > Pseudomonadati > Pseudomonadota > Gammaproteobacteria > Pseudomonadales > Pseudomonadaceae > Pseudomonas > Pseudomonas sp. YY-1. The sequence goes on along the minus strand of NZ_PJLX01000018.1, from coordinate 91,307 downwards.
CGGCTGCTCGCGATCGACCAGCAGCGCCAGGTCGCGACGCACTTCAGGGAAGCGCGACAACTCGCTGAACGCCGGCATGCGGCCAGCAGCCACTTCAGCCAGCACCAGCTCGAAGAGGAACACCGGCTGATCCAGGCCCAATGTCTTGGCCAACTCAGGATGCAGAGCCCCCATGAAACCGACCAGGCGCCCTTCCCGCTCGATACGAGCGGTCTGGCCCGGATGCAGAGCAGGATGCTCGCCCGGCACGAAGCTGAAAGCATCAGCTGCACCGGCATAACCCAGCAGCGCTTCGACATCGGCCTTCAGATCATAGAAGTCGACGCTATCACGACTGTTGGCCCAACCTTCGGGTAGGCGGCTGCCGGTGATCACGCCAGCGAGCATGGCTTCTTGCTGCAGACCTTCCAGCTGACCAACAAAACGCAGGCCGCTCTCGAACAGGCGCACGCGTGACTGTTGACGATTGAGGTTGTGCTGCAACGCCTTGACCAGGCCCGGCCACAGCGAGGAACGCATGGCGGCCATATCGGCAGAGATCGGATTGGCCAGCTGCAGCGGCTCTACGCCAGGCGTAAAGAGCTCGAAGAGCTTCGGGTCGATGAAGCTGTAGGTGATCGCTTCCTGATAACCGCGGGCGACCAGCAGACGACGCAGTGCCGGCAGTTCGGCACGCGCTTCGGCTTTGGTCTGCGGCGCCAGGCGAGCTTGCGGGTAGCGTACCGGCAGACGGTTGTAGCCATACAGGCGACCCAGCTCTTCGATCAGGTCCACTTCCAGGCTGATGTCGAAGCGATGACTCGGCACGCTGACCAGCCACTGGCCGGCCCCCTGAGCGCTGACGCCCAGCCCCAGTGCAGTGAGCAGACGCTCGACCTCGACGCCATCCATGTCCATGCCCAACATCTGGCTGATACGCTCGGCACGCAGGGTGATCGGCGCCACGCTAGGCAGGTCCGCCTCGCTACTCGCTTCGATGATCGGGCCTGCTTCGCCGCCGACGATTTCCAGCAGCAGCGCAGTAGCACGCTCCATTGCCTGACGTGCCAGCTGCGAGTCCACACCACGTTCGAAGCGGTGCGAGGCGTCGGTATGCAAGCCGTAGGAACGAGCCTTACCAGCGACAGCGATGTTGTCGAAGAAGGCGCTTTCCAGGAACAGATCCCGGGTATTGTCGCTCACACCGCTGTGCTCACCGCCCATCACGCCGGCGATGGCCAGCGCGCGGCCATGATCAGCGATGACCAGAGTATCGGCACGCAGGCTGACTTCCTGGCCGTCGAGCAACACCAGCTTTTCGCCCTCTTCAGCCATGCGCACGCGAATGCCGCCATTGATTTCGGCGAGGTCGAAGGCGTGCATCGGCTGGCCCAGCTCGAGCATCACGTAGTTGGTGATGTCCACCGCCGCATCGATGCTGCGAATATCGGAACGACGCAGGCGCTCGACCATCCACAGCGGGGTCGGGCGAGACAGATCGACGTTACGCACCACGCGACCGAGGTAACGCGGGCATGCCTTGGGCGCGAGCACCTCGACAGGGCGCACTTCGTCATGCGCAGGCGCAACGGCGTCGATAGCGACTGGCGAAACGGAAGCGCTGTACATGGCGCCGACTTCCCGAGCCAGGCCGGCGAGCGACAGGCAGTCACCACGGTTAGGGGTCAGGCCGATCTCGATGCTGGCGTCGTCCAGTTGCAGGTAGGAGCGAATGTCACTACCTACCGGCGCATCAGCCGCCAGTTCCATCAGGCCGCTGTTGTCTTCGCTGATCTGCAGTTCGGAAGCCGAGCACAGCATGCCTTGCGACTCCACGCCGCGCAGTTTGGCCTTCTTGATCTTGAAGTCGCCCGGCAGTTCGGCACCGATCATGGCGAACGGAATCTTGATGCCGGTACGGGCATTGGGCGCGCCGCAGACGACCTGGAAGGTCTCGGCACCATTGCTCACCTGGCATACGCGCAGCTTGTCAGCGTCCGGGTGTTGTTCGGCGCTGAGGATCTCACCGACCACGATGCCACTGAAGGCGCCGGCCACCGGTTGTACCGCGTCGACTTCGAGGCCGACCATGGACAGGCGTGCGACCAGATCCTCGCGGGATACGTCGGGATTCACCCAACTGCGCAGCCATTGTTCACTGAATTTCATGTTGTCTGTTCTCCTTAAACGAATTCGATCACGAGGGGCGGCTGCTAGCGAAATTGCGCCAGGAACCGCAGGTCGTTATCGAAGAACAGGCGCAAGTCATTGACGCCGTAACGCAACATGGCCAGGCGCTCGACACCCATACCGAAGGCGAAACCGGAGTATTTCTCCGGGTCGATGCCGCTCATGCGCAGCACGTTCGGGTGGACCATGCCGCAACCCATCACTTCCAGCCAGCCGGTCTGCTTGCAAACGCGGCAACCTTTGCCGGAGCACATCACGCACTGCATGTCGACTTCGGCCGATGGCTCGGTGAAGGGGAAAAAGGAAGGACGGAAACGCACACCCAGTGGTTTTTCGAAGAACACACGGAGGAATTCCTCGATGGTGCCCTTGAGATCAGCGAAGCTGATGTCCTCGTCGACCAGCAGGCCTTCGACCTGATGGAACATCGGCGAGTGGGTGATATCGGAGTCGCAGCGATACACACGACCAGGGCAAACGATACGGATCGGCGGCTGCTGCGACTCCATGGTGCGTACCTGCACCGGCGAGGTGTGGGTACGCAGCAGCATGTTCGCGTTGAAATAGAAGGTGTCGTGCATCGCCCGCGCCGGGTGGTGGCCAGGGATGTTGAGCGCCTCGAAGTTGTGGTAGTCGTCTTCGACTTCCGGACCCTCGGCCACGTTGTAGCCGATATGGGTGAAGAACTGCTCGACACGCTCGAGCGTGCGAGTGACCGGGTGCAGACCACCGGATGCCTGGCCACGACCAGGCAGGGTCACGTCAATCCGCTCGGACGCCAGCTTCTCGGCGAGCAGGGCCTGCTCAAGCACGGATTTGCGGGCATTCAGGGCGTCTTGCACTTGATTCTTGGCAGTGTTGATCAGGGCGCCAGCCTGTGGGCGCTCTTCGGCCGACAGCTTGCCCAGAGTCTGCATCAGGGCGGTCAGTTCGCCTTTCTTGCCAAGGTACTGAACCCGGAGCTGTTCCAGGGCATTGACATCTTCACTTCGTTGCACGGCCTCAAGCGCTTGCGAGACCAATGCATCCAGATTTTCCATTTACAGACTCCAGATACGAAATAGGGGAAGAGCTGTTAAGGCTCTTCCCCTATCTTTGACGTTGCCACCGGGCGAACCCGGTGATTGTCGGGGGACTTAAGCCAGAACGGCCTTAGCTTTCTCGACAATCGCAGCAAACGCCGCTTTTTCGTTCACTGCCAGATCAGCCAGAACCTTACGGTCGATTTCGATCGACGCTTTCTTCAGGCCAGCGATCAGACGGCTGTAGGACAGGCCGTTGACGCGAGCACCAGCGTTGATACGAGCGATCCACAGTGCGCGGAACTGACGTTTTTTCTGACGACGGTCACGGTAGGCATATTGACCAGCCTTGATGACAGCCTGCTTGGCAACACGGAACACGCGCGAACGAGCGCCGTAGTAGCCTTTAGCCAGTTTCAGAATCTTTTTGTGACGAGCACGAGCGATAACGCCACGCTTAACACGAGCCATGAGTAATTACCTCTAAGTATCTTGACCGAATTAACGAACGCGCAGCATGCGCTCGACTTTAGCTTTGTCCGACGGACCGATCAGCGAACTGCCACGCAGCTGGCGCTTACGTTTCGTGGACATCTTGGTCAGGATGTGGCTCTTGAAAGCGTGCTTGTGCTTGAAGCCTGTAGCAGTCTTCAGGAAGCGCTTTGCAGCACCGCTCTTGGTTTTCATTTTTGGCATGTTTTGTACTCCGCATTCATTAACTACTGATAACCATCAGGCCTGCCAGTGCCCGGTAGATTATTTACGCTTCTTGGGTGCGATAACCATCATCAGCTGGCGTCCTTCCAGCTTAGGATGCTGTTCTACGGTGCCAAGCTCGATCAGGTCTTGTTCGACCCGCTTGAGCAGCTCCATACCCAGCTCCTGGTGAGCCATCTCACGACCGCGGAATCTCAGAGATACCTTGGCCTTGTCCCCATCTTCAAGGAAACGTACCAGGTTGCGTAGTTTTACCTGGTAATCCCCCTCTTCCGTCCCTGGACGAAACTTGATTTCTTTGATCTGCTGCTGGTGCTGATTCTTCTTGGCGATAGCAGCCTGCTTCTTCTTCTCGAACAGGTGCTTGCCGTAGTCCATGATGCGGCAAACGGGTGGCACTGCATCAGCTGAGATCTCTACCAGATCCAGCTTGGCTTCTTCAGCCACGCGCAATGCCTCATCGATCGAAACAATACCGACCTGCTCGCCGTCAGCGCCAATCAGGCGCACTTCACGAGCGGTGATGTTTTCGTTGATCGGCGCCTTAGGGGCGGCCCGCTTGTCCTGTCTCATTTCACGCTTAATAGTTATTACTCCAAATCTTGGCGACCACGCCGGGAAACCGCTTGCTGCAACTGTGCGGCGAACTGCTCGATGGGCAGAGAGCCCAGATCGACGCCTTCACGGGTACGGACAGCAACGGATCGAGTCTCGACCTCCCGATCTCCAATAACCAAGAGATAGGGAACCTTGAGCAAGGTATGCTCGCGGATTTTAAAGCCGATCTTTTCGTTTCTCAAGTCAACCTTGGCACGAAAACCGCTTTGATTGAGAGTTTTCTCGACTTCACGGGCAAAATCGGCCTGCTTGTCGGTGATATTCATGATCACCGCCTGGGTCGGCGCGAGCCAAGCCGGGAAGGAACCGGCGTAGTGCTCGATCAGCATACCGATGAAGCGCTCGAACGAACCGAGGATCGCGCGGTGCAACATGACCGGGCGTTTGCGGTTGTTGTCTTCGGCGATGTAGCTGGCATCCAGACGCTCAGGCAGGTTCGGATCGTACTGCAGCGTACCGCACTGCCAGTTACGACCCAGGCAGTCACGTAGGGTGAACTCGATCTTCGGCCCGTAGAAGGCGCCCTCACCCGGCTGATATTCCCAGGCCAGGCCGGACTCATTCAGCGCTTCGGCCAGCGCGCCCTCGGCGCGATCCCACAGTTCATCGGAGCCCACGCGCTTGGCCGGGCGAGTCGAGAGCTTCATGGCGATATCGGTGAAACCGAAGTCCGAGTAGACCTGCAGGGTCAGCTTGATGAAATCGGCCGCTTCCTTCTTCACCTGATCTTCGGTGCAGAAGATATGCGCATCGTCCTGCACGAAGCCACGCACACGCATGATGCCGTGCAGCGCGCCGGACGGCTCGTTGCGGTGGCAAGCACCGAACTCGGCCAGGCGCAGCGGCAGGTCGCGGTAGGACTTCAGGCCCTGGTTGAAGATCTGCACGTGGCACGGGCAGTTCATCGGCTTCACCGCGTAGTCGCGGTTTTCCGAAGCCGTGGTGAACATGTTTTCGGCGTAGTTGGACCAGTGACCGGAACGCTCCCACAGGATGCGATCGACCACCTGCGGCGTGCGCACCTCCACATAGCCGTTCTCACGCTGCACCTGGCGCATGTACTGCTCCAGCACCTGGTAGACAGTCCAGCCATTGGGGTGCCAGAACACCATGCCCGGCGCTTCTTCCTGCAGGTGGAACAGATCGAGCTGCTTGCCGATGCGACGGTGATCGCGTTTTTCAGCCTCTTCGATGCGCTGGATATAGGCAGCCAGCTGCTTCTTGTCCGCCCAGGCCGTGCCGTAAACACGCTGCAGTTGCTCGTTCTTCGAGTCACCGCGCCAGTAGGCACCGGAAATACGGGTTAGCTTGAACGCCTTGAGGAAGCGCGTGTTCGGCACGTGCGGGCCGCGGCACATGTCGACGTACTCTTCATGGAAGTACAGACCCATGGCCGTTTCGTCCGGCATATCGTCGATCAGGCGCAGCTTGTATTCCTCGCCACGAGCTTTGAACAGCTCAATGACCTCGGCGCGCGGGGTAATCTTCTTGATGACGTCGTAGTCTTTCTCGATCAACTCGGCCATGCGCTTTTCGATGGCCGCCATGTCTTCCGGCGTGAAAGGACGATCGATGGCGATGTCGTAATAGAAGCCTTCATCGATAACCGGGCCGATCACCATCTTGGCGTTCGGATACAGCTGCTTGACCGCATGCCCAACCAGGTGAGCGCAGGAGTGGCGGATGATTTCCAGCCCCTCTTCGTCCTTCGGCGTGATGATCTGCAAGGTGGCATCGGTATCAATCACGTCACAGGCATCGACCTGCTTGCCGTTTACCTTGCCAGCCAGGGTGGCCTTGGCCAGACCCGCACCAATGGATTGAGCGACCTCCAGCACGGATACCGGATGATCGAACGAACGTTGACTGCCGTCGGGAAGAGTAATGATGGGCATGGCGCCTCCTCTCCTAGTGGTGACCCCTACCAAAGGTCACGTGGGTTGGGATGAGCCAGGAAGCGATTCGGCGGTATACCCGCCTAACAATGGCAGGAGCCCAAAGGCCAACCAGACCGAACCAAGTCACTGGAAGTAAAGAGTGCGGATGCTTTCAGAAAGCCTGAGCCGTGACAAGCAGCCGCCTGCAACAAACACGCAAAGCCTGCTCGAAAAATTCGAGCAATAAAAAAGGGGTCGCTTAGCGACCCCTTTTTATCGATTTGGTAGGCACAATTGGACTCGAACCAACGACCCCCACCATGTCAAGGTGGTGCTCTAACCAACTGAGCTATGTGCCTTCGATGGGTGCGCATTCTACGCAGATCTTTTTGGCCGTCAACAGATTTTTTCGCTAACTCACTGAAATAGGCCAATTTTTTATCAAAATCGGATCGTTGAATATTTTGCACGGACACTAGCCGGCCATTTTCAACTCAGGTAGCATCGATTCATTCGTAAAAAATAAAGAACAGAGGTTCAAGATGGCGCACACGGCCTACCCACAATCCTATTACGCCGCTTCAGCCAACCCCGTCCCGCAACGCCCTGCCCTGCAAGGCGAGGTGGACACCGATGTGTGCATCATCGGCGCGGGTTACACCGGCCTGTCCACTGCACTGTTTCTGCTGGAGAACGGTTTCAAGGTGAGCATCGTCGAGGCGGCCAAGGTTGGCTTTGGCGCTTCCGGCCGCAACGGCGGACAGATCGTCAACAGCTACAGCCGCGACATCGACGTGATCGAACGCACGGTCGGCCCCAAGCAGGCGCAACTGCTTGGGCAGATGGCGTTCGAGGGCGGCCGCATCATTCGTGAACGCATCGCCAAGTACGACATCCAGTGCGACCTGAAGGATGGCGGCGTATTCGCCGCGCTGACCAGCAAGCAGATGGGCCACCTGGAATCGCAGAAGAGGCTGTGGGAGCGCTACGGCCATACCCAGCTGGAGCTGATGGACGCCAAGCGTATTCGCGAAGTGGTTGCTACCGAGAATTATGTCGGCGGCATGCTGGACATGAGCGGTGGGCATATCCATCCGCTAAACCTGGCCCTGGGTGAAGCCGCTGCAGTGGAATCGCTGGGCGGGGTGATCTATGAACAGTCCCCAGCTACGCGCATCGAGCGCGGTGCCAACCCGGTGGTGCACACCCCTGAAGGCCGCATCAAGGCCAAGTTCGTCGTGGTTGCCGGCAACGCTTATCTCGGCAATCTGGTACCGGAGCTGGCGTCAAAGTCGATGCCGTGTGGCACCCAGGTGATCACCACTGAGCCGCTGTCCGATGAAGTCGCTGCCAGCCTGTTGCCGCAGGACTATTGCGTGGAAGACTGCAACTACCTGCTCGACTACTACCGCCTCACCGGCGACAAGCGCCTGATCTACGGCGGTGGCGTGGTCTACGGCGCGCGCGACCCGGCCAACATCGAAGCGATCATCCGGCCGAAGATGCTCAAGACCTTCCCGCAACTGAAGGACGTGAAGATCGACTTCGCCTGGACCGGCAACTTCCTGCTGACGCTGTCGCGCCTGCCGCAGGTCGGTCGTATCGGCGACAACATCTACTACTCGCAAGGTTGCAGCGGCCATGGCGTGACCTATACGCACCTGGCGGGCAAGGTTCTGGCAGAAGCACTGCGCGGCCAGGCCGAACGTTTCGATGCCTTCGCCGGGTTGCCGCACTACCCCTTCCCGGGCGGTCGCCTGTTCCAGGTCCCCTTCAGCGCCCTCGGCGCCTGGTACTACACGCTGCGTGACAAGCTCGGCGTGTAATCCCGCCCATCAAAGAAAACGGCGCCCTCGGGCGCCGCTTTCTTTTGCATCACGGACAGGCCGGCAAGGCCTGACACTGCCCACCAGAACCACTGGCTTTCGGCGGTGCGGCGAAGCGCCCATCCTCCGGCGCCAGACGCTGTGCGCAGGCCTGGGCCTGCTGCGCCTCAGCAGCACAGCCCTGCTCACCCAGTACTTGCGACAGGTTGAACCATCCCGCAGCAAAACCCGGCTCGCGCTTGAGGCTCTCACGCAACGCCTGCTCGGCGCCCTTGCGATCGCCATCGGCGTAGCGACTGTTGCTCAGGGCGAACCAGGGCAATGACTGCTCCGGCCAGGCCTCGGCGGCGCGGCGATAGGCGCGCCGAGCCGGCTGAGCATTGCCGGTTTGCTCGAGGTCGTTGGCAGCCTTCATCCAGACATGCATGTCGGCCTGTGCCGGCAAGCGTTCCGGAGGCAGGGTCACGACAGCCCAGCGCCCACCGCGCGCCCAGGTTCTGTCGAAGCTGTTGAAGCTGTCTTCGAGCCTGCGCGTAGTGGCCGAGCGCAAAATCAGCGTGCGCTCGCGGCGGTCGTAACCCACCACCACCGCGAAGTGCCATTGCGGATACCAGTCGAATGCCAGGTTCTGCAGCACCAGCACCGGGTTGCCGGCGGCCACCTCGGCGAGCACCGCCTCCAGGCGTGGCTGCAACGGATACACCAACATTTCGTGATTGCGTGCGGCGGCGACCATCTCCACCTGCAAGCTGCCTTCACGGCTGGGGATGTAGACCTTGTCCTTGAGCGCACCGGGCGTGGTCAGCACGCCACGCTGGTTGAGCATGGTGGCTAAGGCGGCCGGGCCGCACTGATAGGCGTCCTGGGGGAAGAAGGGAACGTCGGTGAGTTCCACCCGCTCAGGCAAACGCTCGCCCACCGGTGATAACACCGGGGAGCGAGCGCAGGCTGTGAGTAGAACGATCGATGCGATACAGCAGAGGCGAATCAGCGATTTATGCATTTGACGAAATTGAAGATGTTGGTGGCGCACAGCATATCAGTGATGATGAAGATCACCAGAAACAACACGATGATGCCGACCACACCTGCACCGGCGGGTGCCTGATCCAACTGCTGGTTGAACTGCGCCAGTTCGGCAGGGGTCAGGCTGGCGATACGCGACTCGACCTGATCACGGTCGACGCCCATGGACACCAGTTTCTCCTTCACCTGCTCGTCATCGAGCATGGCCATCAACTGCTCCTGATCCACCTTGTGCTGCTGCTCGGCGATCACCTCGTGAGTGCCGACCATCGCCGCATTCGCGGCAGGAATCTGCACCACCAGCAGCAGGTGAAACAGCGCGGTAATAGCCGCCAGACGGCGCATAACGGGGTTCATGGAAATTGTCATTGTGGTTATCTCCTGAGGGACGAGGTAGCCAATAGACAGCATCCAAATCGCCCAGGTTCACTCCACCAGTCTGCGCGCGTTCACGTTTCCATCAAAAGCTGGCTGAGCACCGCACGCAGCTTGCCCGGCTTGACCGGTTTGTTCAGCAAAGGCGCACCCAGCGCCTGCAATTCGCGACGACAGTCATCGCTGCGATCGGCGCTGATGATCAGCGCCGGAATCGGCCTGGAAAACTCATCACGCAGCTGCTGAATCACCTGACAACCGAGCACGCCGTGATCGAGATGGAAATCCGCCAGAATCACCTCTGGCGCCCTGCCCTGCAGACGCTGCAGGGCCTCGTTCAGATCGACCGCCGTGACCACCTCGCAGCCCCACTGCCTGAGCAGCGCCTGCATGCTGTGCAGGATGTCGACTTCGTTATCGATCACCAGCAGGCGCCGGCCCGGCAAGGGATTACCCAGCATCGGCAGCGCCACGGATTGCACCTGGCGCCGCGGCTTGGCATGCGCCAGCGGCACGCGGATGCTGAAGACCGAACCACGCCCCGGTTGCGAGCGCACCTGCACCGGGTAGCCCAGCATGCGCGCGATGCGCTCGACAATGGCCAGGCCCAGGCCGACACCCTTGCGCTCGGCCGCACGCCCGACCTCAAGCTGGCTGAACTCGAGAAAGATGTTGTCCAGTTGATCGGCCGCGATGCCGCGCCCGCTATCCCACACCTGCAACTCGACAAACTCGCCACGGCGCCGCGCACCAAGCAGCACGCCGCCACGCTCGGTGTAACGGCAGGCGTTGCTGAGGAAATTGCGCAGGATGCGCGTCAGCAAGCGGAAATCGGTATGCACCGCATAACTGGCAATTCGCGCGCGCAGGCGCAAACCACTGGCCGACGCCACGCTGTCGAACTCAGACGCCAGCGGAGCGAGCAACTCCTCAAGGCGATAGACATCGAGATCCGGCTTGATCGCCGCCTGATCCAGCTTGGAAATATCCAGCAGATCCGCCAGCAGATCCTCGGCGCCTTCCAGGGCCAGGTGACTGCGCTCCACCAGATTCTGCTCGGCGCTCGGCAACTCGCGCTCACGCAATGTGGAGATCAGCAAACGCGCGGCATTCAGCGGTTGCAACAGATCGTGGCTGGCTGCGGCCAGGTACTTGTCCTTGCTATGGTTGGCCGCTTCGGCCGCGTCACGCGCCTCGCGCAGGGCCAGTTCGATGCGCTCGCGCTCCTCGATCTGCCGCTGCAGATTGCGGTTGGATTCGAGCAGCTCGAAGGTACGCGCCGCGACGCGGCGCTCCAGTTCGTCATTGAGTTGTTGCAGGCGCTGCTGCGCCTGCTTGCGCTCGGTGATATCAGCGACGAAGCCTTCGAAGATGCCCTCGCCTTCAGGCTTGAGCAGCAGGTTCATCAGCACGTCGATGGTGCTGCCATCGCGCCTGCGCAGGCGCGTCTCGTAGCCGAGCAGAGCCTGGCCCTGGCTCAGCCCCTGGCGAATCACCTCCAGCTCGTCGAAGCCGCCCACGAACAGGTGCCGAGCCAGATCGCCCGGCGACCACAGCACCTGCTGCGGGTCGTCATAACCGAGCATGCGCGCCATCGCCGGATTGGCCGCCAGTACACCGTCCTGCAGGCTGGCCTGGATGATCCCGTGCACGGCGTGTTCGAACAGCCATTTATAGCGATTGCGCTCAACTTCCAGCTCTTCCAGGCGCGCCAGCAGCTCGGGGTAATGACTCTTGCGCGCCGACTGGCTGCCGAGCCCCAGCAGCCCGGCAAGCGCTTCGTCAGAGCGCCTCGCCATACACCACCTCGACATCACGCTGGGTCGATTCACGCGGATTGGTGAGGATGCACGGGTCGTCCATCGCATGGCTGGACAAGAACGGAATGTCAGAGGTACTGACGCCGTGCAGACTGAGCGTCTCACGGAAGCCCATGGCGTGCTTGAAGGCGATCAGGTGCTCGACCAGGCGCTGGCGAATCTGCGCATGGTTGAGCCCACGGCAGTCGATGCCGAGGGTTTCGGCGATGACCTTGAAACGCTCCGGCGCCGCGCTGTAATTGAACGCCACCACGTGCTCGACCAGCACCGCATTGCACAGGCCGTGCGGCAAGTCGAGGTAGCCACCGAGGCTGTGACTCATGGCATGCACCGCGCCAAGAATCGCGTTGGAGAACGCCAGACCAGCCTGCATGCTGCCGAGCATGATCTTCTCGCGCAGGGCGATATCGCCCGGGTTGGCGATCATCTGCACCAGGTTGCCGTTGATCAGGCGCATGGCTTCCAGCGCGTGCGGGTCGGTCAGCGGGCCGTGGCCAGTGGAAACGAACGCTTCGATGGCGTGCACCATGGCGTCGATGCCGGTGCAGGCCGACAAGAACGGATCCATGCTCAGGGTGGTTTCCGGATCAATCAGCGACACGTCCGGCACCACTGCCTTGCTGACGATGGAGAACTTCATCCGCTCCTGCTGGTTGGAGATGATCACGAACTGCGACACGTCGGCCGAGGTGCCGGCGGTGGTCGGGATCAGGATCAGCGGAGGGCTGGGCACGCGAATGGTGTCCACGCCTTCGAATTCGAGAATGCTGCGACCGTGGGCGACGACGATACCGATGCCCTTGGCGCAGTCCATCGGGCTGCCGCCACCGACCGCGACGATGACGTTGCAACCCTCGCTGCGATACAGCTCGGCGCCCTCCATCACCTCTTCCACGCGCGGGTTGGGCGACACCTTGGTGTACAGGCAGTAGGCGATGCCCTGGGCCTGCAGGCTCGCCTCGACATCGCCAGCCCAGCCCGCGGCGACTACACCGGGATCGGAGACGACCAGCACCTTGCGTGCACCGAAGGTCTTGGCGTAATTGCCGACGTTATGCCGGGAGCCGGCGCCAAAGATGATCTCGGGGGAAACGAACTTTCGCAGCTGATTCAATTCGTGGCTCATACAACGGCCTGAAATTTATTGTTATGGAATGGCGATCAGCCTACTGCATTGCCGGGTTAATGCAATGCGACCTGCGATCAGCTCAGCCGCTGATAGAAGGCATGCTCGGCGCGCAGAGCCTCGGCCAGGTTGGCGGCCTGACGGAAACCGTGGCGTTCTTCTGCGAACAGGTGATATTCAACCGGCAAACCGCGCTGACGCAGCGCCTCGACCATGCTTTCGGTCTGGCTCGGCACCACCACCGCATCCAGCGCGCCCTGGAAGAAAATCACTGGTGCCTTGATACGTTCGGCCTGTAACAGAGGTGTGCGATTGCGATAGCGCTCGGCATCCGGCTCGGGGTCGCCGATCAGCCAGTCGAGATAATCCGCCTCGAACTTGTGGGTCAGCCGGCGCAGCGCCAGCGGGTCGCTGACGCCGTAGAGACTGGCGCCGCCACGTAACTGCGGTAACTCGACCAGAGCACGCAACGCGCTGAAGCCGCCAGCGCTACCACCGCGCACATACACACGTTGCGCATCGATACGGCCATCACCGGCCAGTGCGTCGATGGCGGCGCGAATATCCTCGACTTCCAAGTCGCCCCACTCGTCAGCCAGACGCAAGCGGTAGTCGCGACCGTAGCCACTGCTGCCACGGTAGTTGAGGTCGAGCACGGCGAAGCCGCGTAGCGTCCAGAAGGCGATACGCGGATCGAACACCGGGTAGCAGGCCGAGGTTGGCCCGCCGTGCAGGAAGATCACAAGCGGCGGGCGCTCCCCGGTTGATGCAGGCGAGTAGAAAAAACCATGGCTGCGTTCGCCCTCACCGACCCCACAGCTGAATGGCTGGGGTCGTGATAGCTGTGCTTCGGACAGCGGCTGCTCACCGCCAGCCAGCATCTGCAATGCGCCATCGCTGCGGCGAATGGCAAGCACCGCTGGCAAACGATCAGGAGCGGCAGCGATGCAGTAGAAATGTTCGTTGTCGGCAGCCAGGCTACGGAAACGCGTAAAACCTTCGGCCAACAGCCGCTCTGCCTTTGGGTAGGGTATCGCGGGGCCGCCCAGGCTGTGCGCACCGATTGTTTTGCGGTCGAGATCGCTGGTGCGCACGGCGCACCCTACCAGCGCGCCGACACCCTGCTCGAAACGGGTCAGCAGAAACTCATCGTTTTCCAGCGGCAGATAGGTTCGACCGCCCAGTTGCCAGGGCGCCGGCGCGTGATCATAAGGCGCAGCGTGTAGTGTGGTGCCGCTATCGACGCACCAGGGTTGCCACCATCCTGCCTTGTCGCTCAACACCCACAACCGGCCCCGGGCATCGAAGCGCGGCTGCTGCAGGGCCTGATCGCTGCCCTGCCCGGCCAGCACCCGAGTGCGCTCGCCGGACTCACGCTGGCACAGACGCGTGGCGATCCAGGGCTGATGTGGTCGATCCCATTCGATCCAGGCAAGACGCTGGCCAGTGGGGTCAGCCACCGGCGCCGCATAGAAATCGGCACCCTCGACCAGTACCTCACGCTTGCCGTTCAGACCGATACGCACTAGGCGATGCAGCACCGTGCCGACTTCACGGCTTTCCTCCACAGCCAGCAACGCCTGCCAGGCGGGCACAAAGGACAGGTCGCCATAACGGCAGTGGGACTGACTGGTGATCAGGTAGGGGGCGCCGTGCGCACCGCCGTCCAAGCCGATATCGATACGATAGACCTGCTGATCACGCTCGTTGACGAACGCCACGCCCTGCTCCGTGGCGCAGCAGGCGCCGCCACCGTACTCGTAGACGCGGCTGCGCACGGAAAACCCTGCTGGCGTGAGCTCACGCACCACACCATCGCGATAGAAGAACAGCCCGCAACGCGCCAGCTGTGGGTCGAATGCCACCCACAACACGCCACCGTGGGCTGCGTGCAGTTCGGCGAAGTCGGCACTGGCAGCTGCAGCCTGCTCGGCACTCCAGATCGCGTCAGGATCGGTGCGCAAGGCGCACCCTACGCTTTGCATATGATTCGTGAGGCCTTCTCGTTGCGGTACTGCAGGGCCTCCAGCCCGAGCGGCGCTTCATCGGCCTGCTGGCGTGCAGCGAGAATCACGCCATGGTGCGCCGACTTGCTGCATACCGGGTCGGCGTTACTGGCATCGCCGGTGAGCATGAAGGCCTGGCAGCGACAGCCGCCGAAATCCTTGTCCTTCTCGTCGCACGAACGGCAAGGCTCGGGCATCCAGTCGTCACCGCGGAAGCGGTTGAAACCGAAGGAATGCCGCCAGATATGTTCGAGACTGTGCTCGCGCACGTTGGGAAACTGCACCGGCAACTGCCGCGCGCTGTGGCAAGGCAGCGCCGTGCCGTCCGGGGTGATATCGAGGAACAGGTTGCCCCAACCGTTCATACAGGCCTTGGGGCGCTCCTCGTAGTAATCCGGGGTAACGAAGATCAGCTTGCACGGGTGGTTCTCGGCCGCCAGTTTGTCGCGCCACTGATTGGTAATGCGCTCGGCGCGCTCCAGTTGCGCGCGGGTCGGTAGCAGCCCGGCCCGGTTCAACTCGGCCCAGCCGTAGAACTGGCAGGTGGCGAGCTCGACGAAATCCGCCTCCAGCTCCAGACACAGCTCGATGATGCGCTCGATGTTGTCGATGTTATGCCGATGGGTGACGAAGTTGAGCACCATCGGGTAGCCGTGCGCCTTGACCGCGCGGGCCATCGCCAGTTTCTGCGCGAAGGCCTTCTTCGAGCCGGCCAGTAGGTTGTTCACCTCCTCGTCGGCGGCCTGAAAGCTGATCTGGATATGATCGAGCCCGGCCTCGGCGAACTCGGCAATACGCGCTTCGGTCAGGCCGATGCCGGAGGTGATCAGGTTGGTGTAGTAGCCCAGGCCGCGCGCCGCTGCGATCAGCTCGGCCAGATCCTGACGCACCAGCGGCTCGCCACCGGAGAAGCCTAACTGCGCCGCCCCCAGTTCACGCGCCTGGCGGAATACCTCGATCCATTCGGCGGTCGACAACTCTGTGCCCTGCTGGGAGAAATCCAGCGGGTTGGAGCAGTACGGGCACTGCAGCGGGCAGCGGTAGGTCAGCTCAGCCAGCAGCCACAGCGGTGGCCCTGGTTCATGACCTGCCTTAGCGAAGCTCGATCCAGAACTGAGCATGGGCCACCTCCATGAAGGCAAGAATGTCTTCGTCGATACCGGGCACATCGGGGAAGCGCTGGTGCAGGTTGCCGATGATCTCGGCCACCGAGCGCTTACCGTCGACCTGCTGGAGAATTTCGCTGGCGCTGTCGTTGAGCTTGATCATGCCTTCCGGATAGAGCAGCACGTGGCAGCCTTGCGCCGGTTCGAACTGCAGGCGAAAGCCGCGGCGAATGGCGGGTACGCTGGGTGGGAGGATGACAGCAGTCATTGTTCGGGCTCCTGACTGGTGCGCGCGGCGCACCCTACAAAGGGCGCGTCGAACGGAAATGCGGCCGTAGGGTGCGCCGTGCGCACCGCTCGCTCGATACTCATAGGGCTATACCCCGATGCCAAGCGCGCTCGTTGGTCACGGTGTGATACGGCGGACGCTGCAGCTCGTAGGCCATGCTCATGGCGTCGAGCATGCTCCACAGCACGTCCAGCTTGAATTGCAGGATCTGCAGCATGCGATCCTGCGCTTCGCGGGTTCGGTAGTGCTCGAGGGTAATGCGCAGGCCGTGTTCGACATCGCGGCGCGCCTCTTTCAGACGCTTGCGGAAGTAGTCGTAGCCGGTGGCGTCGATCCACGGGTAATGCTGCGGCCAGGCATCCAGGCGCGACTGGTGGATCTGTGGAGCGAACAGCTCGGTCAGCGAACTGCTGGCCGCTTCCTGCCAGTTGGCGCGACGAGCGAAGTTGACGTAGGCATCGACGGCGAAGCGCACGCCAGGCAGCACCAGCTCCTGCGACAGCACCTGATCACGGTCGAGACCGACGGACTCGGCCAGGCGCAGCCAGGCCTCGATACCGCCCTCTTCTCCGGGCGCACCGTCATGGTCGAGGATGCGCTGAATCCACTCGCGCCGGGTTTCGCGATCCGGGCAGTTGGCGAGGATCGCCGCATCCTTCAGCGGGATATTGACCTGGTAGTAGAAACGATTGGCCACCCAGCCCTGGATCTGCTCACGGGTGGCGCGCCCTTCGTACATGGCGCGGTGGAACGGGTGATGGATGTGATACAGCGCGCCCTTGGCGCGCAGCGTCTGCTCAAACTCGGCAGGGGTCATGGCAGGTTGGCTCATCAGTATCTCCGATACGCGTTGCCGTAGGGTGCGCCGTGCACACCAGCATTCTTCAAGGTACGCACGGCCTGAGCGGCCCCGCACACCCTACAAAACGATGCTCATGCCATCGAACGCGACCTCGATGCCGTGGGCGTCCAGTTCGGTGCGCTCGGGCGAGTCCAGGTCGAGAATCGGGTTGGTGTTGTTGATATGGATAAGGATCTTGCGCGCGGAGGGCAGTCCGTCGAGCACCTCGATCATGCCGCCAGGGCCGCTCTGGCACAGGTGGCCCATCTCACTGCCGAGCTTGTCGCCCACCTCACACACGCGCATCTCATCGTCACGCCACAGCGTGCCATCGACCAGCAGGCAGTCCGCGCGGCGCATCCAGCCCAGCAGGTGCCCGTCTACCTGGCCCAGGCCCGGCGCATAGAACAGGCTGCGGCCGCTGCGACGATCCTCGATGAACAGACCGATGTTGTCCCCCGGGTGCGGATTGCCCCGATGCGGCGAATACGGCGGCGCACTGCTGCGCAGGGCGATGGCGGTGATGCTCAGCGCAGGACAGGCGGGAATGCTGAAGGGTTTTGCATCCAGCTCGATCAACTGGTGCTGCAGGCCGCCATTCCAGTGGCTGAGCATGTTGAATAGCGGAAAACCGGTGGTCAGGTCCTGATGCACCATCTCGGTACACCAGACCTTATGCGGGCAGCCTTCGCGCAGGGTAAGCAGACCGGTGCAATGGTCGATCTGGCTATCGAGCAGGACGATGCCGGCGATGGCGGTGTCACGCAGCTTGCGCGCCGGTTGCAGCGCCGGAAAGGCCTCTATCTGCGCACGGATGTCCGGCGAGGCATTGCACAGGATCCACTGCTCACCGTCATCGGAAATGGCGATGGACGATTGCGTGCGCGGCTGCGCCCGCAGGGTACCGGCACGCACGCCGCGGCAATTGCGGCAGTTGCAGTTCCATTGGGGAAAGCCGCCACCGGCGGCGGAACCGAGAATCTGGATATGCATGGAAGTCACCAGCGGGGATGCCCCGGACGAGCCGGGGCCAGGAGCGATCAGCGGTTGGCGAAATACATGGTCACTTCGAAGCCAATGCGCAGATCGGTGTAGGCGGGTTTAGTCCACATGGTGCGGTCCTCTTTTTATGAAGCCGGGGCATTCCGGCAACCCCATTAAGCCCCCGCCAGGCAAGAGGCCAAATGGTACTTTGGGATGAATCGGCACTGGCATTGGTAGGTGACGCTATCAGTAGGCATGCCTCGCGCCAGGAAGGTTCCAGTCATCGCCTGAGCTGAAACATGCGCCAATAAAAAACGCGGCCGAAGCCGCGTCGCGATAAGGATCTGCTGCCGTTCAGGCCCATGGCTGCCTGCAGATCCACCCGGGTAGGGTTGTTCGCCTGGCAAGAGGCGGCGCACCGGAGCGAGCGCGCCACCGTTGGGATGCATCACAACTCAGAAGAAACCGAGAGGATTGATGTCATAGCTCACCAGCAGGTTCTTGGTCTGCTGATAGTGGTCGAGCATCATCTTGTGGGTTTCACGGCCGACGCCGGACTTCTTGTAACCACCGAAGGCGGCATGCGCCGGGTACAGGTGGTAGCAGTTGGTCCATACGCGGCCAGCCTTGATCGCACGGCCCATGCGGTAGGCGACGTTCATGTCGCGACTCCACACGCCGGCACCCAGGCCGAACTCGGTGTCGTTGGCGATGGCCAGGGCTTCGGCTTCGTCCTTGAAGGTGGTCACACCGATCACCGGGCCGAAGATTTCTTCCTGGAACACGCGCATCTTGTTGGTGCCCTTGAGTAGCGTCGGCTGGATGTAGTAACCGCTGGCCAAGTCGCCGTCCAGGCGCTCGGCCGCACCGCCGGTGAGCACTTGGGCGCCCTCCTGCTGAGCGATTTCGAGGTAGCTGAGGATCTTGTCGTACTGCTGCTGCGAAGCTTGGGCGCCAACCATGGTGTCGGTGTCCAGCGGGTTGCCACGTTTGATCTGTTTGACCTTCTTCAGCACTTCGACCATGAAGGCGTCGTAGATCGACTCCTGCACCAGTGCGCGCGACGGGCAGGTGCACACCTCGCCCTGGTTGAAGAAGCCCAGCACCAGACCTTCGGCAGCCTTCTCGATGAAGGCCGGCTCGGCGTTCATTATGTCGGCGAAGAAGATGTTCGGCGATTTGCCCCCCAGTTCGACGGTGCTCGGGATGATGTTCTCGGCGGCACATTTCATGATGTGCGAGCCGACCGGGGTGGAGCCGGTGAAAGCGATCTTGGCGATGCGCTTGCTGGTGGCCAGCGCTTCACCGGCCTCGCGACCGTAGCCCTGGACGATGTTGAGCACGCCCGGTGGCAGCAGGTCGCCGATCAGCTCAACGAAAAGGGTGATGGACAGCGGCGTCTGCTCGGCTGGTTTGAGTACGATTGCGTTGCCAGCAGCCAGTGCCGGCGCCAGTTTCCACGCGGCCATCAGCAGCGGGAAGTTCCACGGAATGATCTGCCCGACCACGCCCAGCGGTTCGTGGAAGTGATAGGCCACGGTGCCTTCATTGATCTCGGCGGTGCTGCCTTCCTGGGCGCGGATGCAACCGGCGAAGTAGCGGAAGTGGTCGGCAGCCAGCGGCACGTCGGCATTCAGAGTCTCACGCACGGCCTTGCCGTTGTCCCAGGTTTCGGCCACGGCCAGCAGTTCGAGGTTGGCTTCGATACGGTCGGCGATCTTCAGCAGGATGTGCGAACGCTCCTGCACCGAGGTCTTGCCCCAGGCATCGGCGGCGGCATGTGCGGCATCCAGCGCCTTGTCGATGTCGGCAGCATTGGAACGGGGGAATTCACCGATCACCGAGCCGTCGACCGGGCTAGTGTTGCTGAAGTACTGGCCACTTAGCGGGGCGACGAACTCACCACCGATATAGTTGCCGTAGCGCGGTTTGAGGGTGACGACGGCGCCTGCAGAACCCGGATTCGCGTAAATCATGATGCTGACCTCTCTTGTTGTCGGAGCCCGCTACCAATCGGGGAAGCGAGTCATGGTTCGATCTTAGAAAGCCCCCGAAAACCTCGGTATGCACCCATGGCACAGATCGCCTAGTCATTTGGTAGTAGAGCGGTCTGGCACGGGCCTTTGGCAGCGAGGTACGGGGCTATGGAAGCTAAAGGCTAGACCCGTTGGCCTGGTCTTGCGTTCCAAACCAGGAAATTTCGCCCGTGGCATTTCGCAGCGGCTCGGCGCTGGCAGCCAGACGCCGGAAACGACGATGGCCGGACAGAGTCCGGCCATCGTCTGACACTTCAAGCGATCAGCGCTTGGCCACCAGCTCCTTCGGCAGCTTGAAGGTCCACAGCATGCCGCCCTGGTTCAGGTGCTTGACGCGCTTGGCCACCTCGCCGCCCCACAGCGGTACCGCACCGCCCCAGCCGGACAAGACGGAGACATACTGCTCGCCGTCCATTTCCCAGGTTACCGGCGAGCCGATCACGCCCGAGCCGGTCTGGAATTCCCAGACTTTCTCACCGGTCTTGGCATTGAACGCCTGCAGGTAGCCTTCCGGATTGCCGGTGAACACCAGGTTGCCCTTGGTGGTCAGCACCCCGCCCCACAGCGGCGCGTAGTTCTTGTGGCGCCAGACTTCCTTGCCGGTCTTCGGGTCGATGGCGCGCAGCACGCCGATGTACTCCTCGTTGAGCGGCTTGATGGTGAAGCCGGCACCCAGGTAGGCGGCGCCCTTCTTGTAGGCGATGTCCTCGTTCCAGATGTCCATGCCCCACTCGTTGGACGGCACGTAGAACAGACCGGTGTCCTGGCTGTAGGCCATGGGCATCCAATTCTTGGCGCCGAGGAAAGCCGGTGCGGAGAACACGCTCGTGCCCTTCTCCTTCGCACTCGGCGAGCCAGGACGGTTGCTGTCGTCGTAGATCGGCCGGCCATTCTTGTCCAGGCCCTTGGCCCAGGTGATCTTGTCGACGAAGGGGAAGCCACGGATGAACTTGCCGTTGGTGCGGTCGAGCACGTAGAAGAAGCCGTTACGGTCGGCAGTGGCTGCCGCCTTGATGGTCTTGCCGCCTTCCTGGTAGTCGAAGGAGATCAGCTCGTTGACGCCGTCAAAGTCCCAGCCGTCGTGCGGCGTGGTCTGGAAGTGCCATTTGATGCTGCCGTCGTCCGGGTTCAGTGCCAGGCGCGAGGAGGAATAGAGATTGTCGCCAGGACGCAGGTGCGAGTTCCACGGTGCCGGGTTGCCGGTACCGAAGAACAGCAGGTTGGTGTCGGCATCGTAGTAGCCGCCGAGCCAGGGCGCGGCGCCGCCGGTCTTCCACAGGTCGCCCGGCCAGGTCTTGCCGGCCTCGCCACCACTGATGCCATTCTCGACGGCCTTGCCGTCCTTGTAGACGTAGCCCATGTGACCTTCGACGGTCGGGCGACTCCACAGCAGCTCACCGTTCTTCGGATCGTAGGCTTCGATCTTGCCGACCACGCCGAACTCACCACCGGAGACGCCAGTGATCAGCTTGCCGTTGACCACCAGCGGCGCCGCGGTGATGGAGTAACCCGCCTTGTGATCGGCGACGTTCTTGCGCCACACCACCTTGCCGGTGTCCTTGTTCAGCGCCACCAGCTTGGCGTCGAGGGTGCCGAAGATCACCAGGTCGTCGTACAGGGCGACGCCCCGGTTGATCACGTCGCAGCAGGGACGGATATCGTCTGGCAGGCGCGCTTCGTACTGCCACAGCTCACGCCCGGTGCGCGCATCGACGGCGAACACCCGCGAGTAGGAAGCGGTGACGTACATCACACCGTCCTTGATCAGCGGCTGCGCCTGCTGACCACGCTGCTTCTCACCACCGAAGGACATGGTCCAGACCGGGCGCAGTTCCTTGACGTTCTGCTCGTTGAGGATGTTCAGCGGGCTGTAACGCTGGCCCTGCAAGCCGAGGCCGTTGGTGACGATCTCGTCGGTGGTGGTGGCGTCCTTGAGAATCTCGGCGTCGGTGACCGCCAGCGCGGCGGCGGACGGCAACAGCATGGCGGCACAGAGTGCGGTGAGGAGGAAAGGCTGGCGAAGACCGGCGTGTTTCATTGCGGCTACCTCTGCGGGTTCATTGTTATTGCCGGGAAATTTTCCCGGTCTGCCGCAAATTCTTGGCTCACCCGGGTCACCCAACAATTGCACCCCCAGCCGATTTTCCTCGTTCCTTGGTAGCAATACCTGCCGTACCCGCCCCCGGACAGATCGCCGCAAGTAGCAACCAGGCGCCACCAAAAGCCCATGGTGCAGGGATGACGCGGCCCGTAGAAAGGCACCTCCCAACCATAAGGAGAATGCCCATGGGACGCGTACTGCTCGCACTGCTACTGGCCGCGTTGCTTGGCCAGGCGCAGGCCGAAAGCCTGAAGATTGGCCTCAACTATCCGCGAACCGGCAACTACAAGGATGAAGGCCTGGAGCTGCGCCGCGGCGCCCTGCTCGCCGTCGAGGCGATCAACCGGCAAGGGGGCCTGCTCGGCCAGTCGCTGGAACTGCTCAGCGAGAACACCGATTCCAATGCAGCCCAGGCCACACGCAACGTCGATCACTTCGCCAGCCAGGGTGCACGTATGGTCTTCGGCAGCGCCACCAGCGAAGAGGCCATCGCCGCCGGGCAACGGGCCCGCGAGTTGGGTCTGCTGTATTTCGCCACCCTTGGTTACGCCAACGAAGTCACCGGCCAGGCAGGCCAGCGCTACCTGTTTCGCGAATCCGGCAGCGCCTGGATGAGTGCGCGGGTGCTCGGCGAGTACCTGTCCTGGCATCTGCCGCGCCAGCGTTATCACTACATCGTCATCGACGATGCCTGGGGTCGCAGCATCGAGCAGACCCTGCGCCTGGCCACCGGCAGCGCTGACCGTGCCCGTCATGGCCGCAGCGCCCTGCCCCCCGGCCCGTTGCGCCGCGAGCAATACCGCGCCGCCATGGACAAGGCTGCGGCGAGCGGTGCCGACGTGCTGGTCCTGGCGCTACTCGGCGACAACCTGCAACGCAGTATGCGCATGGCTCACAACATGGGCCTGAAGCAGCGCATGCAGATCATCGTGCCGAACCTGACCAAGAGCCTGGTCCAGCAGGTTGGCCCGCAGGTGATGGAAGACGTGATAGGTACCGAAACCTGGACCTGGGACACCCCGAAACTGGAAAACAGCGAGGCCGGCCAACGCTTCGTCGAACGCTATCTGCGCGAGCATCAGGAGTATCCGGGCGGTACCGCGGCCTCTGCCTACACCGTCGTCCAGCAATGGGCCGATGCAGTCAGGCGTAGCGCCAGCACCGACGCCGAAACCCTGATCGCCGCACTCGAAGGCCACCGCTACCAGTTGCTCAAGGACGAGCAGCAATGGCGCGACTTCGACCATCAGAATCTGCAGAGCATCTACGCCGTGCGCGTGCGCAAGCGTGACCAGATCATGCGTGACACCCTCAAGCAACATTACTTCGAGATCATCCACCGCATGAGCGGCGAACAGGCCGCGCCCAGCCATGACGAATGGATCCAGGAGCGCGGCGAAGTGCTCAGCCTGCAGTGACCTCCGTCACCAAGCAGGCTGTACAGGTTCCGCGAAGATTGCGGCGGCCCCGGCTTTGCCCGACACTTGGCCGCCCGCACATTCAGATCGGAGACGCCCGTGCCCCACCCTCGCCAGGAAATTCTCAACCATCCCGATGCACTGGACTGCACTGTCTATCGCCCGGACGAGCAGGACCCGGATGCCGAAGAGCAGGATCTGGGCGACGGCAAGGTGCTGATCACCGGCGCCTTCGAGCCGCCGCAGGATTGGGATGCGCACCAGCGCGAGGACTACTACGGCGAAGAAGACCCCACCCACTTCGTCAGCGCCCATATCGAATGCCTGGCCAAGCCGGCGACTCGGGATTTCTTCATGCCCGAGAGCGGTGACTATGTGGCCGTGCAGTCGAGCCAGGGCGAAGTGGTGATGTATTACGTCTACGACCACGAAGAGACCGAGCACGGCCGCCATTACGTGCTGATTCGTGACGATGAAGAGCTCTGATCGCTGAGAGTGGGAGGCGCTTCAGCGGCGACGCTTTTATACGCAAGTCGCGGCTAAAGCCCCTTCCACAGGGTATTCCAGCACATGCTGGTGCGCGCGGCGCACCCTACCAAGCCGTGGCGACGTTCGCGTAGGGTGCGCCGCGCGCACCGATGACACCCCACGCTTCTAATCCTGACGATCAACCCGCCCCATGGCATTGCGCTCGTAGTGCGGGTAAAGGTGGCTGACGCTGCGGATCAGCTCATAGCGCGACAGGTTGACCTGAGCGAAGCGCTCGGGGATCGGTGCACGAATCAGTTCGTTCATCTCCGCGCCCTGCTCCGCCCCCTGGCGCAGCAAGCCATCGAGCCAGCCCAGGTAATCACGCATCTGCACGAACGGCGCCGCATCAGTGGTCACCGGGCCATGGCCGGGCACGATCTGCTTCCATGGCATTGCCTCGAGCCGGTCCATATCGGCCAGCCACACGTCCAGGCCAGGGCTGTTCGGCGTGGTCAGCGCGCGCTGGTAAAACAGGATATCGCCAGCGAACAGCACGCCCGTGCGCTCATCCAGAATCGCCAGGTCGGCGCCGGTATGCCCCCGTAGCGCCAGCAGTTGCAGGCGCCTGCCGCCAATTTCCAGCGTGCCTTCCTGCACCTCCTCGGTGGGCAACACCACTTCGGTACCGCGCATCCAGTCGCCGACCAGGCGGTACATGTTCTCCGCCATGGCATCGCCCTGTTCGGCCAGCAACCGGGTGGTCTCGGGCAATGCCGCGATGGGCACCCCGGCGAAAGCCTGGTTGCCCAGCACATGATCGGGGTGATGGTGAGTCAGCAACACGCGCAGCACCGGTTTGCCGGTGGTTTTCTCGATACTCTGGCGCAGTGCCTCGCCATAACGCCGCGACGGGCCGCTGTCGATCACCACCACACCTTCCGAGGTTTCGATAAAGCCGAGGTTGACGATATTGCCGCCGTTTTCCGCCGCGAAATTATCGGTACTGCCCTCCAGCAGCCAGACGCCCTCGGCGATCTGCCGGGGTTGCAGGTGGTAGTCGAGTGCTTGGGCAAGCCCGGTACCGAGAGCCAGCAAAAACAGTATCCAGCGCATGCTTTTCTCCTCGAAATCCGCTTGAGCCGCAAGCTTCGCCCCGAGGCGGGGCTCCTACAGACAGGGCGAGCGCCGCTGCCTACTGTGGGAGCCGCGCCCCGCGGCGAATAGAACCGCCGTCAGAACGCGGCCTGGAATTCGTTGCCGTTGTTGTCGCGCAGCCAGACCTCGGCCTGCCGGTCGTCGCGCAGGTCGAAGGTCAGCGTCGGGTTCTCGCTGACCGCGGGGAACAACTCGATGCGTCCCAACACCTGGCCATCGGCATCGCGCAGCTCGGCTTCTTCGATATAGAACTCGGGGATGCCGCCGACCAGGCCGTTGTCCATCGGGTGCGACACCTGCAGGCGCAGGCGGCTGTCCTCGCCACGTACGAAGCGCTTGCCCAGCACCTGGCCCAGTCGCTCCTCCCAGCCGGCCTCGGCGCGCACCACGCTGGGCGCAGTACAGCCGCCACCCGCTGCTTCGACGCGGGCCGAGCCGATATGCCAGACGCCATCGTCGGTGAGCACTGCCGCGCGAATCGGCGTGGCCTGCTCGACGCGGATGCGAATGGCCAGACTCGGCTCCAGATGCTCGCCGGGAGCGAAGTCGAGAATACGCGGGATAGGATTGAGCTCGGCCCAGGCCAGAATGCGCTTGACCTTGCCGCGGTAGGCGCTGGCGTCGATCTGGATCGGCACCTGGCGCGCATCTTCGGCGAATGGCGGCACCTCGAGACGAACCTTGTCGTCGAAGACGAAGGCCTCACCGTTGAGCAGGCGCTGGTGATAGTAGTCCCACATCACTGAGGTGACCGGATCGGGCGCGGCGCCCCTTGCTTCCCAGGCCCAGGCAAACAGGGCCAGCAATATCAGGCTACGCCAATCCATCGCCCACCTCCGGCTCGACTCTTATTGGTATTGTTCCGGCTTCTCGTAGCGCAGCCCGTAGCGCGCGTACAGGCGCTCGAGTGAGCCGTCGAGGATCATGTTTTCCAGCTGTTCTTCCAGGGCATAGGCCAATTGCCGATTGGTTTCGTGCACCGCCATGCCGATTTCCCAGATCTGCCGGCCCATGTCCGGGTAGGCGTTCTCGGCCAGCGCCAGTTGCGGGTCATCGGCCTCGTGCACCAGCCAGTCCACCTCGCCACGCAGCGCCATCACCGCATCGACTTCACCACCCTGCATGGCCGCAAAGGCCAGCTTCGGCGTTGGGTAATGGCGGGTTTCCTGGCTGAGCATGCCGCCCTGCACCGAGCTCAGGTAGAACGAGGGCACACTCTCGACTTCGACGCCGACTGGATGCTGGCGCAACGCAACGATACTCGGCACCTCGGGCAGACGCCGACGATCGAACGCCAACTGCCAACGCTCGCGCTGATAGGGGCCGAACATCACCACGAGCTCGTTGACCAGCTCGCCCAGCTCATTGCGCATCTGCGCGTAGTCGCGGTCGTATGGCACACGCAGCATCACATCGGCCAGTTGGCCCTGCGCTGTCACCCGGCCACGCCAGATGTAGTCACGCAAGTCGTCGTCAAGCTTTTCGCCCGGCGGCGCCCACATCACTTGAAGCTTCAGCCCAAGCCCTTCTGCCAGCGCCTTGGCCAGCTCGTAGTCGACGCCACGCGGCTGACCGTCCTGCTCGTAGCTGTAGGGCGGGAAGTTCTGGTACAGCGCCACGCGCAGGGTGCCCGACTCGGTGATACGGTCGAAGTCGCGCACCTGCGCCTGGGCAATGCCCAGGCCTAGCAGCAGGCCAAACAGGAGGATCAGCCGGCGCATGACGCGAGCGCTTATGAAGAAATCGTCGCGAGCGATGGCAGGTCGCGCTTCGCCGGAGCGCAGCAAGCGGAATGTATTGAAATACATGAGCATTGCGAGCACCGCCGAAACGCGAGATGCCGAGCGCAGCAGATTTATCATCAAGCGCTTACTCCTCGACGTGCACGCTCTCCAGGTAGCTACGCACTGCCCACAATGCTTCCTGACTAAGGAAGTCGGCCATCTTCGGCATGTACACGCGCCCATCGCGCACCGCGCCGTTGATTACTCGCTCCTTGAACCATTCATCGCCGCTGGCACCCAGTTCCAGCATCCGCAGGTCCGGGGCGATGCCGCCGGACTTGGCTTCCAGGCCGTGGCAGGCTGCGCAGTTCTGGTTGTAGGCAGAGGAGCCAATCTCAATGGCGCGCGGATTGTCGCGATAGGGGTTCTCGTCCAGCCATTCCTCACCCAGCGGTTCCAGGCCATCAGTGTTCACCGCCTGCGGTACCACATCGCCGTGCGCCCAAAGGTTGGTCGATGCGGCGAGCAACAGCAGCGCCAGGGTGGATTGGATCTTCTTGTTCATGGCTAGGACCTCATCTAATGCACGCAAGACAGCCCATACAGAGCTCGTGGCGACCATCTTAGAAAGGCCGTGCAACGCGCCGAATGCTGCTTTGGTGGTCGCGTTCTAGTCCCTTGGTAGTAGGGCTTGTGAGGGGGTGTTGGCGATGCCTTGGCAGCAAGGCCAAGTCATGGGCCGGCCGGGAAATCCTCCCGGCAAAGGCGGGATTTTTTCCGTAGGCGCGAAGGTGGCCGGGTACCACCATCGGCTTGCCTCTGCTGGACATCCCCGGAACCCAGTTTTCGCGGTGTCACTGCAGCGACCTACCACCTCCAATGGGAAGCACAACGATGACAACAAGAAACCTACCCAGCACCCCGCGCCCTCTGGCGCTTGCCCTGATGTTGGCCGGCGGCCTGGCGCTGAGCCAGGGCGCGCTCGCCAAGCCGGTCACCTGGGAAGACATCGCCAACGACCACACCACCACCACCAACGTGCTGCAGTACGGCATGGGCACCAACGCCCAACGCTGGAGCCCGCTGGCTCAGGTGAACGCCGAAAACGTGTTCAAGCTGACCCCGGCCTGGAGCTACTCCTTCGGTGACGAGAAGCAGCGCGGCCAGGAATCCCAGGCCATCATCCACGACGGCGTGGTCTACGTGACCGGCTCCTACTCGCGCGTCTTCGCTCTCGATGCGAAAACCGGCAAACGCCTGTGGACCTACAGCCACCGCCTGCCCGACGACATCCGCCCGTGCTGCGACGTGGTCAACCGCGGCGCCGCCATCTATGGCGACAAGATCTACTTCGGCACCCTCGACGCCCGCGTCGTGGCGCTGAACAAGGACACCGGCAAGGTGGTGTGGAACAAGAAGTTCGGCGATCACTCCGCCGGCTACACCATGACCGGCGCGCCGACCATCGTCAAAGACGGCAAGACCGGCAAGGTGCTGGTCATCCACGGCAGCTCCGGTGACGAATTCGGTGTGGTCGGCAAGCTGTTCGCCCGCGACCCGGATACCGGTGAAGAAGTGTGGATGCGCCCCTTCGTCGAGGGCCATATGGGCCGCCTGAATGGCAAGGACAGCACCCCGACCGGCGACGTCAAAGCGCCGAGCTGGCCGGATGATCCCAACCACCCGACCGGCAAGAAGGAAGCCTGGAGCCAGGGCGGCGGCGCGCCGTGGCAGAGCGCCAGTTTCGATGCCGAAACCAACACCATCATTATCGGCGCCGGCAACCCGGCCCCTTGGAACGGCTGGGCGCGCACCAGCGACGGTGGCAATCCCAAGGACTACGACAGCCTGTACACCTCCGGCCAGGTCGGCGTCGACCCCACCACCGGCGAAGTGAAGTGGTTCTACCAGCACACCCCGAACGATGCCTGGGACTTCTCCGGCAACAACGAGCTGGTGCTGTTCGACTACAAGGACAAGGACGGCAAGGTCACCAAGGCCACCGCCCACGCCGACCGCAACGGCTTCTTCTACGTGGTCGACCGCGCCAACGGCAAGCTGAAGAACGCCTTCCCCTTCGTCGACAAGATCACCTGGGCCAGCCACATCGATCTGGAAACCGGTCGCCCGGTCGAAAACGAAGGCCAGCGCCCGCCGAAGCCCAAGCCCGGCGAAAGCAAAGGTGAAGTGGTCGAGGTCTCCCCGCCATTCCTCGGCGGCAAGAACTGGAACCCCATGGCCTACAGCCAGGACACCGGCCTGTTCTACGTCCCGGCCAACCACTGGAAAGAGGACTACTGGGCCGAGGAAGCGCATTACAAGAAGGGCTCCGCCTACCTGGGCATGGGCTTCCGTATCAAGCGCCTGTTCGACGACCACGTCGGCATCCTGCGCGCGATGAACCCCACCACCGGCAAGGTCGCCTGGGAGCACAAGGAGCGCCTGCCGCTGTGGGCCGGCGTACTCGCCACCAAGGGCAACCTGGTATTCACCGGCACCGGCGACGGCTACTTCAAGGCCTTCGACGCCAAGAACGGCAAGGAGCTTTGGAAGTTCCAGGTCGGCACCGGGATCATCTCCCCACCCGTCACCTGGGAGCAGGATGGTGAGCAGTACATCGGCGTGACTGCCGGTTACGGCGGCGCCGTGCCGCTGTGGGGCGGCGACATGGCCGACCTGACCAAACCGGTCGCCCAGGGCGGTTCCTTCTGGGTGTTCAAGCTGCCGAGCTGGGATAACGCCAGCGCCAAGCGCTAGAGGCTGAACGCATGGCGCACCTGGTGCGCCATGCACGCTACCTGTGGGAGGGGCTTTAGCCGCGACTGCCTCACCCATCATCCCATTCGAGGACTCGCCATGAACTACCTGCCCCTGCTTATCCCGGTCCTGCTACTGGTAATCGGCAGCCACGCCATCGGCGCCGAAACCCAGAACGACGGCGTGCCGCAAATCAACGGCTGCCGCATCGAACCCGACAGCAAATGCCCCAACGCCAACCTGCGTGGCGCTGACCTGCGCAATCTCGACATGCGTCGCATGGACCTGTCCGGTGCCGACCTTTCCGGCGCCGACCTGCGCCATGTCAACCTCGACCTGGCCAATCTGGAGAAAGCCAAGCTACGCGGCGCCAACCTCACCCGCGCCAGCCTGCAACAAAGCAACCTGCGCTTGGCTGACCTGTCCGGCGCCAGCCTGGTCGCCATCAGTGGCTGGGCCCTGTTCGCCCAGGCTGCGCAATTCGAAGGCGCCGACATGCGCGCCGCCAACCTGGAGTTCGCCCGCCTCTCCGGCGCCAAACTGCACAACGTCCAGCTGCAGGCGGCCAACCTGGAAATGACCTGGCTGAGCAAGGCCGACCTGAAGGGTGCACATCTGGAAGATGCCAACCTGCAGGAAGTGAAACTCAGCGGCTCCAACCTGGAGAACGCCAACCTCACCGGCGCGCGCACCCGCTTCGGCAACTTCCAGGACGCCAACATGCCCGGCTGCGTGCAATGCCCCAAGGGTTGGGACTGAGCCTAATCCCGCAAGGCCCTGATTCGTAGGGTGGGCCGGGCGGCGCTCCGCTTCAGCCCACCAACAGGCAGTGCAGCTAACGCCAATCCGCGTTCTGGCGGGTTGCACCCGCCCTACGCCGTTCAACGCTCTCCCCCGTAGGAGCGGCTGGGCGGCATTCCGTTTCAGCCGCGATGCTCAAGAGCGCTTCGCGGCTAAAGCCGCTCCTACTCCCCAGGCGAGCACCAGATCCAACACCTCACACCAAAAACCTCGCTCTCCCGCCCAGCCGCAAAACAACCTGAACCATGCCCACCCAGGGCAATCCCTTCTTAGGAACAGCCAGATCGAGGCGGCAGCATCCAGGCCGTCATCAGTCATTGCCCAAGAGGGATCTGCCATGACCACCACCACTGCAACGTCACACGTCTACCCCAACGTTCTCAGCCCCTTGCACGCCACCCTGCTGTGCGGCCAGGTGCCGCTGTTTCTCGGCGCCCTGATGGCCGACATCGCCTACTACCGCAGCTACCAGATCCAGTGGAGCAACTTCGCCTCCTGGCTGATCGCCGGTGCTCTGGTATTCGCCGGCCTGGCGCTGCTGTTCGCCCTGGTCGGGCTATTTCGTCGACGCAATCCGCGCCCACTCACCTACTTCCTGCTGCTTCTGGTTACCTGGGTGCTGGGCTTCATCAACGCGCTGGAGCACGCCAAGGACGCCTGGGCCGTGATGCCCATGGGCCTGGCCCTGTCGGTGATCGTCACCTTGCTAGCCATTGCCGCCACCTGGGTCGGCATGGCCCAGCCAAGCACAGGAGGTGCCCGATGAAAACGCACCTAGCACTCACCGCCCTGCCCCTCGCCCTGCTGTTGACCGCCTGCGGCGAAGAGCCCGGCAGCAACCAGCAGTTCTACGGCGCCCAGCCGGACTTGCCCTCCCCCGAACGTGGCATCCTGCCGAGCATGACCATTGCCGAACCGACACCCTGGGGTGATCAACGACCGACCGTGCCCGAAGGGTTCAGCGTCACTGCCATCGCCACCGACCTGAAGATTCCCCGGCAAACCCTGGTGCTACCCAACGGCGACATCCTCGTTGCCGAAGGCCGTGGTGGTAACGCGGCCAAACTCAAGCCCAAGGACGTAATCGCCGGTGTGATCAAGGCACGCGGCAACACCTCGGTGGAAAGCGGCAACCGCCTGACCCTGCTGCGCGACGCCGATGGCGACGGCAGCTACGAGCTGCAGACGGTGTTCGCCGAAGACCTCAACGCGCCCTACGGCCTGGCCCTGCACGAAGGCAACCTGTACGTGGCCAACCAAGACGAGCTGGTGCGCTTCGACTATGAAGAAGGCCAGACCAAGGCCAGCGGCCCTCCGAGCAAGGTCGCCGACCTGCCATCGGCGATCAACCATCATTGGACCAAGGCGCTGACCATCAGCGAAGACGGCCGCTACCTGTACGTTGGCATCGGCTCCAACAGCAACATCACCGAGCGCGGCATGGAGGCCGAAGTCGACCGCGCCCTGGTCTGGCAGGTCGACGCCGAAACCGGCGCCTACAAACCCTACGCCACCGGCCTGCGCAACCCCACCGCGCTGGCCATCCAACCGGGCACCGGCACCTTGTGGGCGGTGGTCAACGAGCGTGACGAACTGGGCGAAGACCTGGTGCCCGACTACCTGACCTCGGTGCAGGAAGGCGGCTTCTACGGCTGGCCCTACAGCTACTTCGGCCAGCACGTCGACCCACGGGTGAAACCGCAGAATCCGGACAAGGTGGCCAGCGCCATCGCCCCGGACTATGCGCTCGGCGCCCACGTCGCAGCGTTGGGCCTGGACTTCTCCAGCGAAGTGATGGGCGAGCAATATGCCGACGGCGTATTCGTCGGCGAGCACGGCAGCTGGAACCGCAAGAACCCGGTGGGCTACAAGGTGATCTTCGTACCTTTCGAAAACGGCCGCCCTTCAGGCGACCCCATCGACTTCGTCACCGGCTTTCGCGCTGAAGACGGCAAGACCCGAGGCCGCCCGGTTGGCGTCACAGTCGACCCGAGCGGCGCACTGATCGTGGCGGATGATCTGGCGAATACGGTTTGGCGGGTGGTGCGAGAAGGTAGCGAGTGAGGCTAAGCAACCGGTCACACTTATCGCCTATGGCTCCCACGCACCGCGTGGGAACCAGCCTGCGACGCTCTGCGTCGCCTGCGAATTCAGTTGCGCCTCGCCAGTGGAGGCGGAGCGTCAAGAGCTGCATACCACGCGATAAAAGCAGCCCAGTGAGCCAACCATTGCGGCCTCAGGCACTCTCCAACCCCACCCTTACCACTCCACTATCAATCGCCAAATGCACCAACTCCGCCTGCGAGCTGATCTGCAGTTTGTTCTTTACCAGGGTCTGATAATTGGACAGGGTCTTGGCGCTGATGCACAGCTTCTCGGCAATCTGCCTCGGTGGCAGGCCGCGGGCGAGCATGACGAAGATTTCGAACTCGCGCTGGGTCAGTTCGCGCAGGCGTGGGTCGAGGCCGTCGCTGCTTGCGGGGTTGCATGCCAGTTGGGTGGCCAGTTGCTGCTCGATATAGGCGTGGCCGGCGGCAGTACGTTTGACCGCTTCCACCAATACTTCCGGTGAGGAGTTCTTGGTCAGGTAGCCGATGGCGCCGGCGTCCAGTGCCTGGCGTACCAGCGGCAGTTCGTCATGCATGCTGAAGAACAGCACCCGCAGTTGTGGCAGGCGCTGACGCAGGCGTCTGGTGGTTTCCAGGCCGCTGATGCCGGGCAGGCCGATGTCCATGATCACCAGGTTGGGAATCTCTTCCTGTACCCGCTGCAGGGCCTGCTCGCCATCGCAGGCTTCGCGCAGTTGCACGTCTGGCAACAGCGCACGCAGCAGGCTGGCGTAGCCCTGGCGTACCACGGCGTGATCGTCCACCAGTAGAACCTTCATCGCGTAGCCTCCAGAGGAATATTCAGACATAACGCCCAGCCGGCTTGCGGTCGACTGTGCAAGCGCAATTCTCCACCGAGGCTGCGGCTGCGCTCACGCATCGAGCGCAGGCCGATGCCGGGGCGCAGCGGTAGCGCAGTGCCCTGGCCGTTATCGCGTACCAACAAGCGCAGGCCCTGGCCGCGGCGTTGCAGGCGAATGCGCACTTCGCTGGCATCGGCATGGCGGGCGACATTGGTCAGCGCCTCCTGCACCAGGCGATAGAGATGGGCCTTGCTCGCCAGCGGCAGGCTTGGCAGTTGTTCGCTCAGTTGCAGGCGGCAGCGAATGCCTTGCGCCTGCTGCCAGTCAGCAGCCAGTTGTTGCAGTGCCGGGCCGAGTTCCAGGCGCTCCAGCACCACCGGATAGAGGTCGCGGATCAGGCTGCGAAAGCCCTGCTGCAGGCGCTCGCAGTTGTCGTCGAGCAGACGCGCGGTGTCCTGCACCTGCTGCGGCCGGTCGGCAATCACCTTGAGCAGGCAAGCCTGGGCGCGAATGCCGCTGAGGTATTGGCCAAGGTCATCATGCAAGGTCTGGCCGAGGCGCGTGCGCTCGCGCTCCTGCAACTCCAGCAGCGCCTGGGTCAGCTCGGCGTTGTCCGCCTGCACCTGTTGCAGGGTGATGGTCATCTCGTTGAAGTGCGCCGCCAGGTGCTTGGCCTCGGCCAGGCCGTGGTCGTGCAAACGCGTATCGAAGTGACCGGCGCCGACTTCGCGCAGGCCGGCGAGCAGCTCGTCCAGCACGCGCCTGGCCCGGTTTACGGCGAAGCGGATGGTGAGCAGGCTGAGGATCAGGGCGAAGGCGCTAAGCAGCAGCAGTTGCAGCAGCGAGTCGTAGATTTCCTCGATCTCGTCATAGGGGTCGAGAGCGATACGCAACTCGCGGCCATCTTCCAGCGGCCAGGCATCGGCCACCAGTGAAGCCGAGCCCAGCAGGCGCTCGGCGATCCAGTGCTCGATGAGGCTTTCGGTCTGCTGCTCGGGCTCTTCGCCCGGTCGCAGCCAGCTCACGCGGATATGCCGCAGGTTCTCGGTCAGTTCTGGGCGCAGGCTGCCGGGGTTGCTGCGCGCCACTTCACCGAGGTATTCCACTACCGCTTCGGCGGCCTGTAGCTCGCGCTGCACATCGTGGCTGGCCTGGCGCAACAGCAGCGCCAGCCCGGCCAGGGTCACCAGCCCGAACAGCAGGCTGACGCCGAAATTGATACGGCCCAGGGCAGTCATCTACTTGGCCGCGCTACTTGACGACGAAGTAACCGAGCATGCCCTTGCCTTCCAGGCCTTTGGCGTAGAAGCGGTATTTGCCCGGTTTGACCGGCAGGAAGAAGATCTCCGCCTCGCCAGCCTCTTCGAACTCCAGTTCAGTGAGGGTGACCGCCTTGATCTCCACACCACCCGCCTCGACCTTGCGCAGGTAGATGGAAGTGGCGAACTCCGGCGCCTGGAAGGCGTATTCCTTCTGTCCGCTGGCGATGATCTTGAGCTGGTAGGCCTGGCCGGTTTCCAGTTGGTACTCAGTCTGCGACATGAAGTAGTCGCTGTCGTCGTTACCCAGCACCAGGTCAGGCAATGCCACCGGGCGGCGGGTCATATCACCGGCGGCGTGCAATTGATCGACACCGAGCAGGCTGATGATCAGCAACAGCGGCAGTAGCAGAGCCTTGAAAATACGCATGGCGTTCACCTGTTCTTGTTATTGGACGTTGACTGCCATGCTAGGAAGTAACGCCTTGCGCCGGATTACTACCTTGGTACTGACGCGCTGGTACTTTGGGCATATTTCCCGGCAGCTGCGGGCTGACTGCCCAGCACGACCGCCCTACCCGCCACCATTGGTGCATCCATTCGCCACCATCGAGTTAGATACCCCACGCACTGGGCTTGTTAGCCTCCATTGCCCGCGTCTAACCACTGGAGTATCACCATGCGTCAACTTGCCGGCCTGTTGCTGGGCGCTCTGTTGAGTACGCCGCTGAGCGCCAGCGACGACGAACAGACGCGCATTGCTCGCGAGATGATCCAGGTGCTGGACGCTTACGCGGTGTACAAAATGGGCGACTTCGACGAAGCCTTCGAGCGCTATCGCCGGCTCGCCGAAGCCGGTAACCGCCAGGGCATGCTCAACCTGGGCAACATGCACGCCGCAGGTCTCGGTACCAGGATCGATCTGGGGCAGGCGTTGAGCTGGTACCAACACGCAGCTGATGCGGGCGACGCTATCGGCATGTATGAAGTGGCCCGCGCCCACGACATCGGGCTCGGTACGCCAGCTAACCCCGACGAGGCGCTACGCTGGTACCAGCGTGCCGCCGAGCAGGACAACGCCGACGCCCAGTGGGCGCTGGGCGAGCGCCTTTACCAGCAGGGCCAGCACGCCAATGGCCTGAGCTGGATTCGCGCTGCGGCCAGGCAAGGCGAACATGCGCAGGCCCAGCAGTTTCTTGCCACGCTGGACGGTGATGGCGTTGCCGCCATCCAACCCAATAACGAACAACGCCAAGCGGTACTGGCCGCACTCAGCATGATCGACCAGGCGGCGCAGCGCCGTGACGTCGACGCGCTGGTGGCGTTGATCCACGATGACGCCCAAATACAGGTGCGCCTCCCGCAGTCACGTAGCTGGCAAGCGTTGAGCAAGGCGCAGCTGCGTACATTGTGGCAACAAACATTCGCCCAGACAGATCGCTATCACTACCAACGTAACGAACCAGAACTGCTGAGTACTGATGATGGGATCCTGGCCTTCTCGCTGATTCGCGAAACGCTGGCACGCGGCGAACGTACGCAGCAGCTGGAAATCCACGAGAGCGCCCGACTGCAACTCCTTGAGGGCAGGGCAAGCATCTACGGTCTGCGCCTGGATATCCGCCAGCGGGGCGAGTGAGCACGACACACCGCCACCCTGAAGAGCTACTACCTTCGTACGTGTCCGGCGCTACCTTGGGCATATTTCCCGAGCCGTAAGCGCTTCCTATGCTGGCGACACCCTTTGCAGGAGTCGTCCCATGCACCGGATCAGTTGCCGCTTTTTGTTCTGCCTAGCTGCCATATTCAGCTTGGTGGTCGAAGCCAGCGCGAACGAGCTGCAGGTGCGCATCGGCTACCTGGCTCATCAACCACCACGCGGGCCATTGCTGTCCAACGTCATCCCCGAACCGCTGGACGCCGGCCGCCGCGGCGCGGAGCTGGCGATCATCGATAGCAACAGCACCGGGCGCTTCCTCAAGCAGAGATTCGAACTGCAAAGCGCCGAGAGCGAGGATGCAACCGAGCTGCTTGCCGCCGCCGAACAACAACATCAGGCCGGCATTCGCCTGTTCGTGATCAACGCCCCCGCTGCGACCCTGCGCCTGCTCAGCGCGCGCCTGCCGGACAGCCTGCTGCTCAACGCCGGCAGCGCCGACGACGGCCTGCGCCGCGAGCAATGCCTGGGCAACGTGCTGCACACCCTGCCCAGCCGCGCCATGCTGACCGACGCCCTGGCGCAGTTCCTCGCCGTGCGCAAATGGACACGCTGGCTGCTGGTCACCGGCAGCACCGAGGACGACATCGCCTACGCCGACGCGCTCAAGCGCGCCGCCAAACGCTTCGGCCACAAGATCGTCGCCGAGAAGCCGTGGAGCTTCGACAACGACCAGCGCCGCAGCGCCCAGGCGGAAATGCCGCTGTTCACCCAGGCCAGCGAGTACGACGTGGTGCTGGTGGCCGACGAGCGCGGCGACTTCGGCGAATACCTGCCCTACAACACCTGGTACCCGCGCCCGGTAGCGGGCACCCAGGGCCTGACCCCGACCGCCTGGCACAAAACGGTGGAAACCTTCGGCGCTGCGCAGTTGCAGAAACGCTTCGAGGAGCTGGCCGGACGCTGGATGAACGACCGCGACTTCGCCGCCTGGATGGCCGTGCGCAGCTTGGCCACGGCCATCACCAAGCAGCGCACCGGCGAGCCGCAGGGTATTCGTCACCTGCTGCTGAACGAACAACTGCCGCTGGACGGTTTCAAGGGCCGCAAGTTGAGCTTCCGGCCGTGGAACGGCGAACTGCGCCAACCTATTCCGCTGGTGCATCCGCGCGCCCTGGTCAGCACCTCGCCGCAGGACGGTTTTCTCCATCCCAGCAACGAGATGGACAGCCTCGGCTATGACCGGCCCGAGGTGAGCTGCGATCTGGCGGGTATGTCCCTGTAGGAGAACACCTGTGGGAGGGGCTTTAGCCGCGAGAGTCGCCGCTTAAGCGCCTCCCACAAAAGCAAGCCACCCAGCCGACGGCTGCAAATCATTACAACAAGAGGATAAACCCCATGCACCTGACCCGCCTCGCCTGCGCCGTCGCCTTCGGCCTGGCCTGCCACTCAGCCTTCGCCGCCACTGCCTACGTGTCCAACGAGAAGGATGACAGCATCAGCGTCATCGACCTCGACAGCCTGGAAGTCACCGCCACCCTCGATGTTGGTATGCGCCCGCGCGGGTTGCTGCTGTCTTCCGACAACAAGCTCTTGTACATCTGCGCTAGCGACTCGGACCGCGTGCAAGTGATGGATCTGGCCACGCGCAAGATCGTCAAGGAGCTGCCCTCCGGCGCCGACCCCGAGCAGTTCGCCCTGCACCCCAACGACCGTTGGCTGTACATCTCCAACGAGGACGATGCGCTGGTCACGGTGGTCGATACCCAGAGCGACGAAGTGCTGGCGCAGATCGAAGTCGGCGTGGAGCCCGAAGGCATGGCGGTGAGTCCCGACGGCAAGTGGGCAGTCAACACCAGCGAAACCACCAATATGCTGCACTGGATCGATACCAGCACCAATCAACTGGTGGACAACACCCTGGTCGACCAGCGCCCGCGTCACGTCGAATTCGACAAGGACGGCAAGCGCCTGTGGGCCTCGGCCGAGATCGGCGGCACGGTGACGGTGCTAGACGTCGACTCGCGCCAGGTGCTCAAGGTGCTCAACTTCGCCATCAAGGGCGTACACCCGGACAAGGTGCAGCCGGTCGGGGTCAAGCTGACCGACGACGGCAAGTACGCCTTCGTCGCCCTCGGCCCGGCCAACCATGTGGCCGTGGTGGATGCCAAGACCTACGAGATTCTCGACTACCTGCTGGTGGGCCGGCGCGTCTGGCACCTGGCGTTCACCCCGGATCAGAAGCGCCTGCTGACCACCAACGGCGTCAGCGGCGATGTATCGGTGATCGACGTCGATACGCTCAAGGTGACCAAGTCGATCAAAGTTGGCCGCTATCCCTGGGGCGTGGTGGTGACGCCATGAATGCGCTGGAGGTGAGCGGCGTCGGTTTCGCCTATGGCGCCCGCCAGACGCTCAACGACCTGGCCTTCGAGCTGGCGCCAGGCCGCTTCGGTGCCCTGCTCGGCCCCAACGGTGCCGGTAAGTCCACGCTGATCGCCCTGCTCACCCGCCTGTACGACCTGCAGCAAGGCGACATCCGCATCTTCGGCCATAGCCTGCGTGAGCAGCCGCGCCAGGCGTTGCGCCAGCTCGGCGTGGTATTCCAGCAGAGCACGCTGGATCTCGACCTCTCGGTGCAGCAGAACCTCGCCTACCACGCGGCGCTGCACGGCATGCCTCGTCGCGAGGCACAGGCGCGTATAGACGAGGAGCTGCTGCGCCAGGATCTCGCCGAGCGTCGTCACGACAAGGTGCGCACGCTCAACGGCGGCCACCGCCGCCGCGTGGAGATTGCCCGCGCCCTGCTCCACCAGCCGCGCCTGCTGCTGCTCGACGAAGCCAGCGCCGGGCTCGACCCAGCCAGCCGCCTGGCGCTGGGCCGACATGTGCGCAACCTGTGCCGCGAGCAGGAGTTGTGCGTGCTGTGGACGACTCACCTGCTGGATGAGATCGAGTCCAGCGACGACCTGCTGATCCTGCATCGCGGCGCGCGCGTGGCCTGGGGCAAGGCCAGCCAGTTCGGCGACGACCTGGCCATCAGCTTCGCCCGCCTCACCGGTGACGAGGCGCTTGGCCGTGGCCATGTGCGCGAGGCGCTGCGGCCGAAGCGTGCCGACGAAGTTGGCGATGATGAAACGGCCCCGGTGCGCACGGCGCACCCTACGCGAGGTGCTCGCTGATGACCGCCTATTGGGAATGCCTGCGTGGCATCGTCCTGCGCGAATGGCTGCGCTTCGTGTTGCAGCGCTCGCGCTTTCTCAGCGCCCTGGTGCGCCCGTTGCTCTGGCTGCTGGTGTTCGCCGCTGGCTTTCGCGCCGCGCTGGGCATCGCCATCATCGAGCCATACGACACCTACATCACCTACGACACCTATATCGTGCCGGGCCTGGCGTGCATGATCCTGCTGTTCAACGGCATGCAGGGCTCGCTGTCGATGGTCTACGACCGCGAGATGGGCAGCATGCGCGTACTGCTCACCAGCCCGCTGCCGCGCGCCTTCCTACTGGTGGCCAAGCTGCTGGCCACGGCGCTGATCTCGCTGCTGCAGGTCTATGCCTTCCTCGCCATCGCCTGGGTCTATGGCGTGCAGCCACCAGCCTGGGGCCTGCTCGCCGCGCTGCCGGCGCTACTTTTGGTGGCGTTGCTGCTCAGCGCGC
This sequence comes from Pseudomonas sp. YY-1, assembly GCF_002843095.1. NCBI lineage: Bacteria > Pseudomonadati > Pseudomonadota > Gammaproteobacteria > Pseudomonadales > Pseudomonadaceae > Pseudomonas > Pseudomonas sp. YY-1. The sequence continues at coordinate 51,556 of NZ_PJLX01000018.1, read as the reverse complement.
TTGGGCTGCTGCTGTCCAACGGCATTCGGCAGCTGGAGAACTTCGCCGGGGTGATGAATTTCGTCATATTCCCGATGTTCTTCCTGTCGTCGGCGCTGTACCCGCTGTGGAAAATGCGCGAGTCCAGCGAGTGGCTGTACTGGCTGTGTGCGGCCAACCCCTTCACCCATGCGGTGGAGTTGGTGCGCAATGCGCTGTACCTGCGCCTGCATGTCGAGGCTCTGGCGGTGTGTACCGGCCTGACGCTGCTGCTCACCCTGCTCGCCGTGGCCACCTTCAACCCTCAACACGCGGCGCTGCGCAAAGCGGGTTAACCAATAGGGAATCCCCCCGTAGGGCGGACTCAGGAGCGCCAGCGAACAGTCCGCCGCGCTTCGTCGCCTCGCAAATCTGATGACGTACTGCTTCCCGAGCGGCCGGCGCACCGGGACGCCCTACATTGCATGCAAGGCGAACCGACCTCTTCTACTACTTTGGTACTGGTTTTCCTCTCCAACGTAGAATTCCCAAGCCCGCGACCATGGCCTGTAATACCGCTACAAAAATAAGTAGAGACCTTGCCATGAAGTACCGTCTGCCCGTGCAAGCAGGCCTGATGCTCGCCTCCCTGCTGTTGGTCTGCGTCGTGCGTGCCGAAGAGCTGTTCGATGCCGACGGCTATCGCAGCAGCCAGTACCGCAGCCCCACGCCTTCCAGTCTGGAAGGCGTACAGATCGTCGATACTCCCGCCCTGCAGAAGCTCCTTGCCGAGCGCCCGGATACCCGCCTGATCGACGTTTATCGTCGTCCCTTCGTGCAGGACCGTTTCGTCGAAGACGCGCCCCATGCCAACCTGCCTGGCAGCCTGTGGCTGGCTAACGTCGGCGACGGCAACCTGGCCCCACAATGGCAGCGCTACTTCACCCACTACCTGCACCAGCAGAGCCATGGCGACGTGCGCCAGCCCTTGGTGTTCTACTGCCGCTCCGACTGCTGGCTGAGCTGGAACGCCGCGCGTCGCGCCCATGCCATGGGCTATCGCCAACTCTACTGGTACCGTGACGGCGTCGATGCCTGGGAACAGGCCGGACTACCCCTGGAGCCTGCACAACCGGCCGAACTGCCTGCGGCTTTCCTCACGCCCACTGCCACACCATAATCACAACAACGAGGTGCAAGGCCATGTACAAGATTCTGATTGCCGACGACCATCCGCTGTTTCGTGAAGCCATCCATAACGTCATCGCCGACGGATTTCCCGGCAGCGAGATCATGGAAACCGCCGACCTGGACAGCGCCCTGGCGCTGACCCAGAGCCACGACGATCTGGACCTGATCCTGCTCGACCTGAACATGCCCGGCATGCACGGCCTGGGCGGGCTGATGAACCTGCGCAACGAGGCGCCAACCATCCCGGTGGTGATCGTTTCCGCCGAGCAGGACAAGCAGATCGTGCTGCAGGCCATCACCTATGGCGCTGTGGGTTTCATCACCAAGTCCTCGCCACGCGCGCAGATGACCGACGCCATCGCACAGATTCTCGACGGCAACGTTTATCTACCGCCGGATATCATCCGTTCGCAGAAAAGCGGCAGTTCACGGCAGCACCACGACAACCACAGCATCGCCCCGGAGCTGCTGCAGGCGCTGACGCGCAAGCAACTGTTGGTGCTCGAGCGGATGACCAAGGGCGAGTCGAACAAGCAGATCGCCTACAGCCTGGATATCGCCGAAACCACGGTCAAAGCCCACGTCTCGGCCATCCTGCGCAAGCTCAACGTGCATAACCGCGTGCAGGCGATTCTCTCGGCGGGCGATATCGATTTCGCCTCCTATCTGCGGCGCTAGCGTACGACAGGTTAGCTGTCGTTCCCGCGCAGGCGGGAAGCCAGAACCCGAGAAGCACCTGGGCTCCCGCCTTCGCGGGAGTGACGGACGAGGTTGTCCTGACTCCCGTCATCAAGCCGTGCTACAACGGCGGCCTCACCGATTGGAGTCCACCATGCACATCCGCCCCTTCCGGCTCGCTGACGAAGCCGCCGTCATTGATCTCTGGCAACGCTGCGACCTGACCCGCCCGTGGAACGACCCGCACAAGGACATCCAGCGCAAGCTGCAGGTTCAGCCCGAGCTGTTTGTGGTGGGTGAGATCGACGGCAAGCTGGTGGCCTCGGCCATGGCCGGCTACGAGGGGCATCGCGGCTGGGTCAACTACCTGGCGGTGTGCCCCGAACGACGCCAGCAAGGCCTGGCCCGTCAGTTAATGGCGTATATCGAAGAACAGTTGCTCGCTCTGGGCTGCCCCAAGCTCAGCCTGCAGGTGCGCGACACCAACGCTGCGGCATTGGCCTTCTACGAGCGGCTTGGCTACAAGATCGACGCCTCGGTCAGCCTGGGCAAACGCCTGATCGCGGATGATTGATGCCGCATAGGGTTTGCCATGGGTACGGCGCTCAATTGCATGGATTCGCACGCCTCGGTGCGCACGGCGCGCCCTACGGGGTGATCGAGGCTTGGGCGTCGTAGGGTGCGCCATGCGCACCGGGGCTCACGTCAATCTCAAGTCCCCGCCCCACGCTCCATCAAATGACTCATCGCCGCCTTCAGCTTCATCGGCCGCACTGGTTTGTGCAGCAGGCTATGGCCCAGTTCGCGCATCTGCTGCTTGAGCTCGTTGCTGTAGTTGGCGGTGATCATCAGCGCCGGTAGCGGCGTGCTGCGCCGGGCGTTGATCTGCGCCACGGCGTCGACGCCATTGCGCTCGTCGTCGAGGTGGTAGTCGGCGATCAGCAGGTCGGCTTCGGCGTGGTAGTTGTCCACCTGGCACGCCAGGTCTTCTTCACTCAGCGCAGTCACCACCCGGCAGCCCCAGCCTTCGAGCAGGGTGCGCATGCCGGCGCAGATCGCCGCGTCGTTATCCAGCACCCAGACCCGCGCACCGCTAAGGCGTTCGAGCAACAGATCCGGGCTGTCCTGCACGGCACGCACACGCGGCGCACGGCGGGTCAGCGGCACCTCGACGGCAAACATCGAGCCCCTGCCCTGCTGCGACGCCACGCGAATGCGGTGGCCGAGCATGCCCGCAATTTTCTCGACGATCGCCAGGCCCAGGCCCAGGCCGCGATCCTGCTTGCGCTGCACGTTATCGCCGCGTTTGAACTCCTGGAAAATTTCCACCAGCTTGTCCTGGGCGATACCGATGCCGGTGTCCCAGACTTCGATGGACAGGCTGTTGCCGTGCCGCCGGCAGCCCAGCAGTACGCGCCCGCTGGCGGTGTAGCGAATGGCGTTGCTGAGGAAGTTGCGCAGGATCCGCGCCAGCAGTTGCACGTCACTGCGCACCAGGGCCGAGCTGGGCAGGTAATCCAGACGCAGGCCTTCGCTGCGGGCGATCTGGTGATACTCGGCGGCCAGATTTTCCAGCAGCTCGCTGACGGCGAATGGCGCGATATCGGGCTTGATCACCCCGGCATCGAGCTTGGAAATGTCCACCAGCGTGCCGAGCAGACTTTCCACGTCTTCCAGCGAGTTGCTGACGTTGCGCACCAACGGCGCGCAGCCTGACAGGTCGCGTTTCTCCAACAAGGCACTGGTGAACAGCCGTGCTGCATTGAGCGGCTGAAGCAGGTCATGGCTGACCGCGGCGAGAAACTTGGTCTTGGACAGGTTGGCCTGCTCGGCCTCGCCCTTGGCATCACGCAGGCGCGCTTCCATCTGCGTGCGCTCGTCGATCTCGCGGCGCAGCTGGTCGTTCACCGTGGTCAGCTCGGCGGTGCGCTCGCGTACGCGCTGTTCCAGGTGTTGATAAGCCTGGTGTAGTGCTTCGGCGGTGCGGCGACGCTCGGTGATGTCGCGGATCAGCACGAAGATGCCGACCACCTCGCCACTGGCCTGACGGTTGGGCACATAGGAACGCAGCATGTAGCGCTCCTGGCCGTTGTGGTTGGTTTCGGCGAATTCGAAGGTCACGCTCTCGCCGGACAGCGCCAGTTCGACGTAGGGCTCCAGGCGCTGGCAATGCTCCTCGCTGTGCACTTCGCGCAGGCTCTGGCCGAGCATCGCGCCACGTGGCCAGCAGTACCATTCCTCGTAGACCTTGTTGGTGAATTCGTAGACCAGGTCGGCTGACAGGTAGGCGATCAGCGCCGGCACGTGGTCGGTGATCAGGCGAATCCAGCGCTCGCTGTCGCTCAGTGCCTGAGCCTGGCGATGGCGCTCGGTGATATCGGTGAAGGTATTGACGAAGCCGCCGGTGGGCAACGGATGGGTGCGCACTTCCAGCATGCGCCCGTCGAACAGGCGCACCTCCACCTGGCGCAGTGGTTTGCCGGTGGCGTCGCGACTGTCCGGGGTCAGCGGCTCAAGTTCGCTTTCCGCCATCACTTCGGCGAACGGACGATGGGCGTTGATCGGCGCCAGCCCGCAGAGTTCGAGGAAACGGTGATTCCACAACTCCAGCGCGCCCTCGGCATTGACCATGGCCATGCCCTGCGACAGGTTGTCGACCGCGCGCTGCAGCAGGCGCGACTTCTGCGCCAGGGCCTGCTCGCGGCGCAGCGCCTCGCTCTGCTTCACCTCGGTGATGTCGGTGTAGAGGATCACCAGCCCGCCCTCGCGGGTCGGCCGCTCACTGACCTGCACCCAGCGCCCGTCCTGCAGGCGGAACAGGCTCGGCTCGCCCTCCTTGCCCAACTGCGCTTCCACCACCAGGCCGGTGCTGCGGCTCAGCCGGCGAATCTCCTCCAGCCGCGTGCCGGTGCCGATGCGTGCGCGGCTGCGCGCCCACAGCGCCTTGAAGCGACTGTTGAACAGCACGATGCGCTGGCGATCATCGAACAGCACGAAGGCGTCGGAGATGCTCTCGATAGCGTCGATCAGGTGCTGGTGCGCTGTCTCGGCGCGCAGCCGCGCATCACTGAGCAACTGGTTGCTGGATTTCAGTTCGGCCATCGCCTGGTTCAACGCGTCGGTGCGCTCGCGCACCTGCTCGGAGAGCACCACCGAATGCTGGAAGGCCGCGTAGGCGTCATCGCCACGGGAATGGATCGACTCGACCCGCTCGATCAGCGCGGCGTTGATGCGCCGGAGCTTGGCGTTTTCCTGCTCCAGCGCCGTACAGCGTGCCTGCAGCTCAGCGCTCGGCACGCCCAACAGGTCGGCCAATGGCGACACCGGTAAAGGTCTGGTTGATGTGCATGCCATTGAACTGCTCTCCGTAGGTGTTGAAGCCGATCACCCGCTGCTGGCGCAGCAGCGTGGCGACCGACTCGACGCCGCCATCGTTCTCGATCTCCAGGCGGCGCAGGAAGCAGTCGCAGCCGATGGTCAGCAGCAGCGGACCGAGACGCTGCTCCAGCCCGGCGAACAGCTGCTGCAAATTAGGCAGCAAGGGGCCGGGGTGCATGGCGGTAAGGACGATGCCGTTCTCGACCGCGCAGTAGAAGGTCAGGCTGAGGTCGTCGTGCACCTGCTGGATCGAGCGCACGTAGTAGTGATCGCTGATGCGCACCGCCAGCGGATAGGCGGCGAACGCGCGCAGATCCAACGCCTCGACCGGCACGCCGATCAGCTCGGCATATTCCTGCGCGGCCGGTGCGGCATTGAGTTCGTACACCCGGCGCGTGGCGCTGTCGGCGCGCGTCACCACCAGTTTTTCCGCACTGGGCTGGATGTGATGGGTGCTGAATACCTCGAACTCCAGCCAGGTGTTGAACAGCACCACCACCGCCGCACCGCTGTGAAAGCGCCCGCCGTGATAGACGTGGGTATGGGTCAGGTGGTTGTCGTCGCCGGCCGAGCCGCCGAAGTGCGGGATGCTGCCCAGCGCCGCGCTGAGCGCGCCGAGCACCAGTTCTTCGCGGCTGGACAAGCCGTCGAGCAGGGTCAGGGCGAAGCTGTGGCCCTTGATCGAGGCCAGCTCGTTGCTGCGGCAATTCTTGACCAGACCATCGACCAATTGCTGCGCGTCGAGCAGATTGAATCGCTCCATCTCGTCGATCAGCACGCTGGCGATGGAAAAGCAGCGCAGGTCGAAACCCAGCGCCACCACGCAGCCGCGGCCGTAGCCCTGCGGGGTGATCTCGCCGGCGCTGGTGCAGCCGACCAGGCTGACACCGCCGAAATGGGCCTCCAGCGCCTGGCCGAGGCCGTCGAGATCGTACTCGGCCGAGCAGAAGAACAGCACGAAACCGAGATAGGGATGGATCAGCTGGCGTGCCAGTTCCTGGGCGGCCAATTCCACATCCTTCGTGCTGGAGACGGCGCTGAGCACGCCCTCCGACTGTTCCAAGGCCATATCACGCCCCAATTCACGTGCTGATCATGGGGAAATTCTACGAAGCCGGCGCTGCCCGCCCCATGCTACTTGAGTACTGGATAGCCGACCCGTAGGGCGTACTCGCGAAGCAGTACGCCCGCGCCAAGGGCAATGATGGAGTCTGCCATCGAGCCCTACACGGCTCTCCATCACGGCCCGGAATCGCTGGTGCGCATGGCGCACCCTACCTAGGACGTCGCCATGCGTGTGTAGGGTGCGCCGTGCGCACCAGCGGTCTTACGGAGCCGGCCAGAACATCAGGGTCAGCACGAACATCCCGGCGTAGAAGCCGATCTCCAGGGTTTCCGTCCACGGCTGGATGCGCTTGATCGCGCCATGCACATGCACCAGCACCATCATCAGGGCCACCGCGGCCAGCACCTCGAAGGTGGTGTGCAGCGCTTCACCGGTCAGCGCGGCGCGAAGCATCAGCGCCTCGACGATCAGGATGAAGGCACCCAGACAGCGCCCGAAGTAGACCGCCAGGTCGATGTCCTGCGGAATGCGCCAGCGCATCAGGCGGGCCCAGGTCAGCGGCACAAGGAAGATGGGTAGCGCGAAGAACAGCGTGGTACTGATCGCCAGTACCAGCAGATAGGTTTGAGCCGATTCGCTCCAGAGTCCGATCATTGAATTATTCCTTTCGATCCCTGAGAGTCTGTTCACGATCTGGCGAGCTAGAGCGATACAACACCGATGGCGGCCCCGCAAAAACAAGCGAGGAGCGGCCGGGGTCGCGGGCGACTGTACTTTTGTACATGAGCATGACTCGCTTCGCTCGCCCCTTCGGGGCCGCACCAGAGGTGCGTTAGCCGCAAGCGGCTTCCGACCGGGCTGGCGATCCAGCTTGTTTTTAACGCAGTAGCGCCGACGCGCAGCAGATCGTGAACAGGCTCGAAAAGAACGGGAGGCCCTTGGGCCTCCCGTCGTCCGCAAGCCGTATGGCTTACCAGCTGAGTACCGCACCGACGGCGAAGGTGTCGGTGTCCTCGTTCAGACCGCTGCCAGCGGCGGCGTCGATCTGGTACTGGTTGTACTCGGCGACCAGCTTGAGGTTGTCGTTGATGGTGCGGAAGTAGGCGATACCGCGGGTCTCGTAGTCCGCTGCCACGCCCAGGCCGTTGCCGTCGTCCTCGGTCTTGCCATAGGACAGCGCCACGCGGTTCTTGCCCCAGGTGTAGGAGCCCTGCAGCAGGTAGCCGTCGCTGTCGATGTCACGCAGGGTCGGCTCGCCCAGGTTGTTGGTGAAGAACGGGTTGATGCCCTTGGCCTGAAAGCCCGAACCGGTCAGCGACAGGCCGCCGAACTTGGCCTGCACGCCATAGCCGAGACCCTTGGAGGTGACCTTGTCGACGGTGTCGTCGGTGTTCTCGGAGGTCTGGTAGGCACCGTTGACCCAGGTGTAGATGGTCGAACCGCCCACATCGAACTGGTAGCTGACCTCCGATTCGAAGCGCGGGTTTTCCTGGTAGGCCTTGCCGGTCGGGCTGTCGTCGTTGGTGTCGACCGGGTCCATGATGCCGACCGCGACACGCAGGCCTTCGGCCAGGTTGTTGTTGCGGTAGGTGATCTGCGAGGTCGGGAACGGATACGGGTAGCCGGTGCCGATGTTGCCGAAGGACACGCCGTTGCCGTCCACCAGGCCGAGGGTGTCGGACACGTTGCCGTAACCGGCCAGCAGCTCATCGAGGAAGATATTGGAGCGCGAGAACAGGCCGAAGTCCTTGCCCACCAGGACTTCGCCCCACTCCGGGCTGGAAACGGTGCCGTAGAACTGACGAACGTCGATGGCGGTGTCGGTGCCATTGGTTTCGCTGTCGTTGATGGTGACCCAGAAGGAGGAGCGGCCGGTCAGCTTGAGCCCGTCGATCTGCTTGCCGAAGTTGAAGCCGATCCAGTTGGGCAGAAAGCCCATCTTCACCCGCGACTGGCGGCGGTCGAACTGCTCGCCGTCGCGGTCCACGTCGCTGTTGACGTAGAAGGCGTTGATGTAGCCGTCGGTGGAGAAAGTGGTGTCGTCCTTGTCGTACAGGACGATCTCGGCGGCGGCCTGCTGCGCGGTCGCCAGGGCGACGGCCGTAGCCAGGGTCAGGGGCAGAAATCGAGTGATGGCGATCTTGTTGTTGTTCATAACGCTCTCCGCTTGAGTGGCGACCGCCAGGGCAGTCGTGTCGGAGGCGATTATCGAAAGCGAGTCAGGCGGGCCATACGCTGCCTTGGCAGCGATTCGCTGCTGCTTTGGCCGGGCGCTACCGGCCCGCTCCCGCCGGCTCGCGACCGACCTGCTACCGGTAGCAGGAGAAAGGTCGTAGTACCGGGCCAGCCCTAGGGCGTAGACGCGCACGCAAAGCGCTGTGAAAAGGGAAATAGGCAAACGTCTGCAGGCAGACGCAAAACACCCAGGCCTGCATATCGGAATGGAGAGCGGGAGGAAAAACGGTGCAGTTAGGCCGGCGACGGTGCTCCGCTGGCCAACACGCGCCAGTCGCGGGCGCTTAGCAACTGCTCATGTGCCCGCAGCAGATCGCTAGAGGTCAGGGCCACCAACGCCTGCTGCACCCGTTGCAGGTGCACCTCGGGCAAGCCTGCCAGATGCAACTGCCATAGCTGCTCGGCACGTGCCAGATTGGACTCGGCCGGGCTCAGTGTCGGTAGCAAGGCAGCGCGGTAACGCGACACGGCCTCATCATCCAGCGCAGCGAGCGACTGACGCTGCTCGCCCAGAAAGGCGCGGATATGCTCGAAGATGCCAGCCGCCTCGCAGACGGGTGACTGCAAGGCAAACAGTAAGCCCCGGCAACCCTCGACCTGGCGGAAGCCGGCGAACAGCGCGTAACCCAGTTGCAACTCACCGCGCAGGCGCTGGTAGAAACGTCCCTGCAACACCTGCCCAAGCAGACGCCAGGCGGCCTCGGTGCAGGCATCGACGGCAGGCAAGGGACAGAACAGCAGCAACGCGGCATCGGTACTTGGCTGCGCGACCTGGTGCCAGTCGATGCCAGTCTCGATACACGGCACGGGCGACAGATCCGTAAGCGCCTCGACAGCCACGCACAACTCGTTCAACTGCGCCTGCTCGCGCGCCCCAAGTCCAACACTCAGCCCTTCCAGTCGCGAGGTCTTGGGCAGCTCGCAGAGCTGCGGCAAACGCTGCAGCAGCGCCCGCAACAACATGCCCTGGGAAGCAGGCTCGACTGGTTCATCCTGCGCGGCCAACAGCAGCGGTAGCAGCAAGGCACTGAAGGCCGGCAACAGCGGTACCGGACCACGCAATGAAAGACTCCAGCCAGCGGCTTGCACGCTCAGCTGGCAGGCGATGCCAAGCCGCTCACCGCGCCAGCGCAGATCGGCACTACGCGCCAGCGATTCCGCTTCGATGGCCGCCGCGTCGCCCGCCGCCGCACAAGGGCCACGCCAGTAAAGCGCAGCCGGCCCACCCTCCACCTGCCCCGGATGATGTCGTAGCGCGGCCGATGGCAAAACGGCCGATGCCACGGCAGCGCCGGCCAGCAATGGATCATTGCCAGGCAGCCGCCAGGGATGGTTCGAAATTGGGGTTGGCGATGGCATCGGCAAGGCCTGCAATGGCAAATCTAATCCGATTGCCGGCCACAAGGGTCGCACCTGCTCGCCACACTGCAATTCGATCAACCCATCACCGCGGGCCAGGCAAGCCAGTACAGCATTCAGGTCGCGCAAGGTATGGCTAGCGTCCTGAGCAGACGACTGCAGTTCCCTGGCCGCCGCCAACGGGCTGAGCCCAAGCAACCTGAGCGCTGCTGCCTGCTGCTGGTGCTGCAGTCGCTGGGGCCAATCTGCATGGCCCTGCAGAGATATGGCCCAACTCTGCACAGCCGCGCGCACTGCGCCGCCCTGCTCCGCGCTGGCGCCATGAAAGTCCAGACGCAGCAGGCATTGCCCACCGTGCTGATACAGCACCCGCGCCTGCAACTGCCGGCACAATTGCATCGCGCGCAGGCCGTCGAGCAAGCCGCCAGGCGCAGGGTCATGCAAGGCATCCAGCAACAGATCCAACGATGCGTTCAGGTCGCGGGTGTCGAGCTGCACGGCAAGACCCAGGAACACACCCGAGTGACTGTGTTGTAGGTGCAGGCACGGTGCTCGCAGCGGCAGCAGGCCCGGCGGCGGAGCGGAACAGGCTTCGCCCTCGCCTGCAGGCAACGCTCCAAGCAGCGCCTCGGCGATATCCAGCAACTGCTCGGCCGGTTGTGGCCCGACCAGAGTCAGACACATGCGCCCGGCCTGGTAGTGACGCTGATGATGACCACGTAGCGCCCGCTGAAATTCCGCAGACTCCACGACCAGCGTGCTGCGATCACCGGCCAGGAACGCGCCGCAGCGATGCCCGGCGGAGAGCGCCTGGCCCAGCGCATGATCGATGCGACTGTCGGCATCCTGGCTGCGCGCCTGGTATTCGGCGTGCAGCACCTCGCGCTCGCGCAGCTGCGCATCACTCTCCAGCAGCGGCTGGCCGAGCATATCCAGCAGACGCATCAGCGCCGGATGCAACAAATCGGCCGGCAGCTCGCAGACAAAATCGGTATGGTGCGCTTGGGTCGAGGCATTGACCAGCCCGCCATGACGCTGGACGAAGGCCATCAAGCCCTGATCGACCGGGTATTCGCGGCTACCGAGAAACAGCAGATGCTCCAGAAAGTGCGCCAGGCCCGGATAGGCCAGCGGCTCGTCACGACTGCCCGCCGCCACCCGCAGACACAACCCTACCGACTGCGCCCAGCGCTGTTGCTGCGCACGCAGCAGTGCGCCATTGGCCAGGCGCCGAACAGGGGCAGAACGTGGAGCGTACAGGGTCATCGAGGGTTCTCTGGGCAGCGTACCGTTCAGCTTCGACAACGTACCAGCGCCAGGCAATCCTGCTTTCGGCCGAGTAAAACGCGCCTTTGGTCGTAAAAGCCGTGCACGCAGAAACGCAAACGCCCCGACGCCCGCCTTGCGGCGGGTGTCAGGGCGTCGATTGGCAGACGTCAGCTGCGGCAGTCTTCGATAAGGCCTTTGACCAGACCAATCATCAGCAGCAGCATCAGCCCCATGAACGGCAGGCCCATCGCCACGGCACCAGCCTGAATGCCCTTGAGCGCAGTATCGCCACCAATCACGAACAGCGTGACGGTCACCAACGCGATCATCACCAGCCATAGCACGCGCTGACCCGGCTGGGTGTCGGGGTCGCCACCGGCCGACAGGTTGTCAATCACCAGCGCACCGGAGTCCACCGACGTCACCATGAAGAACACCAACAAGGCGACCACCAGCAGCGAACCGATACCAGCCAGCGGCAGCATTTCCAGGAACTGGAAGATCGCCATGTTGACGTCACTGAGGCCAGCTGCAAGAGCACCGCTGCCGTCGATCACCTGGGCGATAGCGCCGCCACCGAAGGCAGAGAACCACAGCAGAGTGACCACGGTCGGCGCCAGCATCACCATGCCCACCATCTGGCGCAGGGTGCGGCCCTTGGAAACGCGAGCAACGAAAATACCCACCAGCGGGCCCCAGGTGCACCACCAGGCCCAATAGAACACCGTCCAGCCCTGGAACCAGTCCTGATCAGGACGATTGATCCAGTTGCTCAGTGGCAGGAACATCTGGCCGTAGTCGACCGCTGCGCTCAGGGTGTTGGATAAGAACGCCATGCCGCCAATACCCACCGCGACCAGCAGAAACAGCACCAACGCCAGCAGCATGTTGATGTTACTCAGGACCTTGACCCCGGCATCCAGCCCCCGCCACAGCGAGAACGCGGCCAGGCCGGTAACCGCGACGATGAACAGCAGTTGAAAGGCAAAGGTATTCGGTGTGCCCAGCACGTGGGCAATACCGGCCGTGGCCTGCATGGCGCCCAGACCCAGGGAAGTGGCCAGGCCGAAAATGCTCAGCACCACGGTGAACACATCGACCATCTGTCCCGGTAAGCCACGATGCCCACGCCCCAACAGCGGCTGCAGACCGGAACTGAGCGACAGTGGCAGGCCCTTGTTGTAGGAGAAGTACCCCACCACCAGCGCACTGGTCAGGTAAATCGCCCAGGGGTGAAAGCCCCAGTGATACAGCGTTGCGCCCATCGCTGCATGAGCAGCCTCCGGGGTGCTGGCGGCCACGTTCAGCGGTGTTTTCCACCAGGCGGTGTATTGCGCTACCGGCTCGGCGACGCCCCAGTACAGCAGGCCGACGCCCATGCCGGCGGCGAACATCATGGAGAACCACGACAGGGTGCTGAATTCGGGTTTGGCATCGCGACCACCGAGACGCACCTTACCCAGCGGCGACAGCGCCAGGCCGGCGCAGAACAGCACCGCCAGATTGCCCATGATGATGATGAACCAGTCGAAGTTCTTCAGGATCCAGCCCTTGATGCCTTCCAGCGTCTCGCCGAAGACCACGGGATTGCTCAGTGCCAGGAGAACCAGCAAAAGGATGATGGAGAAGGAAACGGGGAATATGACGCGATGGAAGTTCAAGCCGAGCACTCGAATATTGAAGTCTCGACCGACTATGTCTTCCGCAACCATAGGCTTCATGCACGCACCTCGATTTTGTTCTTGTAATAGTTTTCTCCGCATCCGGACTGAGCCCTGCAGGTGCAGTGAGCGGCTCGGTAATCGCTGCGGATGATCAATAGTCGAACAGGCGCGAATCCATCGACAAACCATTTAATCTGCGCGACTTATGATTTTTAATCATCAATTCGCACGATCATTCAGGGCGCCACCAAACAGCCTAAAAGCCATATTTCACGGGCGCTGGCGAGCCGCCAGGCAGGCACCTGCAGGCTCGTCGTTATGGCTGAGCTTTGCGCATCCATTCGCAGGTAGGTATGGATCGTTCAGAGCCTCTGGCTGGGTGCCTCCTCGACTCGCTCCTCGACGCTGACCGCTGGCTCGATAACCGCAGCCAGGGTCGTGCAGGCAAGGGCATTGGGTGTGGCCTGATGCTGCAGCGGCGCATCGTCCTGCAGGTGCTCGCCGGTCACGCGCCCTTGCCCTACGGCAACCGCCAATACCGCCGCGCTGATGGCAAAGAACAGATAGAGGCTGGAGGGGCCGAAATACCCCATCAGTGCACCGGCCAGCAGCGGACCGATGCAGGCTCCCACACCGAAAGTAGCGAGCAACAAACCCGCCAGTGACACGCGCAGACGCGGCTCCATGTTGTCGTTGGCCAGGGCCACACCAAGCGGGTACAGGCAGAACTGCAGGAAACCGATGCACGCGCTGAACAGCAGCAGCACGCCGAACGACAGGCCCTGATAGAACGCCAACGGCAGGCAGGTCAGGATCAGCAACGCCGCCACACCGCGAATCAGACTGGCGCGAGGCAGACGATCCGACAGCCAGCCCAGTGGCAGTTGCGCAAGCAGCCCAGCCGCAATCGCCAGGGCCATGAACTGGCCCACTTCCACCGTGCTCAGGCCCTGTCGGCTGGCGTAGATCGACGACAAGCCATAGAAACCACCGTTGATCATCCCCGAGATCAGTACGGTGAACAGCGACTGCGGCACTCGCTGCAGGAACAGGCGCAGGTCGACCGGCTCGGAACCCGGTATGCTCGGATGGGTGCTGCGGGTCAGCGCCACCGGCACCTGGCTCAGGGCGAAGGCGATGACCACGCCGAGTAACGCATGCAGGCCGAGATTGCCATCGATGCTCAGCGCCAGTTGACCGAGCATCATCCCGACGTAGGCCGCGACCATGTAGATGCCCAGCACCCTGCCGCGCTGATCGCTCTGCGCGCAGTCATTGAGCCAGCTTTCCACCACCATCAGTTGGCACATCATCGCCACGCCGACGACAAAACGTAGCAACAACCAGAGTGGCAATGCCTCACTGAAGGCATGCGTCAGCACCGCCGCGCAGATGATGCCGGAACAGGCGACGTAGGTACGGATGTGACCGACACGGCCGATCAGCACCTGGCCGACCTTGCCGCCGACCACCATGCCCAGAGCATTGGCAGCCATCAGCGCACCGCCCCAGAACTCGGCGACGCCACCGGCAGTCAGGCGCAGAGCAAGGTAGGTCATCAGCAGGGTCGAGCCGAGCTGCATCAACAGGCTGGCCAGATAGAGTGCAGCGAACGCCTGGGTCAGTCCGAGCAATTGCTCACCCCTTTTTCACGGAGAACCACCACGCCTGAGCCGGGCGCGCAGCAAAACGAGACCATAGGCAACCCTCCCAGCGGGCGAACCCGATGCCGATGTTCGGCGAGCTCTCGTTGCTGATCGCCTGCGCCACGAAAGCGGCGCCGGGTGGACCGCCGTGCGGGAGGAACGCCAGATCGATGGTGATCGACCAGTTGCACCGGGCCTTTCCCGGAAACGACCTGGCTCATAGCTCGCTCCGACTGTTCCAGGGCGCGCCGACACCCTTGTCGCAGGCAGTGGCGAACACGCCCGGCTGCAGCTCGCCGAAGCAAGGGCTGAACGGCACATCGGCCCACTGCGGGCAGCGCGCCAGGAAGGCCTTGCGATGGTCGGTGCATACCGAATCGCGCATGGCGCCGCTGCGGCTCTTTCCGTACGCGGGCACGTGCTTGCAGGTGTTATGGATGATCCGACGGCGATCCTGAATCATGCGCACTGTGGTGCCCCCTTCCTGTGGCCCACCCCAATCACAGCCAGTCCGTTTGCCACGGGTAGCGCGACAGGGCTTCGCAGCCATTGGCGGTGATCAGTACCTGCTGCTCCAGCTTGATGCCCTCCTTGCCGCCCTGCTCGCCGATATAGCTCTCCACGCAAAGCACCATGTTTTCCTCGAATACCCCGTCGTAGCCGCTGCTGGTCCAATCGGCCCCCTTGTGCGCCAGAGCCGGGTACTCGTCGACCAGGCCGACGCCGTGCACGACACAGCAATAACGGTTGTGCCAATAGGCCGGCGGAATTTCCCAGGACTGCTCGACGAACTCGCGGTGACTCAAGCCCGGACGCAACAACGCCATGTTGTGCTGTACCTGTTCATGGGCCAGACGATAGAGCTTGCGCTGCTCGGCGCTGGGGGAAACGTGGCCGACAGTCCAGGCTCGAGAGATGTCGGCGCAGTAACCGTACGGGCCGATCAGGTCGGTGTCGAAGCAGACGATCTCACCTTCCTGCATCACGCGGTCACTGGACTCCTGCATCCAGGGATTAGTACGCGGCCCTGAGGCCAGCAGGCGGGTTTCGATCCATTCACCACCGTGGCGAACGTTCTCGTAGTGCAGCCAGGCCCAGAGCTCGTTCTCGGTCATGCCGGGGCGCAGTGCATCGTGCATACGCTGGATGCCGCGCTCGCACACGGCGATGGTCCAGCGCATCAATTCCAACTCCTCGGGGGATTTGATCCGCCGTGCCTGCTCCATCAGGCTGTGCCCTTCTATCAGAGTCAGGCCAGCCTCGCGCAGCAGGTCGAAGCCTTCCAGGTCGGCCTTGTCCACTGCCAGGCGCACCTTGTCTCCAGCATGCTGGCGAATCACCGCCTGGATATCGTCGGCCCAGTCCAGAGCCTTCTCGCCGATGCGCGAGCCGGCACCGAAATAGCTCCAGTTGATCGCTGGACGTATCTCGTCGAGCAGTTCGTTGCCTTGGTGCAGGTGTTCGCAGTTGTGGAACTCGAACAGCACCACAGGCCCATCGGCGAACACCAGCGCATAGCGGGCGTAGTTATGCAGCGTCCACACCTGCATGTTGGAGGTGTCGGTGGCGTAGCGGATGTTCACCGGGTCATACAGCAGTATGGCCGCGCAATCGGCGGCCTTGAGTTGCTGACGCACTCGCTGCAAACGATAGGCGCGAGCAGCCCTATGGGTCTCGACGCTGACCGGATTGCGCAGTGGCTGCGTGGCGACCTCGTCGGCCAGATACTTATTCTTGTTTTCGAACATGGCTAGACTTCCTGAGGGATGAAAGTGGACGCCGCCGGAGCCGAAGTGCTCCATCTGCGCGCCGGCCAGCAAAGCGGGGCCATAGGCCGCCCTGCCTAATCCAGACCATGCCGTTGTTTCCAGTCCCCCGGATGGACCACGTAACCGAACAGCGCATGGCCGCCGTAGACCAGCTCGGTGCCTTCGGGAATCCACAGCAACTGCCCCGGCTGAACACGATACAGCTGACCATTGGCCTGGAGCTCGAAGCAGCCTTCGATGACGAAGATCACCTCGTCGTACAGCAGGGTCCAGGCCACCTCGGCGCCTTCCCAGCGGGCGAAACCGATACCGATGTTCGGCGAGATCTCGTTGCTGATCGCCCGCGCCACGAAGGCGGCGCCGGGCGGCCCGCCGCGTGGGGTGAAATCCAGGTCATGGTGATCGACCAACAGCACCGGGCCTTTCCCGGAAACGACCTGACTCATAGCTCGCTCCGGCTGTTCCAGGCCGCCAGGCGAATTCGCGAACGCACGCCCAGGCCGAGAAATGGCTCAGGCGGATTGAGCGACGGCATGCCGGTGACGGCCTGGATATCGCGCAACTGCGCCGAGTCGCTGCCGACCGCCATTTCCGCCAGCAGCGTGCCGGAGATGGTGCCCCAGGCCGCGCCAACACCATTGTCGCAGGCCGAGGCGAACACGCCCGGTTCCAGTTCGCCGAAGAAGTTGGTGAAGTTGCGCGAGATCGCGTAAACACCGCCCCAGGTGTGGCTGAACGGCACATCGGCCAGTTGCGGGTAGCGCGCCAGGAAAGCCTTGCGATGATCGGCACGCACCGACTCGCGCATGCCGTCGCTGGTGCTCTTGCCGTACTTGGGCACGTGCTTGTAGGTGTTACGGATAATCAGGCGGCGGTCCTGAGTCATGCGTACCGTGGTGCCGGCGTGATCGGCCGGGGTCAGGCCCCAATCGAGCTGACCACCGAAGGCCGCCAGCTCGGCATCACTCAGCGGACGCGTCCAGCTGGCGAAGGTCATCACCGGCAGCAAACGGTTACGCAGGTAACCGAACTCCTGGGTGAAGATGCTGGTGCCAAGCAGCAACTGCTCGGTGCGAATCGTGCCCTGACTGCCCTGCAGCAGCCAGCCGCCCTGTCCGTCGCGTCGCAGACCGGTGATGGGCGACTCTTCCAGCAGCTCGACGTTTTCCGGCAGCGAGTGCGCCAGCCCGGTGACCAGTGCCGCCGGCTGCATCAGATAGCAGCCTGGGGTGAAGATCGCGCGACTGTAATAGTCATTGCCCAGCACCTGCGCCAGCTCGTCGCGCTCGACCAGGCGAAAGGGTTCGCCGAGGTTCGTCAGCAACTTTTCGAAGTGCTGCAGATACGCCAGGCCACGCTGGCCCACCGCGCCCTGATACTTGCCGGCGTGGGACCATTGGCAGTCGATACCGTGACGCTCGATCAACCCCTGCAGCTGGGCGATGGCAGCGCGATTGAGCGATAGCAGGCGCTGTTTGTGGGCCGGGTCGGGATGTTCCAGGGCGAACTTGTGCGGCAGGTCGATGACGAAACCGGAGTTGCGTCCAGAAGCGCCCTGGCCGACACGCTGGGCGTCGACCAGGATGATGCGTTTGTCCGGTAGCAGCTCGCCAAGGCGGCGCGCAGCGGCCAGGCCGGCGAAACCGGCACCGATCACCGCGTAGTCGGCGTGTTGTTCGCCTTGCAGGCGCTTGCACGCAGGTTGCTGTGGCAGTGCGGCGTACCAGCCGCAGCTGCTGTCGTCATGGGGCAGATTGATTTGCTTGCTCATGCGCGTGCCCTCAGGCCACTGATCGTTGTGCGTTCTGGCAGCTTTGCAGCCAGCTGTTGCGTTGGGTCTGCGCCTGTCGTCCGAGCAGGACGAAGCCGCACGCCAGCCCCTGGGCATCGTAGAAACCGGCGCTCAGGCCATCGGCGTTCGGTGTGCAGCGCCACTCACCAGCGGTGCCAGGTGCCGGCGCCAACAGGCACAGCGGTGCGGCTGGGGTTTTCACCGTCACCGGCATCAGCGGATAGCTCACCGCCGTCGGCTGGCCAAGCAAAGTCTTGCTCAGCGCAGCAATGCCCTGGTTGATCGGAGCCAGATAAGGCAGCAATTGCCCATCGACCTCGATGCAGTCACCCAGGGCGTAGATGCCCGGCTGCGAACTCTGCAGCTGAGCATCGACCTGAATCCCACGGCCCACGGCCAAACCAGCACATTTGGCCAGGCCCAGATTGGGCTGAAGGCCGACAGCCGAGAGCACCAGATCAGCCTCCAGGCTTTCGCCATTGGCCAGAGTCAAGCGGTAGCCCTGTTCCAGCGCATCGACACGGCGCACGGTGTTCTGCAAGTGCCAGCTGACGCCCAACGCAGCCAACGCACTTTGCAGATGTTGCCCGGCTTCGGCCGGCAGCAAGCGCTCCATTGGCCACTTACCCAGGCCGATAACGCTGACCTGAAAACCGCTGGCCGCCAGGTCGTTGGCGAACTCGCAGCCGATCAGCCCATCACCGAGAATCGCCACGCGTCGCACGCCGACCAGGCGCTCGCGGAAACTGCGGTAGTCATGCAGGTTGTTGACGCTGATCAGCGCATCGCTGGCCCCTTCGATGGGCAGGCGAATCGGCGCCGCACCGCTAGCCAGCACCAGCTGGCCGTATTCCATCTCACCGATGTTGGTGTGCAGGCGCCGCGCCGTGGTGTCGATGTGCTCCACCGTGCAATGCGGGTAGACGCGAATTTTCAGGCGCTTCTCGATGGCCAGCGCCGACTCACCGGCCAGCGCGTCGGCGCTTTTGCCCTGAGCCAGACCGATGGACAGCGCCGGCTTGGAATACAGGTGCCCGGACTCCTGGGTCAGCACGCGTATTTCTACCTCGGCATCAGCGCGGCGCAGCGCCTGGGCCAGGCCATAACCGGCGTAACCGCTGCCGATGATGACGATGGGCTGACGCACTTCGGCCGCCAGCGTCTGCAGCGGTTGCGGCGGCACCGGCAGCGGCGTGCTGAGCGGCGCTGCGGCGGCAGCGACGACCGGGCTGATGTCGAGCATCTCGAAATCTTCCTTGCCGACTTTGCACTCCGGGCATTTCCAGTCCGCCGGTACGTCTTCCCAACGGGTGCCGGCGACAATGCCGTCGTCCGGCCAGCCCAGGGCCTCGTCGTAGATGAGACCGCAGACCACACACAGCCAGGTCTTGAACATGGCGCTCACTCCCCCGCCACGCGAATGGCGACGTTCTTGGTGCGTACGTAGCTGTACAGCGCTTCCTGGCCCTTCTCGCGGCCGAAGCCGGACAGGCCAACACCGCCGAACGGCGTTTCGATGCCACCGGCATACCACTCGTTGACGAATACCTGGCCAGCACGCAGGCGCCGCACGCAGCGCATGGCGCGGCTGATGTCCTGGGTGAAGACGCCAGCGACAAGGCCGAAATCGGTGCCATTGGCAATCTCGATGGCCTGCTCTTCGCTGTCGAAGGGGATGATCGCCAGCACCGGGCCGAACACCTCTTCCTGGGCGATGCACATGTCCGCGCGCACGTCACGGAACACTGTCGGGCGCATGAAGTGCCCGGCCAGTTCGCTATGAGCCTCGCCACCGGTGGCCAGTACCGCGCCTTCATCGACTGCGCGCCGACACAGGGTTTCGATTCCAGCAAGTTGAGCGGCACTGACCACCGGGGTGAGGTCCGGGTTGTCCTGGCCGAGGCCGACGCTGAGCCCTTCGGCCAGCTCGACCACAGCCTGGACGATGTCTTCGTAGATCTCGCGCTGCACCAGCAGGCGCGACATGGCCGAGCAGACCTGCCCGGCATTGAAGAAAATGCCGTTCTTGACGCTGGCCAGCAGTTGCTTGCGGTCGACGTCGGCGAAGGCGATGGCGGCCGATTTGCCGCCCAGCTCCATGACGCTGGGAATGGCGTTGGCCGCCGCATCACGGAGGATCGACTGGCCAGTGGGCACCGAGCCGGTGAAGACGATCTGGTCGACCTTGGCGCTGCTAACCAGGTGCGCTCCAACCTCACGGCCACGGCCGCAGATCAGGTTGATCGCGCCTTGCGGCAAACCGGCCTTGACGATGGCGCGCACCAGCACGCACATGCCCAGCGGCGACAGCTCCGGCGACTTGATCACCACCGCGTTGCCGGCAGCCAGTGCCGGCGCCAGGGAGCGCGCGCAGATGGACACCGGGAAATTCCACGGCACGATCTGCGCCGATACGCCCATGGGGTCGTACACAGTGAAGTCCATGTAACCGTTGCCCAACGGGATCGAGGTGCCCTCGATCTTGTCCGCCATGCCGGCGTAGTACTCGAAGTAGCGCGCGGCTTCGATGAACTCATCGCGGGCATCGTTGATGCTCTTGCCATTCTCCTGGCACAGCACCCAGGCGCCCTCGTCCGCCACCGCACGGATTTCCTCGGCGATGCGCAGCAACCAGCTGACCCGCTGCGCCGGTCGGGCGCGGGTCAGCTCGCCGCTGTCGGCGCAGCGACGCGCTGCCTGCAGTGCACGCTCGGTGTCTTCGACAGTAGCCTGAGCGATGGTCGCCAGCGGCTCGGCAGTACCGGGGTTGTTCACGCGCAGGTGCTGAGCGCTGTCGACCCAAGCACCATCGATGTAATTGAGCCAGTGAGAGGCGATCGGATACATGACGGCCTCCTCAGGCGTTCTGCGCGATGGCCAGCAACTTGCGCGCGGCCCACTGGTGGAAGTAGTGCGTCGGGATGTCCATTTCCGGGGAGAACGCACCGCCGCCGTAACCCGGCGAATGACGGCCCTTCTGCATGCCCTCGACCGAGGCGATGTCTTCGGCGAACACTACTTTCCACGATTCCAGGATGGCGTTGCGGCAGGCGGCGTACTCGTCGCTCAGCGCCTCGTCACCGACATAGAACAGGCGCAGGTGCTCGATGGTACGGCCCGGTGCGACCGGTTCCAGCTGCATGGCGAAGGCGTGGTCGGCCTGGATGCCCAGCAGCACGTTGGGGAAGAAAGCCACGTACTCGGCGTTGCGCAGGCGGTCCTGCGGCCAGCTGGGGAACTGCGGCAGGTGGGTGCCGGCAACGTCGGAGAGGTTGTAGGCGTAGCTGCCCTGGCCGGCGAACTGCTCGTCGAAGAGGATGTTGTAGTGATCTTCCAGGCGCGAGTAGGTGTTCAGGCTCGGGTGCACCCACGGCAGGTGGTACGCCTCGCAGTAGTTCTCCACGGCCAGCTTCCAGTTGCAGGCGATGTCGAGGGTGGTCGAGTCCATGTTGGCGCGGCGGCGCATCAGGTCCATGCCATCATCACCGAGGAACTGGCTCCAGCGCGCGGTCAGCGGCGCCAGCATCTCTTCCAGCGGCTGCGCGTCGCCGGACAGGTTGACGAATACCATGTCCATCCAGATGGCGCTGCGGATGGCCTTGAGGCCGTGCTTCTCGCAGGCGAAACGCTCGTCCTTGTGCTTGTCGATGCCGCCCACGTGCGGCGTGCCCTTGAGGCCGCCGTTAAGATCGTAGGTCCAGGAGTGGTACGGGCAGCGAATCACGCCCTGCACGGTGCCGGCCTCTTCCACCAGCTTCATGCCACGGTGGCTGCAAACGTTGTGGAACACCTGCACCAGGCCTTCGCGGTTGCGCATCAGCAGCAGCGGCAGGCCCATGAAGTCGACCGGTTTTACCGAGCCGTTCTGGTTCAGGTCGCTGGCGAAACCGACACAGGCCCAGGTCTTACCCATGACCTGGTCGCGCTCGAGCTCGAACAGCTTCTGGTCGGTATAGAACTCGTTGGACAGGCCGGTGGCTTGGTGGATGGGCGCGAGTACGGTTTCCAGTTGGTGCACTGGGATTTGCTGAGAAGTGGCTTGAGTCATTGTTGTTATCCCCTGCAAGGCACGGTGGTGGTGATCGGCAGTCGCTACGGCGCTGCTCGTTGGTCACCAGTGTCGAAAAGCAGGGGATTGTTCGACAAACGATTTTTTGCACTGATATTTATGATAAAAAATCATAAATATTAGGAGAGATGGGTAAGTAAACCCAGTAATTACGCGGGCTGATGCATGTGCTTAACTCATCGACTCATGACGAGAAATGGTTTGTCCGGCGTTGCCGCCGCTGCCATCTTGCCGCCACTGCGCAACGCTCTGCAGACACTTGCCAACCCGGCAAGCGCTGCCTGCTGCGCAGCGGTTCCACGCCAACAGCCGCGAAACCGCCTTCCTCACTGATCGCCCACGCTACGGGCGACGTACGAGCTGCCTCAGGCCAAAAGCCTGCGGCAGCCTCGTTTCAACCCGCCTGAAGCTCATCACCGGACTCGCTGGTGACCTGCTCCATCAACCAGTTGCGAAAGCGCTGCACGCTCTGCCGACTGCTGCGCCCGACGGGCTCGAGCAAGCAGAACTGCGCATCGGTATGCAACGTCACATCGATGGGCCGCACCAATGCGCCGGTCTGCAAATAGTTGTCGACCAGGTTCGACCAGGCCAGCGCAATACCCTGCCCGCTCAACGCCGACTGGATCAGCATCGAATAGCTGTTGATATTGATTCGGTGCCGCGGCTCGCGCGCCTTGTAGCCCAGACGCTGGAACCACTCCGGCCAGCTGATCCAGTCACGCTGCGGGTCTTCCAGCCACAGCCAGGTGCCGGTGGCCAGCTGCGTCGGGTCGCAGAAATCCGGGTGCTTGGCCAGGTAACCAGGGCTACACACGGGGAACACTTCTTCGGCGAACAGCGGCGTCACCTGCATGTTCTTCGGCGGCGTACGGCAGTAGTACAGCGCAAGGTC
The DNA here is from genome assembly GCF_002843095.1 of Pseudomonas sp. YY-1. Classification (NCBI taxonomy): domain Bacteria; kingdom Pseudomonadati; phylum Pseudomonadota; class Gammaproteobacteria; order Pseudomonadales; family Pseudomonadaceae; genus Pseudomonas; species Pseudomonas sp. YY-1. Next base: position 28,587 of record NZ_PJLX01000018.1, on the reverse strand, counting down.
GCAGTCCAGGCGGGAGAAATCCTTGACGTGGTCATAGGCGATGATGCGCAGGTCCACTTCTTCATTGTCTCGCTGGAACTCGGCGACCCGCGGCAACAGCCAGAGCGACGCCATGGCGGTGCTGGTCACCACCGTGACCTGTTGCGCGCCACGCCAATGACGAATCTCGCCAGTGGCATGGGCCAACTGCAGCAGGGACTCACGCACCGTGTCGTAGTAGTGGCTGCCGGTCGGGCTGAGATTGATCTCGCGGGTGGTGCGCTCGAACAGGGTCTTGCCGAGGTAGTCCTCAAGCAGACGAACCTGCCGGCTGATCGCACCCTGGGTGACGTTCAGTTCCTTGGCCGCGAGGGTGAAACTCAGGTTTCGCGCGGCTGACTCGAACGCCACCAGGCTGTTGAGTGGAGGCAGAGGTTGAATCTTCATGCAGGCAATTCACGCAGGCGTTGTTGTTATTTGGCCGCTGTCTGGAGAGCGGCTCGACCTAAAGCATGCAGCTTGTAGCGTTAAACCGATACGCGTCGCGAGAGAAAAGTCACAGCTCTGGTAGACTTGCACGCCGTTGCCAGCAGTTGCGCCACTGTGCGACGGATACCAGTAAAACAGCGCCGCGCCAGAGTTTCTTGCCTGAAAACCCCGTCAACACGTCAGAACGCGTCATCCCACATGTCTTTAGAAAATGTTGTAGCCACGCCGTCCGCCCTGTCCCGCCGCTTCTCCGTGGCCCCGATGATGGATTGGACTGACCGTCACTGCCGGTTCTTTCTCCGTCAGCTGTCGCGTCATGCCCTGCTCTACACCGAGATGGTCACCACCGGCGCGCTGATCCATGGCGACCGCGAGCGTTTCCTGCGTTACAGCGAGTGCGAACACCCGATCGCCCTGCAGTTGGGCGGCAGCAACCCGCAGGACCTGGCGACCTGCGCGAAGATGGCCGAAGAACATGGCTATGACGAAGTGAACCTGAACGTCGGCTGCCCCAGCGACCGCGTGCAGAACAACATGATCGGTGCCTGCCTGATGGGTCATCCGGCACTGGTCGCTGATTGTGTGAAGGCCATGCAGGACGCCGTGAGTATCCCGGTGACGGTCAAGCACCGCATCGGCATCAATGGCCGTGACAGCTACGCCGAGCTATGCGATTTCGTCGGCCAGGTACGCGATGCCGGCTGCCGCAGCTTCACCGTGCATGCGCGCATCGCCATCCTCGAAGGCCTGTCGCCGAAGGAAAACCGTGAGATTCCGCCGCTGCGCTACGACATCGCCGCGCAGCTCAAACAGGACTTCCCAGATCTGGAGATCATCCTCAACGGCGGTATCAAGACCCTCGAGGAATGCGAGCAACATCTGCAGACCTTCGATGGCGTGATGCTCGGCCGCGAGGCCTATCACAACCCCTATCTGCTGGCGCAGGTGGACAGCCGCCTGTTCGGCGCTGCAGACACGGGCATTTCCCGCATGGACGCTCTGCTCGCACTCAAACCCTACGTCGAGCAACACCTGCGCGAGGGTGGCACCCTGCATCATGTCAGCCGTCACGTACTGGGCTTGGCTCAGGGCTTCCCCGGTGCACGGCGTTTCCGCCAGCTGCTGTCGGTGGACATTCACAAGGTGCAAGACCCACTGGGCCTGCTCGACCAGGCAGCCGAACTGCTACGCGGTCATTGATCTGGCGCGCTCAGGCGATAGCGGCTACGCCCGGTCGTCTGCACCAGGCCATTCTCCTCCATACGGCGCAGCACCTGGCGCACGCTGACCAGCGACAGCGGTTCGCCGGCCTCATTCAATTGCTGGTGGAGTGCGCGCGCAGATATCCCCTGCTCGTCATTGGCGCTGCACAGCGCCTCCACCACCTTGAGCCGGGGCATACTGAAGCGCAGCCCGGCGGCCTGCAACCACTCACGGCACTGGCGCGTGTCCAGACCAGCGGAAACTGAACGAGAAAGCTGGGTTTGGGTCGACATGCTCGGGCTCCTTGGCAGCTCGTCTACAGTCGGACTCCACCGACTTCGGCACGTTCTTACGTACCGTCATAGATAAAGACGAATGAGCCGGCAAAAAGCGCAGCCCGAAAAGGTAAATATTGTCAGTGACCCGACCGTTGAGCGCCCGCTGCGCCTCGGGTAAGGTCATGCCATCTGCAACGACAAGGCCTCGTCATGACCTCCAAGCTGGAACAACTCAAGCAGTTCACTACCGTAGTCGCCGACACCGGTGACCTCGATGCCATCGCCCGCCTGCAACCGGTGGATGCCACCACCAACCCCTCGCTGCTGCTCAAGGCGGCTGCCCTGCCTCGTTATGCCGACCTGCTGAATCAGGCCATGAGTGCTGGCAAGGGTGACCTGGGGCTGGCCTGCGATCATTTCGCGGTGGCCGTCGGCCAGGAGATCCTCAAGGTCATCCCGGGCCGCATTTCCACCGAAGTCGATGCGCGCCTGTCGTTCGACACCGACGCGACCCTGCGCCGCGCCGAGCGCCTGATCGGCCTTTACGAAAAAGCGGGCATTGGCCGCGAGCGCGTACTGATCAAGATAGCTTCGACCTGGGAGGGCATCCGCGCGGCCGAGCAGCTGGAAAAAGCCGGCGTGCAGACCAACCTGACCCTGCTGTTCGCCTTCGCCCAGGCACAGGCCTGCGCCGATGCCGGCATATTCCTCATCTCGCCGTTCGTGGGGCGCATCTACGATTGGTACAAGAAGGCCGAGGGCCGTGATTTCGTAGGCAACGATGATCCTGGCGTGCAGTCGGTCAAACGCATCTACAACTACTACAAGGCCAACGGCTACGACACCGTGGTGATGGGAGCAAGCTTCCGCAACCTTGGTCAGATCGAAGCGTTGGCCGGTTGCGACCGCCTGACCATCAGCCCCGACCTGCTGCAGAAACTGGCTGAGGGCGATGGCCAACTGAGTCGCCAGCTCGCCCCTGGTGCTACCGGCGAACCTCGCCAGAGCCTCGATGAAGGCGGCTTCCGCTGGGCGCTGAACGAAGACGCCATGGCTACCGAGAAGCTGGCCGAAGGCATCCGCCTGTTCGCCCGCGATCAGGAAAAACTCGAAGCCCTGCTGGCCGCCAAGGCCTGAATGACAAAGGGGCGTCAGCCAAGCTGACGCCCCTTTGTCATTGCGAGTTCGAAGGTGCGGTGCGCCGTGCGCACCACCAACTTTCTCGGCAGATATCGGTGCGCGCCGCGCACCCTACGGAAACAATCGATCAGTGCCGCTCGAGCGCGCTAACCAGATCGTGAAAGGCTTCGCGATTGGAGTCGTTCAGCCCCATCAGGATGCGGTGCGCTTCCAGCACCTTGGCCTTCACCACCTCTTCGGACTGATCCTGCGAAGGCAGATCATCCAGGCAATCCGGGCAGGGAATCGGCCGGTCGACGATGTTGAACACCTGGTCGAAGCCCATTGACTCCAGCAGGCGCGTGATGTCGTCGTGAGTGGTGACAACGGTCGGCAACAGACCAACCTTCTGCCGCGACAGAATGGACAATTTCGCCAGCAAACCGAGAGTCGTACTGTCGATACTGCGAGTTTCGGTCAAGTCGATGACGATGGCCGAAAAATTCAACGCGGTGAAAATCTTTTCAATCGTGGCATCCAGTGCTGAACACAACGTCAGACGGACTTCACCGACAAACTTCAGGACGAAGGTTCCGTCCTGCTCGGCGAATTGGATGCGACCGGGGCTTATCCCAGGATTCATGCAAGGTTCCTGCTCAACACCAGCAAGGCGATATCATCCGGCATCTCGCCCAGATTGGCCAGACCGAGAACTTGACGCAAACCACCCAGCGTACCGCCAGCCTGGCTAACCAGTTGTGGCAACGCCAATTCCTTCTCTTTCAGCGTGTCACCTGGCAGCAGGTCGAGAATGCCATCGGACAGCAGCGTCAGGCTGAAAGACTCTGGCAACTGCATTTCCAGATCACCGTATTCGGCTTCCTCGAACAGGCCGACTGGTAGGCCACGGCCTTCCAGGTAGCGCGCCTGGCCATTTTCGAACAGCACCGGCAGCGGCAGATGCCCGCCGATGCTGTAGGTGAGCATGCCGCTCTCCTCGTCGATCACACCGCCGAGCATGGTCACGTGCTTGCCCAGCTTACAGTTGATCAACCCGCGATTGATGTGGCCGAGCACATCGGAGGGTTTGAATTCCGGTAACGTGCCGCCACGCCGCCACTCGTAGAGCAGGCGCGTGGTCATGAACTTGAGCAACACGGTGACGAATGCCGACGATGCACCATGGCCGGAGACATCGGCCAGGTAGAACGCGATGCGTCGCTCGTCGATACGGAAGTAATCGACGAAGTCACCGGACAGGTACAACGACGGAATGATCTGGTGCGCGAAGCTCAGGCCATCGGCCTGCCAGGGCGTCACCGGCAGCATGTTCATCTGCACCTGACGGCCGGCGTTCTGGTCCTCCTGCAACAGGTGCAGGCTGGCCTGCAGTTCGCGGTTGGTCGCTTCCAGCTTCTCACGATAGAGCTGGTTCTCCACGCGCAAACGCGAGCGATCCAGCGCACGGCGCACCGAGTGCTCCAGTACGGCGAGATCTTCAAGCGGTTTGATCAGGTAGTCGGCAGCGCCGAGACGCAGGGCTTCGACGGCATCGTTCATCACACCGGCGCCGGAAACGACGATAACTGGCACTTCGACGCCCAGCGCGTTGATACGACGAATCAGTTCAAGACCGTCGACCTGCGGCATGCGCAGATCGCAGATCATCAGGTCGGGGCCTTCCTGCTGGAACACTTCCAGCCCCTGCAAACCGTTGTTGGCCTGCAACACCTTGAAGCCGCTGTCCTCGAGGTAAGCCGCGAGGCTTGCACGTACGACATCGTCGTCGTCAATGATCAGCAGAGTGGCACTGGTTTTGTGCATGGGGTATCCAGGCAAACTGCGCCAGGGCAATTTTTGGTCACTGCCCGTGGCGCGGCGCTGCATCTATGGCGCCAGGGCGATTTCAAGGGGCAGACGGTACTCCCATCTGCCGGCCGATTCAAGCCGGGACCGGTCGTCGTTCGGCGGCTTTACAGGTCAAATCGACGAGGGTTATAAGAGCCGCGGGAGAGCTCATAAGAAGAGGACAGGGTCCATGAGTCAGAACGATCGAGCGTACAGCGAGAAACGCGACTACATCCGCATGCGACTGGAAGCTGCAGTCGTCCTCCATCATGCTGGCCGGGAAATTCCTGCACTGTGCCTGGATCTTTCCAGTACTGGCATGCAAATCGAGGCTGAAGCGGCCTTGAGCATGGGAGACAAGGTCAAGGTCCATATCCCTTCAGAACACAGCGAACTCGCCGGCCTCGACGCCCACGCAGAGGTCGTGCGGGTCGGCGACCTGGGTGACGGCCGTCAGTCGCTGGGCCTGGCCATCATCTCCATGAGCTGAAATCTGCATTTACGAAAAAGGCGGCCCAGGGGCCGCCTTTTTTGCATCTGTCAGGACTTAAAAGTCGTCTTCGACCTGGCCATCCTTGACCTTGAACTCACGGCTCTGCAGGTAGGCGTTGCGGATGAAGATGTACTTGTCGCCGCTGATCAGTCGCTCGGCCTGCAGCAGGTTGGCACGGGTGTCGACCACCTGCACGCCACGAGTGACGTTACGGGTCGGCACATGATCCATGTGCGGATACGGCGTCAGGAAGCTGTCCGGCACCCGACCGGTGGCATCACGCACAGTGCTTGGCCCGAGGAGCGGGATGACCAGGTAAGGCCCGCTATTCAGACCCCAGACGCCCAGGGTCTGACCGAAGTCTTCGTCACTCTTGCGCAGGCCCATGTGCTTGGCCACGTCGAAGAAGCCCAGCACACCGAACGTGGTGTTGAAGATCAGGCGACCAGTATCGACGCCGGCGTTGTGCAGTTTGCCCTGCAGCAGGTTGTTGGCCAGGTTGCCAACGTCACCGATGTTGCCGAATACGTTGTGTACGCCATCTTCGAGAAACTGCGGCGTGACAGCCCGGTAACCCTGGGCGATCGGCTTCAGCGCATAGGTATCGACGGTATCGTTGAAACGGAAGATGGGGCGATTGAAGCTTTCCCAAGGATCTTCTTCCGAGGCGGCCTGACTCATCGCAGGCAGCAGGCTCAGGCCGACGAGGGCCATCAGGCCACCCAGGCGCGCGATCCAGCGAGCACCGATCACATGCATTTAAATCTCTCCTTGAGGAAATTAATGTGGCCACCGCCAGCGGGCCGAATGCCGCGTAGTATAAAGCCTGGAGCCCTGATTGGGCAGCATAGCGAAGAAAAGCGATGACCGACGAAACCTTGCTGCACACAGCACACATCCCCGTACGCTGGGGCGATATGGACAGCTACGGGCACGTCAATAACATCATCTACATGCAATACTTGGAAGAAGCCCGTGTCGCCTGGTTCGAGCTGGCTGGCGTAGCCATGAGCAACGTGCCGTTCGGCCCGGTGGTCCTGCAAACCCAGCACACCTACCTGAAACCGGTGATCCACCCCGCCACCGTGATGGTGGAACTGAGGGCAGGCGCAGTGGGGCGCAGCAGCCTGGTGATCGAACACCGGCTGCGCACCGTCGAAGACCCGCTCACGGTCTACGGTGAGGGTTACTGCAAACTGGTATGGATCGACCATGAGAGTGGCAAGTCGGTAGCCCTGCCGGAGCACGTACGCGCTCTGTTCGACGTCATCTAGCGGTCACATTACGGTCATCCGCTGGCGCTAGATTGGCCTAGGCCAATGCCACGGATGATCCCATGCCCTCCCCCTGCACCGCCCTGATCTTTCAACTGTCCGGCTGCCTGGTCGACTTCGGCGCCCGCACGCTACCCGTCGCACTGCAGCGGCTGCACCCCGAGTGCACGCCCGCAAGCCTCGTCGGTGCGCCGCAGCAGGCGCTGGATGCCTGGCTAGGCAAGCCGGCAACCGCAGCACAACTGCAAGCGCTACAGCAGACGCTGAGCGAGGTGGCCGGCGACCATGCCGAACTGACCCCAGGTGCTGCACAGTTACTGCAAAGCCTGCATGCCAATGGCACGCCCTGCGCCTGGCTGGACGACCTGCCGGCCGATACCAGCCTGCGCCTGGCCGAAGCGCTGCCCACATCCATCGAAGCGGTGTTGGCGCGTCAGACAAGGCCGTGGCCGGCACCAGACAGTTGCTGGCAGGCATTGAGCCAGCTGAACGTCGAGCGCCTGGATGGTTGTGTAGTCGTCAGTGGTAATCCGCTGATGCTGCAAGCCGGGCTCAATGCTGGCTGCTGGACCATCGGCCTGGCCGCCTGCGGGCCACTATGCGGCTATGCCCTGGCCGACTGGCAGGCACTGGACGCAAGCGAGCAGAAACACCTGCGCGCCGAGGCCACGCTGCAGCTCTATCGTCTGGGCGTGCACTCGGTGGTCGATCACCTGGGAGAAATCGAGGCCAGCCTGGACGATATCGGCGTGCGCCGGAGCAAGGGCGAAAAGCCCTGAGCCTTTGACTCGGATCAGGCAAAGCCGGCCCGCTTGGATTAACCTTCAGGTACGGGTTGAAAACTTCCAGCGCCGCTGGGGGTCAATGCCTAAGCTGATTCGACAAGGAGAACTCTATGCCAGCAAGCGACCTGCAGCAGCAACTGGAAGCCCTTCAGCAACACCTGGCCCAGGACACGCCGCTCAGCGAGGAAGAACGCGCATCGCTTTACCTGCTGACCCAGGAAATCGAAGTGCAATTGGCGCGTGAAGCCGCCTCAGCGCCTGACGCCACGCTGATCGATGGCGTCAATCTGGCGGTGGAACGTTTCGAGGCCAGCCACCCTACCCTCGCCGGCACCCTGCGCAACATCATGCAGAGCCTGGCCAATATGGGCATCTGAATGCCCTGCCCCGGCTCAGGCCCGGCGTTTCAAGCAAAATGTCGCCGCTTGGCCAATGCCACTTAGCCAAGCGTCGATGCATCGAACGTGTAGGAGCGGCGCCCCGCCGCGAACCTGGGCGGGGCTCCTACAAAGGCCGCATTGGCAGCATTGTCTAAGCGGCATTTTTCATGGACTACTGGCGCGCCAGGCGGCCATTTTCCGGCGTGATCGCCTCGGTGCTGCGATACGGATTGATGTCCAGCCCACCGCGGCGCACGTAGCGCGCATAGACAGTCAGCGAGTGCGGCTGCAGCAGGCGCTGCAGATCGAGAAAGATGCGTTCGACGCACTGCTCGTGAAAATCCGCGTGCTGGCGGAAGCTCACCAGATAGGCCAGCAGGCTGGCATGATCCAGCGCGGCACCACGATACTCGACGACCAGGCTGCCCCAATCCGGCTGACCGGTAACCGGGCAATTGGATTTGAGCAGATGACTGTGCAGGCTCTCCTCCACCACGCGACCGGCGTCGCAGCGCAGCAGCTCGGGTTGCGGGTGGTCGTACTGGCTGACACTGATATCCAGCTCATCGATGCACTGACCGGGCAGCGTCGCCACTCCTTCGTCAGAAACCTCAGCCACAGAACGCAGGCGCACCGCTACTGGCTTGCCGGCCACCGCCGACAGATCACGCACCAGTGTCGCTTGCAACTCATCCCAACTGGCGAAAGCCGACTGGTTCAGGGAGTTGAGGTACAGCTTGAAGGACTTCGACTCGATGATGTTCGGCGAGTCTGCGGGGATGGCGAACTCACCGATGGCCACCACCGGCTTGCCGGACGGCAGCAGCCAGGACAACTCGTAGCAGTTCCAGTAGTCCACGCCCTGATACGGCAGGCTGGCGCCATCGAGGCCCAGCTCCGCCCACTTGGTGGTACGCGAGATGGGAAACAGCAGCTCGGGGCTGTACTCGGCGATGTACTGGCTGGACTTGCCCAGCGGGGAATGTTCGGCGGGGTGCTGCATGGCTGGCAATCCAGGGTGGCGAAAACCGCGCGAGTTTAGCGGGTTGAGCGCCAAGTCGCACCCGCGAAGCACCACGCAAAACACTTGTAGGAGCGAGCTCCGCTCGCGAATCGCCTCACCGCCAAAAGCTTCGCGAGCAGAGCTCGCTCCTACGACAATCAGTCGTTCAATGCCCGTGGGAGGGGCTTTCGGCTCGGGCATCCTGCTTCGCTCTACCTCCTGCATCCCTGCAGTCGTGGCCGCGACAGCTGCAAAAGCTCGCCGTTAAAGCGCCTCCTACGATGGCTATCGGCACAGGCCAGTCAGACCGCTGCCGGCTCCTCCTCGATTACCCGCAGCGGTGCCCAACGGCGCAGCAGCAGGTACAGCGTCGGAATCACGTAGAGGGTGAAGAAGGTCCCCACCAGCAATCCGCCAACAATCACCAGGCCGATCTGCTGACGGCTTTCGGCACCGGCACCCGTGGCGATGGCCAACGGCAGCGAACCCAGCACCATGGCGCCGGTGGTCATCAGGATCGGCCGCAGGCGCTGCACCGACGCCTCAATCACCGCCTCACGTAGCGCCTTGCCCTCGCGCAGCAGGTGGTTGGCGAACTCGACGATAAGGATGCCGTGCTTGGTGATCAGGCCGATCAGAGTCACCAGGCCGATCTGCGAGTAGATGTTCCAGGTGCCGCCGAACAGCTTCAACGCCAGCAAGGCACCGGCCATCGACAGGGGCACGCTGAACAGAATGATCAGCGGGTCGCTGAAGCTCTCGAACTGCGCGGCCAGCACCAGGAAGATGAAGGCCAGCGCCAAAGCGAAGATCAGCAGGATGCCCGAGCTGGATTCCTTGAAATCACGCGAAGTGCCGGTGTAGTCGTACTGCGTCTCAGGCGGAAATACCTCACGGGCGGCGACTTCCAGATGATTGAGCGCCTCGCCCAGGGTGTATCCGGTACCGACGTTGGCGCTGATGGTCACCGCACGTAGCTGGTTGAAGTGATTGAGCTCACGCGGCGCCACCGTTTCGCGCACCTCGATCAGGTTGGACAGCTGCACCATGCCGCCATCGCGATCACGCACGTACACCCGATCCAGGTCCTGCGGGTTGCTGCGGTCGATATCCTGCAGCTGCACCATGACGTCGTACTGCTCGCCGTTCTGCTTGAAGCGGGTCACCTGGCGGCTGCCAAACAGGCTTTCCAGGCTGCGGCCGATCACCGATACATCGGTGCCAACCGCCGTTGCCTGCTCACGATTGACAGTGATCTTGAGCTGCGGCGAATTGAGCTTGAGGTCGCTATCCAGCCCCTCCAGGCCCGGATAATCACGCATGCGCTCCATCAGTTGATCGACATAAACCTGCAGCTCGGCATATTCCATGGACGAGCGCACGACAAAGTTGATCGGCTGGTTACGCGCACTCTGCCCCAGCGGCGGGCGGTTGACTGGGGTCACGCGCATGCCGGCGATGTCCTGCAACTGCGGCAGCAGCTCATTGCGAATCTCGAACTGGGTACGCGAGCGGTCGCCCCAGTCCTCCAGTTTCATGAAGGAGATGCCCTGCGCCACCGTGGGGAAACCGGCGATCATCAGATAGCGATTGGTCTCCGGAATGCTCGCGTAAGCGGCTTCGACCTCACGGCCGTAGCGCGCCGTGTAATCGATGGTGGCCCCGTCCGGGCCATTGAACACGCCGACGATGGTGCCGGTGTCCTCGGTAGGCGCCAGCTCCGAACGCAAGCCGCCGAACAGCCAGGCGCACATCACGAAGGCGCCGAGCAGCACGCCAAGCACCAGCGGCCAGGCACGCAGGGCACGGTCCAGACTGTGCTTGTAGCTATAGGTCAGGCCATTGAGGAAGCCTTCGATCAGGTTGTACACGCGGCCATGGCTCTGCTCGTGCTGATGCGGTTTGAGCATCACTGCGCACATCATCGGCGTCAGCGTCAGCGCCACAAAACCGGAAACCAGCACGGCGCCGGCCAGGGTCCAGGCGAACTCGGTGAACAGCTTGCCGGTAGTGCCCTGCATGAAGCCGATGGGGGCGAACACCGCAGCCAGGGTCAGGGTCATGGCGATCACCGCGAAGGCGATCTCGCGACTGCCCTTGAAGGCCGCCTGCATGGGCTTCATCCCGGCCTCGATATGGCGATGGATGTTCTCCAGCATGACGATGGCGTCGTCCACCACCAGGCCGATGGCCAGAACCATCGCCAGCAATGTCAGGGTGTTGATGGTGAAGCCCATCAGCGACATCAGGGCGAAGGCGCCGATCAACGAGACAGGGATGGTCACCAGCGGAATCAGCGTCGCACGCAGCGAGCGCAGGAAAATGAAGATGATGAGGATGACCAGCGCCACCGCCTCCCAGATGGTGGTAAAGACGTTATCGATGGACTCGCGGATGAACTGCGAGTTGTCGTTGGCCACAGTCATGTTCATGCCGTCGGGCAGCAATGCCTGAACGTCATCCCAGGCCGCTTCAAGGCCATCGGAGATATCCAGCGGGTTGGCCGTGGCCTGCTTGACCAGGCCCAGGGTCACCGCTGGCAAACCGTTGAAACGCACCACGGTGCGCTCGTCGCGCGGCCCCACTTCGGCGCGGCCAACGTCGGACAGACGCAGCAGGTAGCCTTGCGAATCGTCGAGAATCAGCTCGCTGAACTGCTCCGGGGTACGCAGATCGGTTTCCGACAGCACGCTGAACTCACGCTCGCGTGACTCGATGCGTCCGGCCGGAATCTCCACGTTCTGCCGACGCAGGGCGTCTTCCACGTCCTGCACGGTGAGGTTGTGCGCGGCGAGCTTTTCCGGGTCGAGCCAGATGCGCATGGAGAAGGTACGCGCCCCACGCACCTGCACTTCGGACACACCGGGAATGGTCTGCAGGCGATCCTTGACTACCCGCTCCAGCAGATCGGTGATCTCCATGGCGCTGTGCTGCTGGCTGTGAAAGGCGATCCACACCACCGGCTGGGCGTCGGCCTCGACCTTCTGCACGATGGGCTCGTCCACTTCGTCCGGCAGCAGGTTGCGCACCCGACCGAGACGGTCCCGCACGTCGTTGGCTGCCTCGTCAGCGCTGCGGCCGAGACGGAATTGTGCGGTGATCTGGGTATTTTCTGCGCGACTGATGGATGTGACGAAGTCCAGACCCTCGATACCGGAGAGTACGTCCTCCACCGGCTGCGCCACCTGCGACTCCATGATTTCCGGACTGGCGCCGGGATAGGTGACCTGTACGGTGACGATGGGCACGTCGATATTGGGGTATTCGCGCACGTTGAGGCGGTCGTAGGCCATCAGCCCCAGCAGCACCACGATCAGCGACAGAACAGTGGCGAATACCGGCCGGCGAATGCAGACATCGGAAAGTGTCACGGCTGGCGCTCCCCGCTCTTGGTACGCACGGCCAGCCCTTCACGCACACGCTGCCAACCGGCGCTGATGATGGTTTCGTCACCCTGCAGGCCCTCACGCACCTCGACCAGGCCATCGAAACGCTTGCCCAGCGTCACCTCACGGCGCTCGACCTTGCCATCGACCACCAGGTTGACCAGCAACTTGTCGCCCTGCGGCATCACCGCCTCTTCGGGGATCACCAGCGCCTGCGGCCGCTCTTCGAGAATCACCGAAACGCGGACGAACTGGCCTGGCCGCAGGCGCCGATCATCGTTGCCGATATGCGCGCGGATCGCCTGGCTGCGCCCCGCCTCATCCAGGCGCGGGTTGATGGCGAAAATCTCACCACGAAAACGTTCGCCCGGGTAGGTATCGAGGGTGATCTCCACGGTCTGGCCGAGGCGCACCTGGGCCACAGCCTTCTGCGGAATACGGAAGTCGACCTTGAGCGGGTCGAGCACCTCCAGGTTGACAATGTTCTGCCCGGAGCTGAGGTAGTCACCGACACTGGCCTGGCGTAGGCCGAGCGTACCGTCGTGAGGGGCTTTGATCTGAGTCTTGTCGAGCCGTGCCTGGGCCAGGGCCTGGCTGGCGCGCGCAGCCTGCAGCTGGCTCTGCGCCTCATCCAGCGCCTGGGCATTGCTGGCGCCGCGCTGGAACAGCATCTGCGCCCGTTGGTGGTTCTTCTCGGCGAGATCGAGATTGGCCCGGGCCTGGGCGAATTCGGCGCGCGCAATGGCGTCGTCAAGACTGATCAGTAGATCGCCGGCGGTTACCGCCTGGCCCTCGCGAAAATGCAGGGTGGCAAGGCGCCCTTCAACCTCAGGGCGGATCATCACCGACTCGTCTGAGCGCAGCGAACCGAAGGTAATCAGCTCGTCACGCACCTCCATCTGCCGCACCGGCACGGTCTCGACCATTGGCCCTTCTGCAGCAACCGCAGGCAGCGCAAATACACCCAGCCACAGCAATGGAAGAGCACGCAACAGCACGGTCATGATCAGCCCCTTCTTCTTGGTAGAGGCGGAGTCTAACCGGCTGCTGCGTTACTGACAGGTGCGCAAGTTATTTCGCTATGTTTTTTCTCTTGCCACCAGGCCTGTAGGAGCGGCTTTAGCCGCGAGATCGCGGATGAATCCGCTCCCACAAAAGCGTCACTGACGCATGCCGCGACCGCTGATCAGAAGGCGGATGCACAGGGTATAGAGCGCGGCGGTCGCCAGCAGCATGAAACCGATGGCCACGCCGATACGGATGTCGGATACCCCGAGAATGCCGTAACGGAAGGCGTTGACCATGTGCAGGATGGGGTTACCCAGCGACACCGTCTGCCAGAACGGCGGCAACAGCGTGATGGAATAGAACACCCCGCCCAGGTAGGTCAACGGCGTCAGCACGAAGGTGGGGATAATCGAAATGTCGTCGAAGTTGCGCGCATACACCGCGTTGACGAAGCCGCCCAGCGAGAAGATGGTCGCCGTCAGCAGCACCACCAGCACGGTCACACCCAGGTGATGCACCTGCAGGTGGGTGAAGAACAACGACAGCAGCGTGACGATGAAGCCCACCGCCAACCCACGCAGCACGCCACCGACGACGAAACCGATGAGGATGGTGTGCGGCGAGACCGGCGAGACCAGCAGTTCCTCGACGTTGCGCTGGAACTTGCTACCGAAGAAGCTCGACACCACGTTGCCGTAGCTGTTGGTGATCACCGACATCATGATCAGCCCCGGCACGATGTATTCCATGTAGCTGAAGCCGCCCATGTCGCCGATCTGCCGGCCGATCAGGTTACCGAAGATCACGAAGTACAGGACCATGGTGATCGCTGGCGGTAGCAGGGTTTGCGGCCAGATACGCACGAAGCGACGGACCTCACGGTGAACGATGGTACGCAGGGCCACCAGGTTGGCGGCGAATTCGCTGTTGAGGTACTGAGAGGTCATTGCGCCACCTTGGCCAGGTTCTTTTCCACCAGGGAGACGAACAGCTCCTCCAGGCGATTGCTCTTGTTACGCAGGCTGAGCACCTCGACCTGCTGCTGGGCCAGTTGCTGGAACAGCGCGTTGAGGCCCTGGCTCTTCTCCACCTGCACTTCCAGGGTGTGATGATCGACCAGGCGCGCCGGATAGCCCTGCAGCGTCGGCACTGAGCTGTAGGAGTCCTTGAGGTCGAAGAGAAAGGTCTCGACGTGCAGCTTCTTCAGCAGATCCTTCATGCTGCTCAGCTCGACGATACGGCCGTGGTCGATGATGCCGATGTTGCGGCACAGCTGCTCGGCCTCTTCCAGGTAGTGGGTCGTCAGGATGATGGTGGTGCCCTGCTTGTTCAGCTCGGTGAGGAAGCTCCACATCGAACGGCGCAGCTCGATATCCACCCCGGCAGTCGGTTCATCGAGGATCAGCAGGCGCGGCTGGTGCACCAGAGCGCGGGCGATCATCAGGCGGCGCTTCATGCCGCCGGACAGTTCGCGTGAAGCCACGTCGCGCTTGTCCCACAAGCCGAGCTGGGTCAGGTACTGCTCGGCGCGCTCCTTGGCGACGGAGCGCGGAATGCCGTAGTAGCCGGCCTGGGTGACGACGATGTCGAACACCTTCTCGAATTGGTTGAAGTTGAATTCCTGCGGCACCACACCCAAGCAGCGCTTGAGCGCGTAAGGTTCGCGGTCGAGGTCATGGCCGAACACACTGACCGTGCCGCTGCTCTTGTTCACCAGCGTGGAAAGCACGCCGATGGTGGTGGATTTGCCGGCGCCATTGGGGCCGAGCAAGGCGAAGAAGTCACCTTCGGCAACGTCCAGATCGATGCCGTGCAGGGCCTGGAAGCCGTTTCCGTAGGTCTTGGTCAACTGGCGAATGGTCAGGGCGGAGCTCATGAAGATGGGGTTTCCCGCGCGAGAGTGAGGTCGTTATAGATGGGTACGAAGAGCCCCGATTGCAACCGGGTGTTTCGCCCATTTCTTTCTGGCATGCACCCTACCGACCCCGGCGCGCAGATAAAAGACCGTCATGCCAATCTTGATTATCGACTCAGTCGATAACACTGGCCTCACGTTGCATATCGCCTCTCAATTCCAGCGCACCGGTCTCGAACAGATGCGGATAACACCCGCGCAGATGGTCGAAGAACAGTTGCTCGGGCAGATCCTCGAACTGACCGTGATCGTGTAGGTATTCCATGTAGCGCTCCCCCTGGTCGTTGTAAGGGTGGAAGACGCTGTCATGCACACCGTCGAACTCCAGCGGCGCCACCTTGAACACCCGGCACAGCGCCTCGTTGAAGGCCGGCGTGGCCTTGACCCAGCGCCCATTCAGGTAAAGCTCGGTATAGCCGTGCATGGCGAACACTTCGCTGCGTAGCAACTCAAGCAGACGCGGCGTCGACAGGTGATTGCGCACGTCGGCCAGACCAATACGCGCGGGAATCCCACAATGACGGGCACAGGCAGCGAGCAGATTGGCCTTGGGCACGCAGTAGGACTCACCGGCCGCCAATGCATGACTGGCCTTCAATGTCTGCGCATCGAGGCTGAAGGCATAGGGGTTGTAGCGAACCTCGTCACGCACCGCCAGATACAGGGCCACGGCCTGACTGGTCGGTTCTCGTGACGCACCACGCCAACGTTCGGCGAACTCGACTACCGCGCGATGGTCACTGTCAATGAAGCGGCCGGGACGTAGATAGGTCTGCATGGCGAGGGCTCCTGAAGTTTGCTTCAGTCTAATCCCGTCAATTGCGCCACGTTCACGACGATCCGGCCAAGCTCACCGCCCCTGCCGCCATTTATGGCTATGCTCGGGGCGTCGCCCGCTCGAATCATGGAGGAATGCACATGCTCGTCATCTGGTTGCTGGTTCTGCTGCTCGGGGTCGCCTACCTGGCCCATAGCCGTACCGCCGCCCTACCCGCCCTCGGCATCACCGCAGCCTATCTGGTGGCCATGGCATTGTTCAGCCCGGTACCGGGCTGGTTGCAACTGCTGCTGTGGATCGTCACCGGCGCCGTCGCCGCGTTCATCCTGCTCGGCGATCTGCGCCGGCAACTGTTCACCAGCCCGCTGTTCGCCTGGTTCCAGCGCGTACTGCCGCCCATGTCGGCGACCGAGCGCGATGCCATCGAAGCCGGCACGGTGTGGTGGGATGGCGAGCTGTTCAGCGGCAAGCCTGACTGGGACAAGCTGCTGGCCTACCCCAAGGCCAAGCTGACCGAGGAAGAACAAGCGTTCATCGACGGCCCTACCGAAGAACTCTGCGCCATGATCAGCGACTGGCAGGTTGGCCAGCAGATGGATCTGCCAGAGAAAGCCTGGGAGCACATCAAGCAGCATGGTTTCTTCGCCCTTATCATTCCCAAGGAGTACGGCGGCAAGGGCTTCTCGGCCTACGCCCACTCGCAGGTGGCGATGAAGCTGGCGACCCGCAGCGGCGACCTGGCCTCCACCGTGATGGTGCCCAATTCCCTCGGCCCAGCCGAACTGCTGCTGCACTACGGCACCGATGAGCAGCGTCAGCACTATCTGCCGCGTCTGGCGCGCGGTGATGATATCCCCTGCTTCGCCTTGACCGGCCCGCTGGCCGGCTCCGATGCCGGTGCCATGCCGGACACCGGGATCATCTGCAAGGGCCAGTACAACGGCGAAGAAGTGATCGGCCTGCGCCTGAATTGGGAGAAGCGCTACATCACCCTCGGCCCGGTGGCGACCCTGCTCGGTCTGGCCTTCAAGGCCTATGACCCGGATCATCTGCTGGGCGACAAGGAAGACCTCGGCATCAGCCTGGCGCTGATCCCCACCGATACCCCCGGCGTGGAAATCGGCCGTCGTCACCTGCCTCTCGGCGCTGCTTTCATGAATGGCCCGAACTCCGGCAAGGACGTGTTCATTCCGCTGGAGTACCTGATCGGTGGCCAGGAGTACCTCGGCAAGGGCTGGATGATGCTGATGAACTGCCTGTCGGTCGGTCGCTCCATCTCCCTGCCGGCAGTCGGCACCGGCGCGGCCAAATTCACCAGCCTCGCCACCGGCCAGTACGCCCAGCTGCGTGAGCAATTCAACGTGCCGCTGGCCGCCTTCGAGGGCATCCAGGAGGCGCTGGCGCGCATCGGCGGCAATGCCTGGCTGATGGACAGCGCGCGCATCCTCACTGCCAACGCCGTCGACCTAGGCGAAAAACCCTCGGTGCTGTCGGCGATTCTCAAGTACCACCTGACCGAACGCGGCCGCGAGTGCATCGGCCACGCGATGGACGTGCACGGCGGCAAGGGCATCATCATGGGCCCGAACAACTACCTGGCCCGCTCCTGGCAGGGCGCACCGATCTTCATCACCGTCGAGGGCGCCAACATCCTCTCGCGCAACCTGATGATCTTCGGCCAGGGCGCCATCCGCTGCCATCCGTACGTGCTCAAGGAAATGTCCCTGGCCGACCGCGAGGACAAGGACCAGGCACTGATCGAGTTCGACTCACTGCTGATGAGCCATATCGGCTTCGCCGTCGGCAACGCCGCCAGCAGCTTCCTTCTCGGCCTGACACTAAACCGCCTGGGTACTGTGCCAGGTGACGATCTCAGCCAGCCCTACTACCGCGCCCTCAACCGCCTGGCAGCAGCCTTCGCCCTGTGCGCCGACAGCAGCATGATGCTGCTCGGCGGCGACCTGAAGCGCCGCGAGCGTCTGTCCGCGCGCCTCGGCGACGTGCTCAGCCACCTCTACCTGGGTTCGGCCGCGCTCAAGCGCTACCACGACCTGGACTACCCAGAGGCGATTCGTCCGCTGCTGCGCTGGGCCATGGAGGAAAACCTCTATCACGCAGAACAAGCACTGGATGACCTGCTGAGCAACTTCCCCAACCGCCTGTTCGGCTGCCTGCTGAAAGTGCTGGTGTTCCCGCTGGGCCGCCGCCACCAAGGCCCCAGCGACGCGCTGGACGCCGAAGTGGCGGCGATTATCGGCCGCCAAGCCGGCGATCCTGCTCTGGAGTCGGTGCTGGAAGGTTGCTACCGTCCGCAGGCCGATCAGGATTCGGTTGGCGCCCTGCAGCATGCGCTGAACCTGGTGCAGGCCAGCCAGGACGCTCGCAAGCGCCTACATCAGGCGCTCAAGGACGGCAGCCTGCAACCGGCTCCTGGCCAGGACACCATCGAAGCGGCGATCGCCGCCGGCATCCTCGACGGCGAACAGGGCCAACGCCTGCAAGCGGCCGAAGCGGCTCGGCGTCGAGTGATCGACGTCGACGACTTCGCCAAGGAAGAGCTCACGCTGGAGAGCGGCAAGGTGCGTTGACTCGAGCCACCTGTGGGAGGGGCTTTAGCTGCGAGCTTCATGCGTCGCGACTACGACTGCAGGGATGCAGGAGGTAGAGCGAAGCAGGATGCCCGAGCCGAAAGCTCCTCTCACGAAGGCCAGCCATGCAGGACAGCGGGCGTCAGGAACTCTATACTCCTGCGCCCGTTTTACCCTTCAGGAACCTGCACCATGGCCAGCCATATCGAACACCACCTCGCCCTGCTCAATCACCTGCGCGGCATCCTCGTCGCCCTGGGCGAAGCCGAACAGGTGCTCGACGACAGCCACGCCCTGTTCCTCGAGCGCTACGACGAACTGCTCGCCGAATTGCCGCGCGACCCGGTTTCCAGCCAGTATCTGGGCCAGGATCTGATCAGCCAGGTGTTCCACCGCTACCCACAAATTGCCCACCTGGTCCCCCGTGATCTGCTGTGGTTCTTCGGTGGCGACTGCCTGCACTTCATGCCCGACGAAGAAATCGCCCTGTACCAGACCCTCGACGAGCGCCGTTTCGAAGCGGAAGAGAACGACGAACCTTTTGACTGGAACCTGGAAAAACAGCTGCTGGCCCTGCCCACTGACGGCGCCAAGCACTGATCCACCGCTAACACCTATTGGTCAGAATGTCGCAGATGACGGCGGTGACAGCCGTCATCTTTCATGCATAAATACTCCCACCAGTATTTATGAGGTTCGACCATGCGCCCATTTCTGCTCGCTACCCTGCTCGTTAGCACCGCCGCACAAGCAACCGCCCCCTGGCAAGACGAGGCGGCGGCGCAGATTCCACCATTCGCCGAGCACTTGCTGGGTACGGTACGCCAGGCCGTCACCGATGGCGGGCCAATTGCAGCAGTACAGGCCTGCCAGGCATTGGCGCCACAGATCGCCAGCGAGCACAGCCAGCAAGCGTGGCAACTGGGCCGCACATCGCTCAAGGTACGCAACCCGGACAACACCCCCGATGCCTGGGAGCGCAGCGTGCTGGAACGTTTTGCGGAAGCCGCGATAGCCGGAACGCCGGTCAAGGAATTACGCTACGGCGAAGAGGTCGGCGGCGAATATCGCTACATGCAGGCCATTGCCGTCGGCGAGCCTTGCATGTCCTGCCACGGCACCGCGATCAAAGCAGAGGTACAAGAGGCCATTGATCAGTACTATCCGCATGATCAGGCCCGCGGCTATCAGATCGGCGAACTGCGCGGCGCCTTTACCCTGACTCGCCCCCTCGCACAGGAAACGCAATGACCGAGACTACCGACCTGCACGCACGCATGCTCGAACAGCAGCAGGCGATGCTCAAACGCCTGGCCCGGGTCGAGGGGCAGATCCGTGGCATCCAGGCGATGATCAAGCGCGGCGAGGACTGTGCCGCCATCGCCCAGCAGTTCTCGGCGGCGCGTAGCGCGCTGGACAAGTCCTACCGGCTGATGCTGACCTGCCTGATCGAAGAAGCCATGCTCGACCCCGAGCAGGACAACGAGGCCTCACTGCAGCGAGTGCGCGAGATTTTCACCAAGTACACCTGATGCCCTCCAGGCGCGTCGCTCGCACGCGCCGAATTCTGGCCGATTCCTCACAAGCCAGACGCAGCGAAAAGTTTGCCTGACGGTTATAGCCGGCCCGAACAAGGCCTCTTTTATTATTCATTTTTAATCTAAGCATAGAACCAAAAAACAGTTACGCTTACTCTTAATTAAAATACCCCCACGGGTATAAGAGAGGAGCCTGACCATGCATCCCGATGTCGTCGAATTCTTCGACCCTGCCACCTACACCTATAGCTACGTCGTCATCGATCCTGCCACGCAGCACTGCGCGGTCGTCGACTCGGTGCTTGACTATGACCCGGCCTCCGGGCGCACCTCACACGCCAGCGCAGACCGCATCATCGCCTTCGTCAAGGAGCGCGATCTGCACGTTGAGTGGTTACTGGAAACCCATGTGCACGCCGACCACCTGTCCGCCGCGCCTTACCTCAAGCGCGAACTGGGCGGCAAGCTGGCCATCGGTGAGCACATCACCGTAGTGCAGAACACTTTCGGCAAGCTGTTCAACGCCGGCACCGAGTTCGCCACCGATGGCAGCCAGTTCGACCGTCTGTTCCACGATGGCGACTCCTTCCACATCGGCGAGCTGCAGGCGCGAGCCATCCATACGCCCGGCCATACCCCAGCCTGTATGACCTACCTGATCGGTGATGCCGGCTTCGTCGGCGACACCCTGTTCATGCCCGACTACGGCACCGCGCGCTGCGACTTCCCCGGCGGCGATGCGCACATCCTCTACCAGTCGATCCAGAAGCTGTTCGCCCTGCCCGGCGAAACCCGTCTGTTCATGTGTCACGACTACAAGGCGCCGGGCCGCGATGACTTCCGCAATCAGACCACGGTGGCCGAGGAACGCGCGCACAACATCCACGTTCACCAGGGCATCGCCGAAGCTGATTTCGTCGCCATGCGGCGCCAGCGTGACGCCACACTGGGCATGCCCAACCTGATACTGCCTTCGGTGCAGATCAACATGCGCGCCGGGAAGCTGCCGCCTGCCGAAGACAACGGCACCCGCTACCTGAAGATCCCCCTGGACGTCCTCTGAGGTCATCACCATGGAATCACTCAAGCGCCTGACGCCCTTCATTGCCGTGGCTGCTCAGTTACAACCTGGCGACATGGGCATGCTCGCCGCTGCCGGCTTTCGCAGCGTGATCAACAACCGTCCAGATGGTGAAGGTGAAGGCCAACCCAGCTCCGCCGAAATGGCTGCCGCGGCCAAGGCCAGCGGCCTGGACTACCACTACCTGCCGGTAACGTCCGGGCAGATCAGCGATGAAGATGTCAGCTCCTTCAGCGCCCTGCTCGGAGAAATACGTGGCCCACTGCTGGCGTTCTGCCGGACAGGTACCCGCTCCACCAGCCTGTGGGCGCTGAGCGAAGCCCACCATCTGGACCCGCAGGTGTTGCTGAGCACGGCAGGCGCACAGGGTTACGACCTCAGCGGTTTGGCGCCGCGCCTGGAGCAACGCTGGCAGCAGGCACCGCTTACCCAGGCGCAACCGAGCAATACACCGACCCAACGCTATGACGTGGTGGTGGTAGGTGGTGGCGCCGCCGGTTGCGCGGTGACCGCCAGCCTGCTCAAGCGCAATGCCGACTTGCGCGTCGCCGTGATCGAACCCCGTGAGCAGCACTATTACCAACCAGGCTGGACATTGGTGGGCGCCGGCATCTTCGACCGTGCCCGCACCGAACGGCCGATGGCGCGCTGTATCCCCCATGGCGCGCACTGGATCCGTGCAGCGGTGGCCGGCTTCGAGCCGGATCAGCAGCGCGTGGTGCTGGAAGACGGTAACCGGGTGAACTATCGCGCCCTGATCGTTTGCCCCGGCCTCAGCCTGCATTGGGACGGCATCGAAGGCCTCAAGGAAACCCTGGGCAAGAACGGTGTGACATCCAACTACCAGTTCGAACTGGCACCTTACACCTGGCAACTGGTGCAGAGCCTGCGCAAGGGCCGCGCACTGTTCACCCAGCCACCCATGCCAATCAAGTGTGCTGGCGCACCGCAAAAGGCCCTGTACCTGTCCTGCGACTGGTGGCTGAAGCAGGGTGTGCTGCCACAGATCGATGTCGAACTGTGTTCAGCCGGCGCCGTCTTGTTCGGGGTACCGACCTTCGTACCGCCGCTGATGCAGTACGTCGAGCGCTACGGCGCCCACCTCAACTTCAGCACCAACCTGATCGCCGTCGATGGCCCGGGTCGCCGCGCTTGGTTCAAGCAGACCGATGCCAGCGGCGAAAGCAAGACGCTGGAAAAGTCCTTCGACTTCCTCCACGCAGTACCGCCGCAGCGCGCGCCCGAATTCGTCCGCCAGAGCCCCTTGGCCGGCGCCGACGGCTGGGTGGAGGCCGATCACGAAACCCTCCGCCACCCGCGCTTCGGCAACGTGCTCAGCCTGGGCGACGTGTGCGCCGCACCGAATGCGAAGACTGCCGCAGCGGTGCGTAAACAGGCGCCCGTGGTTGCCGAGAACGTACTGGCTGTTCTGGCCGGCAAGGGCCCACAGGCGATCTACGATGGTTATGGCTCCTGCCCCCTGACCGTGGAACGCGGCAAGGTGGTACTGGCCGAATTCGGCTACGGCGGCAAACTGCTGCCCACCTTCCCGCTGGATCCGGCCGTGCCACGGCGCCTGGCCTGGGATCTCAAGGTACGGATGATGCCGAGCATCTACTTCGACCTGATGCTGCGCGGCCGCGAGTGGATGGCCGAGCCCAAGCACCTGCCGCACCAGCCACTGGTGGTCGAGGCGCCCGCTGCCTGTGATTTCGGCAAGGAACAGAAATGAAACTGAGCCACTGGCTGCCCTGCCTGGACTGGGGCAGACGCTACGACCGAGGCAGCGCAGCGCAGGATGGACTCGCCGCACTGATCGTCACCCTGATGCTGATCCCGCAGAGCCTGGCCTATGCCATGCTCGCGGGTCTGCCACCGGTGACCGGCCTCTACGCCAGCATCCTGCCGCTGCTGGCCTACGCCCTGTTCGGCTCCAGCCGCACTCTGGCGGTTGGTCCGGTGGCGGTGGTTTCACTGATGACCGCCGCCACCCTGGCGCCCCTGTTCCCGGCCGGTAGCGCCGAATACGTCGGCGCCGCCATGCTCCTGGCCCTGCTCTCGGGCCTGCTGCTGGCAGCCATGGCCATGCTGCGCCTGGGCTTTATCGCCAACTTTCTCAGCCATCCGGTGGTGTCCGGCTTTATCAGCGCCTCGGGCATTCTCATCGCTGTCGGCCAACTCAAGCATCTGCTCGGCGTCTCGGCGTCCGGCGAGAATCTGCCGCAGTTGCTGCCACAACTGATCCAGGCGCTACCTGGCACACACGGACCGACGCTGCTGATCGGCGTGCTCAGCCTGGCATGGCTGTGGTGGGCCAGAAGCCGACTGAAGCAACTACTGCAAGGCCTTGGCCTGTCGCCGCAACTGGCCAGTAACCTGGCCAAGGCCGGGCCGGTACTGGCGATCATCGTCGCCATTGCCGCTGTCGCACTGCTGCAACTGGAGCAAGCCGGGGTCAAGGTGGTTGGCCTGGTGCCGCAAGGGCTGCCAGGGCTGACGCTGCCGACAATGGATCTCGACCTGGCCATACAGCTGCTGCCAGCGGCGCTGCTGATCAGCCTGGTAGGCTTCGTCGAATCGGTCTCGGTCGGCCAGACCCTGGCGGCCAAACGCCGCCAGCGCATCCAGCCGGACAACGAACTGCTCGGCCTTGGCGCGGCCAATATCAGCGCGGCTTTCAGCGGAGGTTTCCCGGTCACCGGCGGTTTCGCCCGTTCGGTGGTCAATTACGATGCCGGCGCCCGCACGCCCATGGCCGGCGTATTCACCGCCCTCGGTATCGGCCTCAGCGTGATGCTGCTGACGCCTCTGCTGCACGACCTGCCACAAGCCGTGCTGGCGGCGACCATCATCGTCGCCGTGCTCAGCCTGGTCGACCTCAAGTCGCTGCAGCACACCTGGCGTTATTCGCGCCAGGACGGCGCCGCGCAGATTGCCACCCTGCTCGGTGTGCTGCTGATCGGCGTCGAGGCCGGCATCCTGCTTGGCGTCGGCCTGTCGCTGCTGCTGTTTCTCTGGCGCACCAGCCAGCCACATATCGCCGTGGTCGGCCAGGTACCGGGTAGCGAGCATTTTCGCAACGTCGAACGCTTCGCCGTGATCGAGACACCCAGCGTGTTGTCGCTGCGTGTCGACGAGAGCCTGTATTTCCCCAATGCACGCTATCTGGAAGACCGCATCGGCGAGCTGATCGCCAGTCGGCCCCAGGTACGTCACCTGGTGCTGATGTGCTCGGGAGTCAACCTGATAGACGCCAGCGCCCTGGATTCGCTGCACGCCATCGTCGAGCGCCTGCATACCGCCGGTGTGCAACTGCACCTGTCCGAGGTCAAGGGGCCAGTAATGGATCAGCTACGCCGCTCCGACTTCCTGGAGCGCTTCGGTGGCCAGGTATTCATCAGTCAGTTCGAGGCGCTCAAGCAGCTCGCCCCCGTGCCTCCATCGCCACCTTCTCAGCCACTTTCCATGCAAGGAAATACCCATGAAAAGCGCTCATGATCTGGTCCTCGCCGCCAAGACTCGCATCACCGAAGTCGATCTGTCGCAGGCCGAAGCAGCCATCCGCGATGCCGACCTGCTGATCGACGTGCGCGAGACGGATGAGTACAGCGCCGCACACATTCCCGGCGCCATCAACATTCCTCGCGGTCTGCTGGAGTTCAAACTGAGCAACAATGCGCAACTGGCCGAGCGCACGCTCAAGCTGGTTCTCTATTGCAAGAACAGCGGTCGCTCGGCGCTGGCTGCCGACGCGCTGCGGGAGATGGGCTATCGCAATGTGCTGTCTCTGGCCGGCGGTATCGAGGCCTGGCAAGCGGCCGGTCGAGAACTGCTGGCGCCCACCCTGCCGGCGTTCGACTGAGTTATTGGCGGCTGCCACTGCAGGCATTGGTCCGCTAATCGACATTCTCCTGACCTGCATCAATCTCCATCGCTACATACCCCCACGAGTACTCTGTAACATTAGGACACATCCACTCTGCCGGTGCGGCCTCACCGCCCGCACCGGCACACGCGGAGCATCGAGATGCCCGAACGCGAACCTTCCTCCCCCTGGCGCATTCCGCTAGTACGCGAAATCGCAGTGATCTTGCTGATCAAGCTGACCCTACTGCTGAGTATCAAGGCCATCTGGTTCAACGAACCGACAGTCCCCGAGGACGGCCAGCAGCGCGTCGAGCATCACCTGTTTGGTCAGCCTGCCCCACTTTCTATACACACCGAGGAGACACCGAGATGATCTCGGAATCAGTCGTCGACCTTTCACGCCTGCAGTTCGCCATGACAGCGATGTACCACTTCATCTTCGTCCCCCTGACCCTGGGCCTGGCCTTCCTGCTGGCGATCATGGAGTCGGTCTACGTGATGACCGGCAAACAGGTCTACAAGGACATGGTCAAGTTCTGGGGCAAGCTGTTCGGCATCAACTTCGCCCTGGGCGTCACCACCGGGCTGACCATGGAGTTCCAGTTCGGCACCAACTGGGCCTACTACAGCCACTATGTCGGTGACATCTTCGGTGCGCCGCTGGCCATCGAGGGGCTGATGGCGTTCTTCCTCGAATCCACCTTCATCGGCCTGTTCTTCTTCGGCTGGGACCGCCTAAGCAAGCTGCAGCACCTGACCGTGACCTGGCTGGTGGCAATTGGCTCGAACCTTTCGGCGCTGTGGATCCTCATCGCCAATGGCTGGATGCAGAACCCGGTGGGTGCCGAGTTCAACTTCGAGACCATGCGCATGGAACTGACCGATTTCGGTGCCCTGCTGTTCAACCCGGTGGCGCAGGTCAAGTTCGTGCATACCGTGGCGGCGGGCTATGTCACCGGTTCGATCTTCGTCCTGGCCATCTCCAGCTACTACCTGCTGAAGAAACGCGATCAGGGTTTCGCCCGTCGCTCCTTCGCCATCGCCTCGGCCTTCGGTCTGGCCTCGATTCTCTCGGTGATCATCCTCGGCGACGAGTCCGGTTACGAGATCGGTGACGTGCAGAAGACCAAGCTGGCCGCCATCGAGGCCGAATGGGACACCCATCCGGCACCGGCCGGCTTCACCCTGTTCGGCCTGCCCAATCAGCAGGAGCAACGCACTGACTACGCGGTGAAGATCCCCTACGCCCTGGGCCTGATCGCCACCCGTTCGCTGGACAAGGAGGTCAAGGGCATCAAGGACCTGCTCATCGAGCACGAGGCGCGCATCCGCACCGGCATGATCGCTTATGGCCTGCTGGAGCGCCTGCGTGGCGGCGACAAGTCGGCCGAGACCATCTCCGCCTTCAACGAGGTGAAGAGCGACCTGGGTTATGGCCTGCTGCTGAAGAAGTACACGGCGAACGTGGTCGATGCCAGCGAGGCGCAGATCAAGCAGGCCGCGCTGGACACCATTCCCAATGTGTTCAGTCTGTTCTGGAGCTTCCGCATCATGGTCGCCAGCGGCTTCCTCATGCTGGCGCTGTTCGCCTGCGCCTTCTGGGCCTCAGCGAAGAAGAACGAAGAAAGCAAACCCTGGCTGCTCAAGTGGGCGCTGTGGAGCCTGCCGCTGCCCTGGATCGCCGCGCAGACCGGCTGGTACGTGGCCGAACATGGCCGCCAGCCCTGGTCGATTGGTGAAGTGCTGCCGACCCATCTGTCTGCCTCCAGCCTGTCGGCCGGTGACGTCTGGGGTTCGCTGATCGCTCTGATCGCCTTCTACAGCCTGCTGCTGGTGGTAGAGATGTACCTGATGATCAAGTTCGCCCGCCTTGGCCCATCGAGCCTGCACAGCGGACGCTACCACTTCGAACAACAGCAGCCGGCCCACGCCTGAGGACTTCACCATGTTCGACTACGAAACCCTGAAACTCGTCTGGTGGGTGCTGATCGGCGTGCTGCTGATCGGCTTCGCCCTCACCGATGGCTTCGACATGGGCGCCATGGCGCTGATGCCCTTCGTCGGCAAGACTGACAACGAGCGCCGTGTTGCCATCAACACCATCGCCCCGCACTGGGACGGCAACCAGGTGTGGTTCATCACCGCTGGCGGCGCGCTGTTCGCCGCCTGGCCGATGGTCTACGCGGTGGCCTTCTCCGGGCTGTACTGGGCCATGTTACTGGTGCTGTTCGCCCTGTTCTGCCGCCCGGTGGGCTTCGACTACCGCAGCAAACTGGAAAACACCCGCTGGCGCAGCGCCTGGGACTGGGCCCTGTTCGTTGGCGGCGCGGTACCGGCGCTGGTTTTCGGCGTGGCCTTCGGCAACCTGTTCCTCGGCCTGCCGTTCCAGCTCGATGACATGATGCGCTCGAGCTACCACGGCTCCTTCTTCGCCCTACTCAACCCCTTCGCCCTGCTCTGCGGCGTGGTCAGCCTGAGCATGCTCTGCGCCCACGGCGGCGCCTGGCTGATGATGCGCACCGAAGGTGACCTGGCCGCACGCTCGCGCACGGCCACTTACCTCAGTGCGCTGGTATTCCTGATCGGTTTCCTGCTGGCCGGCAGTTGGCTGGCACTGGGTATCAAGGGCATGAGTCTGGCGGGTGCGTTCGATGCTGGCGCGGCACTGAACCCGCTGCACAAGCAGGTGCTCGCCGACAATGCCGGCTGGCTCGGCAATTACAGTCGCTACCCACTGACCATGGGCGCCCCCGTGCTGGGTGTGGTCGGCGCACTGCTGGCCATCCTCGCCAGCACCTGGCGTCGCGCCGGCCTGACCTTCATCGGCAGTAGCCTGATGATCGTCGGCACCATCTGCACCGCCGGCTTCGCCCTGTTCCCCTTCGTCTTCCCGTCGAGCCTTGATGCGGCCTCCAGCCTGACGGTGTGGGACGCGGTATCGAGCCAAAAGACCCTCGGCATCATGTTCGTCGTCGCCTGCATCTTCGTACCGATCATCCTCATCTACACCCTCTGGGGCTACGTGAAGATGTGGGGCAAGCTCAACGACCGCAGCATCGAAGCCAACCCCCACGGCCTGTATTGAGGAGAAACGCGATGTGGTACTTCACCTGGATTCTTGGCGTGCTGCTGGCCTGCAGCTTCGGCATCATCAACGCACTATGGCTGGAAACCACGCAGGATCTCGATAGCAATGGCGAACATGAGTGATATCGCCCTGAGCGAGCGTACGCCCTTGCGCGCGCTCTCCTGGCTGCTGGCTACACCGCTGGCGCTGCTGCTGTTGATCCACCCCGGCGCCATGCTCGACAGCCAGGGCCGCTACAGCCATTCGTTACTGATGCTGGTGATGTGGGGCGTATCCAACGCCTTCATCCACGGCGTCGGCTTCGCCCCGCGCCACTGGCTGTGGCGCGCCGTATTCTCGCCCTGGTTGGGCTGGGGATTGTGCGGGCT
Organism: Pseudomonas sp. YY-1; assembly: GCF_002843095.1. Classification (NCBI taxonomy): domain Bacteria; kingdom Pseudomonadati; phylum Pseudomonadota; class Gammaproteobacteria; order Pseudomonadales; family Pseudomonadaceae; genus Pseudomonas; species Pseudomonas sp. YY-1. Next base: position 119 of record NZ_PJLX01000018.1, on the reverse strand, counting down.
GGGCTATACCCTGCTGTATCTGGCACGAACGGCCTGAACGCAAACGACAGAAACGAAAACGCCGCTCGATTGAGCGGCGTTTTCGTTTATTTGGAGCGGGAAACGAGACTCGAACTCGC
>NZ_PJLX01000017.1:0-115047 GCF_002843095.1 Pseudomonas sp. YY-1 | reverse complement strand
CGAGGATTTCCTTGATGCGCGGCCAGTAGGTCTCCGGGGGGATGATCACGCCACCGGCCCCCTGGATCGGCTCGGCGATAAAGGCTGCGACCTTGTCTTCGCCCAGTTCGAGAATCCTCTTCTCCAACTGATCGGCAGCCCAGATGCCGAAATCCTCCGGCGACTGCTCGCCGCCCTCGCCGAACCAGTACGGCTGCGGGATATGAGCGATACCGGGGATCGGCAGGTCGCCCTGCTCGTGCATGAACTTCATGCCGCCGAGGCTGGCACCGGCCACGGTGGAGCCGTGGTAACCGTTGTCGCGGCCGATGATGATTTTCTTGTTCGGCTGGTCTTTGCACGCCCAGTAGTGGCGTACCAAGCGCAGCATGGTGTCGTTGCCTTCCGAACCCGAGCCGGTGAAGAACACGTGGTTCATGCCGGCCGGCGCGAGTTGGGAAATAGCGTGGGCCAACTCAAGCACCGGCGGGTGCGCGGTCTGGAAGAAGGTGTTGTAGAACGGCAGCTGCAGCATCTGCTTGGCGGCGGCTGCGACCAGCTCCTCGCGGCCATAGCCGACGGCCACGCACCACAAGCCGGCCATGCCATCGAGGATCTTGTTGCCCTCGCTGTCCCACAGATGAACGCCCTTGGCCTCGGTGATGATGCGCGGGCCCTTCTCGGCCAGCTGCTTGTAATCACTGAACGGCGCCAGATGGTGAGCCTGGCTCAGAGCCTGCCAGTGTGCGGTCTTGGGGTTGTTTACGGCGTTGTTCATGGCGCCTCCTTCTATCCGTGACATCACAGGTACCAGCGGTATTCGCGCGGGCTGATGTCGTGCATGAAGGCCAGGTGATCCTGGCGTTTGTTCTCGCAATAAACCATGACGAACTCGCTGCCGAGGCCAGCGGCGACGCGCTCACTGGCCTGCATGCGGCGCACGGCATCGAGCATGTCCTTGGGAAAGTCGACGCCGCTGGCGCGGTCGTCATTCAGTGGTGCAATGGGCTCGACCTTGGCGTCGAGGCCCTGTTCGATACTGGTCAGCAGCGCCGCCAGCACCAGGTAAGGGTTGGCATCGGCGCCCGGCAGGCGGAATTCAAGACGCAGATTGCGCGCGTCCGACTCGGGAATGCGCACGCAGGCGTCGCGATCCTCAAAGCCCCAGCTGGCCTTGCTCGCCGAGTTCACCTGGGCGCCAAAGCGGCGGTAGCTGTTGTGGTTCGGCGCGTAGACCGGCATGAGCTCCGGCAGCAGCTCCAGGCAACCGGCCACGGCATGCCGCAACGGGCGCTGCTCATCACGGGCCAGCAAGTTATCGCCAGCCTCGTCGTACAGGCTGACGTGGATGTGCATGCCGCTGCCCGGATACTGCAGGTACGGCTTGGCCATGAAGCTGGCGCGATGGCCATATTTGAGCGCCACGCCTCGGGTCACCCGGCAGAACAGCGCCGACCAGTCGGCTGCCTGCATCGGGTCGGCGTTATGGCTGAAGTTGATCTCGAACTGCCCCGGGCCAATCTCTGCAGTGATTACCGTGGTATCGATGCCCTGCAGGCGCGCGGTCTCGGTGATGTCGTCGAGCACCTCGGCAAAGCGCGAGAGCCGTTCGATATGCATGTTCGGCTGGTCGTCGGCATCACCGCTCAGGTCATCGCGCGGGTACTGCGGCAAGCCGTCCTTGAGCTCCTTGTCGAACAGGTAGAACTCCAGCTCGAAGGCCACCACCGGGCGAATGCCACGGGCGGCCAGACGTTGCACCACGCGCGCCAGCACCTCGCGCGGCTCGAACTCGATGGGCGCTTCGGTGCCATCGGAGCTGATCAGCATCTGCCCCAGCGGCTGGCGCTCCCAGTTCACCAGCTTGAGGGTGCCGGGAATCAGTCGCCGTGGTGCGTCCGGGTCGCCGTCATGGAAGCAGTAGTCGCCGATCTCGTAGAGCCCGCCCTGGGCGCCAAGCAGCACGCAGTTCTGCGGCAACTTCAGGGCGCTGCCGGCGGCGACCTTCTCCAGCATCTCGATGGGGTAGCGCTTGCCGTAGAAATGCCCAGGGATATCCAGACAGATCAGGTCGACGAAGCGCACCTCGGGGTGGGCCTGGCGGAATTGGCGGACTTCGTCGAGCAGCTCGACTCGGGTGGCGTTCATGGTGGTGATTTCCGATTCACGGGAGGTCAGGTGTAGATCCACAACACCCGCGCGGGGGTGTCGCCTCGGTTGGCATAACGCAGGCGCGCATAGCTCGGCACCTGGAAAACGTCGCCGGGGTAAAGCGTGGCGCTCTGTTCGTCCTCGCCCAGCCACAGCGTCAGTTGGCCTTCGAGCACGTAGCCGGCCTGCTCGGAGCGGTCACTCATCTGTCGCTCGCCACTGCTGGCACCCGGCTCGAGCAGGCTGTCGACGACCATGAAGGCACCCTGCAGCGTAGGCGAGGCCATGATGTCGGTGATGCCACCGGCCAGGTACAGGGTGCGGCGTTCGTCGGGACGGGTGACCCAGTCCAGCGCCTTGGGCTTGGGCAGGCTGTAGAAATAGGTAGTAGGTACGTCGAGCGCCTCGGCGATGGCAGTCAGATCCTCCACTGTCGGGCGCGACAGGCCACGCTCGACCTGCGAGAGAAAGCCCACGGAACGACCGATACGCTCGGCCAGCTCGTTGAGGGTGACCTTCTTGTGCTTGCGCAGGTCGTGGATGAGCACGGCCAGGGCCGCCATTTCCAGGTTCTTGTCCATCTCTGGGCTGTCCATTTCAGAAGCTGTCTCTTAATCGGTACCAGGCCTTGCCAATGGCCTCGAGCGGCGCCGCCAATCGCTCACCAAATGGAAAGGCGGGGTTGCGCAACTGCTGATACAGGGCCAGTTCGTCGTCATGACCGAGGATCGCGTCGCTGACAGCCCGCGCCGCCGCGAGCGTGGGCAGCACGCCATGGCCGGAAAAGCCCTGCAGCCAATAGCGGCCGTTCTCGCCACCGATATCCGGCGTGCGCGCACGGGTGATATCGATATGCCCGCCCCATGCAAAGTCGATGGCCACGCCTGACAACTGCGGGAATACACGCTCGAGGAATGGCCGCGTGGCAGCAGCCATGTCCTTTGGCAAACCGCCGAGGTATGTGCAGCCCCCGCCGAACAGCAGACGGTGATCCGGCGTACGGCGGAAGTAATCGAGGACGAACTGGTTGTCGGTGACGCAGGCATTGCGCGGCAGCAAGGCCTCGGCGCGCTCCGCACCTAGCGGCGCGGTGGCGATCTGGTAGGTGCCGACCGGCAGGATGCGCCGGGCCAGGCGCGGCTCCAGATCGTCGATATAGGTGTTGCAGGCCAGAACCAGTTGATCGGCCTGCACGCTGCCCTGCTCGGTACGCACGCGGTAGCCGTCACCATGCATCTCCTGGCTCAGCGCACGGCTCTGCTCGAAGATCTGCCCGCCGGCGCGAACGAAGGCCTCGGCAAGACCCAGTGCCAGCTTGAGCGGGTTGAGGTGGCCGGCTTCTGGGTCATACAGACCTGCCTGATAACGCTCACTGGCGACCCATTGCGGCATCTGCTCACGAGAGACGAACTGCAGCGCGCGGTGCCCCCACTTATAGGCGGCCTCTTCCTGCCATTCATGCAACAGCGCCACGCGGCGCGGCAGCACCGCCGTCCACAGATGGCCACGTCGGTAATCGCAGTCGAAGCCATGGCGCTGGGGCAGTTCACGCAGCTCACGGGCGGCCCAGCTCATGCCATCCCAAAGACGTCGCGCACGCCCGATACCAAGCGCATTTTCCAGCGGCGGCATATCGCAGGACCAGCCGAGAATCGCCTGTCCACCGTTACGCCCGGAGGCGGCCCAGGCCACGCGACTGGCCTCGAGCAGAATGACCTTGCGTCCCGCTTCGGTCAGGCACAAGGCGGTGTGCAAGCCACTGAAGCCGGCGCCGACTACCAGCACATCACACTGCAAGTCACCCTGCAGGGTAGGATAGCGCTTCAGCCGATCCTGACAGCTCTGCGCGTAGTAGCTGTCGACGTGTTCACTGGCGTGGCGAAACATAAATGGCTCATGAAATTTTTAATAATTAATTTCATGAAAATCTATAGAGATAAATTCACAAAGGCAAGTCTGAGCGACTCAGGCGACCTGCTGCTGTAACTCCATGCCGCATTCGAGCTGAGTGAACAGCCCTTCGTCTATCGCCTGCGCCACTACCCGGCGCAGGCCTTCGCTACCGAGGAAAGCGTCACGTGCCGCAGCTGAGCGCCACTGCCCTTCTACCAACCAGGTCAGTGGATCATTGTGCAGAGGAAATACGCGCAGGCGTTCGCAGCCCGGCATATCTCGGCCAACCTCGTGCAACCGCGCCAGGCATTGACCCAACCGAGTCGAACGGCCATGACGGGCACAAACGGTCATACGATGAATGATGCTCATGGCAACCTCCTGGAACCAAATCAATACAGACCGGCAGCGTTTCGCTGCAAAACATGGGGCGCTGCGCCTGGTTCGGCAGAAGCCGCTCCGCCAATGGCTCTTGAGTCGAGCCAGGCCGTGGCGAGCAACAACAGGGGCAATGGCGCGATCAACCATTTACTCGGCATGGCTCGCTCCTTTCGTGCCGGATGCGGGCACCACTTAGCGGGGGACATGGCTACTGCAGGTGTTTGAGCCGGCACAGAGGCACGACGCGCTGACGACAAAGATCAGGCAGATGGTCATCCCAGCGTTAGTCGATTACTGGCAGATTCTTGCCTAAACCTGCATTGATTGGATCACTTCCAGGCAGCCGAGTCTTCAAGCGATAAACCTAGAAATACTCTGTATACCTGGTAATTTGCCCATTACCGGCAAATATTTGCCTAATCCTGCCGCCCCTCATGACTTGCCTGAAAAACCTGGCTAGGCTTCGCTCACCTTTCGGAGGCGCGCCATGCAGTCACCCATTCACACCGCCACAAATCTCGACACCCCCCTTGCCGAACTGAGCCACGAAATGGCGCGCCTGGTCGAACGCTTCGTTCCCGAGGACGGCCTGCACCTCACTGCTATTCCAGGGTTGAAACTGGCGCGCGCCACGACGCCGAGCCTGCCGATGCAAACGGTCTACGATCCGTGCCTGTGCATCATCGCCCAGGGTCGCAAGGAGATACGCCTGGGTGACGAACTCTATGTCTATGATCCACTGAATTATCTGGTGGCATCGGTGGTTCTACCGGTGACCGGACGGGTCATCGAGGCCAGCCCCGAGGCGCCCTACCTGAGTATCGCGCTGGAGATCGATCCGGCACTGATCAGCAGCCTGCTCACCGAGATGCCGCCGATTCCGGCGCCCGATGCTGCCTCACAGCGCGCACTGTTTCTGGACCGTCTCGACCCACGCTTGCTGGATGCGGTGATCCGCCTGCTGCGCCTGCTGGAAACCCCGCGCGACATCGCCATGCTGGCGCCACTGGCACTGCGCGAGATTTTCTACCGCATGCTGCACAGCCCGCAGGGCCATCGCCTGCATGAGGTAGTGATCGCCGATAGCCAGAGCCAACGCATCTCCCGAGCCATCGAATGGCTACGCAAGAACTTCGACCAGCCGCTGCGCATCGAGGAGCTGGCTCGCGAAGTCAATCTGAGCCCATCGACACTGCACCATCGCTTCAAGGCCGTCACCGCCTTCAGCCCGCTGCAGTACCAAAAACAACTGCGCCTGCAGGAAGCTCGCCGGTTGATGCTCTGCGACAACCTCGAGGCGGCGGCGGCGAGCTACCGCGTCGGCTACGAAAGTCCATCACAGTTCAGCCGCGAATACAGCCGCCTGTTCGGTGCGCCACCGCAACGCGACATCGCGCGCCTGCGCCAGGCAGCGCAGAGTCAGGCCGCGTCCTGATCACCGATTTCCGTGGGAGGCGCTTCAGCGGCGAGCTTTTTCGTCTCATTTAGGCTGATCGCGGCTGAAGGCCCTCCCACACCAGCAGCTACAAACCCATCTGCTTCGAAATGATCTCGTTCATGATCTCCCGCGTGCCGCCGCCGATGGAGAGAATGCGGTTGTCGCGGTACAGGCGCTCGACCAGGCTTTCGCGCATATAACCCATACCGCCCATGATCTGCACCGCATCGTAGGTCAGACGGTCAGCGATATCGGTGGCGAAGTTCTTGGCCATGGAAATCTCCTTGATCACGCTTCTGCCAGCCGCCATCTGTGCGGCCTGGCGGTAGGTGAACTCACGCGACACCTCCAGCTGGGTCGCCATCTCGGCCAGACGGTGCTTGAGCACCTGGAACTTGCCCACCGGTTTGCCAAACGCCTGACGCTCGCACGCCCATTTCATCGACTTTTCCAGCGCCAGTTGCGCGGTCATGTTGGCCATGATTGCCAAGCTCAGGCGCTCGCTCTGGAAGTTGGCCATGATGCAAGCGAAGCCGGCGTTCTCCACACCAATCAGGTGCTCCACCGGCACCTTGCAATCGTCGAAGAACAGCTCGGCAGTATCGGACGCCCACCAGCCCATCTTCTTCAGCTTGCGCCCGACGGTGAAACCCGGCGAACCCTTCTCCACCAGCAACAGGCTGACGCCGCCAAAGCCCTCGCCACCGGTACGCACCGCGACCGTGTAGTAATCGGCACGCACACCACTGGTGATGAAGGTCTTGCTGCCATTGATGCGGTAGTGGTCGCCGTCACGCACGGCACGGGTTTTGAGATTGGCCACATCGGAGCCACCAGAAGGCTCGGTCACCGCCAGCGCCATGATCTTCTCGCCAGCCAGCACCTGCGGCACCACACGCTCGCGCACGGCGGGCTTGGCCCATTTGACGATGGGCGGCAAACCAATATCCAGCGAACCCAGCCCGGCCACCAGTCCGCCCGAGCCACTGCGCATCAACTCCTCGCTGGCCGCGACCTTGGCGAACACATCGCCCTCGTGACTGCCGCCGAAATGCTCCGGGTAGCCGATACCGAGAATGCCCGCCGCGCCGGCTTTGAGGTACAGCTCACGAGGAAACTCCTCGGCCTCCTCCCACTCGTCGATATGCGGCAGGATCTCGCGCTCGACGAAACGCCGGACGGAATCACGAACCAGTTGGTGGGATTCATCGAAATACGACAAAGGGGCGGCCATGCGGGTACTCCCGTTATTGTTTTGGCCACCCTAACCTAGCGCTTGCTTGGTTTTCAAGCGAGCGTTTCATTTCTGCTCGCGCAGCGCCTTCCTCACCCGCTCGCCCATTTCGTAGGCCGGCCCTTCCACTGAATGGAAATTACGGGTGTAGCGCTGGGCGAAGCCATCGGTACCCCACTTGCGGTACTGCTGCACATGCCATAACTCATGCGCCCACAGTACAGCATCCTCTGCGGCGGCATCGTTGCTGCGAAACACCACCACGTCGACCAGCGTCACAGCCTGTACGTCGGGGTTCTGCAGCATGACGGTGGCAGCGTCCATCTCGTCGGTGATACCGACGCGATAGCGCACTTCATCGAGCAACGCATCGTCGTAGAACGGCGCGAGCTGCGCGCGAATCATCAGAGGGATCGGTTCGGTACCGGCCCGCAGAGCGGCCTGGCGAGATTGCAGCAACCACGCTTCAAGCCTGACCGCAGCCAGGTTCAGGCCATCCTCACGCATGCGTACGGGATCCGGCACACACAGGCAGGAGCTGCCCAGGCACACCTGTACCTGCCCGGCCGGGCATTGAGCTTGCGCGGCCAGGGGCGCTGCAAACAGGAGTAACAGGGTAAAACGGCGCAGAGTGTCAGCGATCACAGGCACTCCGAATCGAGAGGGTTTGACGGTTTACAGACTGATCGGGCGCCGACCAGCCAAGGCATGGGCCAGGGTACCGCCATCGACCAATTCGAGCTCACCGCCCAGTGGCATACCATGGGCGATGCGCGAGGCGATCAGGCCTTTGCCGGCAAGGATCTGGGCGATGTAATGCGCCGTGGCCTCGCCTTCCACCGTCGGGTTGGTGGCCAGAATCACTTCGCTGAAAGCACCGGCATCGATGCGCTCCAGCAGCGCTGGAATACCGATGGCTTCCGGACCCAGACCATCGAGCGGCGACAGGTGCCCCTTGAGCACGAAGTAGCGACCGCGAAAGCCGGTCTGCTCCACTGCATGCACGTCCATCGGACCTTCCACCACACACAGCAGGCTGTCGTCACGCCGCTCGTCCAGGCACAGCTGGCAGACCTCGTCTTCGCTCAGGCTGCGGCAGCGCTTGCAGTGCCCCACGCCCTCCATCGCCGCATTCAGCGCCTGCGCCAGACGCTGACCGCCACTGCGATCACGCTCGAGCAGCTGCAACGCCATGCGCTGCGCGGTCTTCTGGCCGACACCGGGCAGGATGCGCAGAGAATCGATCAACTGGCGAATCAGAGGGCTGAAGCTCATGGAAGTCCTGCAAAAGTTGGCGGGCAATGATCTGGCGGGCTAAAGCCCACCCTACGAACTGCACACGCGAGCAACACAAGTAAGAGTGGCGATCATGCGGCGCACAGGGCAAGGCGCCGGCGGACGAGGAACCGCAGTGTGCTGGAGCACATGAGGATTCCGAGTTCGCCGGCAACGCCGCCATGTGCGTCGACTGGACGGCACGTAGCCTGTCAGAAGGGCATTTTGAAGCCGGGAGGGAGCTGCATCCCTGCAGTCATGCCGGACATCTTGTCCTGGCTGTTCTGCTCAACCTTGCGCACCGCATCGTTGACGGCAGCGGCGATCAGGTCTTCGAGCACTTCCTTGTCTTCCTGCATCAGGCTGTCATCCAGGGTGATGCGCTTGACGTCGTGACGACCGGTCATCACCACGCTGACCAGACCGGCGCCGGACTGGCCGGTCACTTCGGCGTTGGCCAGCTCTTCCTGCATCTTCTGCATTTTTTCCTGCATTTGCTGAGCCTGTTTCATCAGGCCAGCCATGCCACCTTTCATCATGTCGGTATCCTCGGTGTTCAGAATTAACTGGGGGTATCGATTGGTTCGATGCTGTCGTCGCGCACTTTGGCGGCGAACTGCTGAATCATTTGCTGCACCAGCGGGTCGGCATGGATCGAGGACTCGGCGCTGCGCTGGCGATCAGCACGGCGACGAGCAGCGGCCTGTGCCGGTGTTTCCTGCTCGGGCTTGCACAGCTCGATGCGCAGTTTGATGCTGCGTCCCTGCTGCTGGTTCAGCGCATCATTGAGACGGCGCTGCTGGGTCGGGTTGAACAACGCGCTGTGCGCCGGGTCCAGGTGCAGCAGCCAGTCATCACCATTGGCTTCGATCAGGGTGCAGTTGGCGGCGATGCTACCAGTCATGCCGCCCAGCCCGAGCTGCGGGAACAGTGACAGCCACTCCGCCGCCAACCCCGTAGCCGGCTTGGCGGCCGGCAACGGTTCCTCGACCACGGAAGCCGCGGTTTCGGCTTGGCCAAAATCGTAATCGAGGGTTTCGGCGTCCATTTCGACATAGTCGTAGTCGCCAAGCGGCGGCTCGTCGTCGGCGCCATCGGCTTCCACCACGAGCTGCGCAGCCTCGCTCGGCTCCGGCGTGGCAGCCGCGGTCACGTGCAGGGCTTCAGGCTCGACAACAGTCACCTCAGGCGCGGCTGACGCGACGGTCTGAACGGCGTCGGCCACGGGCGCAACGGGTGCGGCCGTTTCCCAAGGCACATCGACGGCGGCAGACGCAGCGGGCTCAGGCTCAGGCTCAGGCTCAGGCTCAGGGGCCACGATAGCGGTCGCTGCAACCGCAGGCACAACCTCGGGTTCCGGCTCACTCACGGCAGGCTCAACGACAGGCGCTGGCGTAGCCGCGACGGCCTCAACCGGGGCAGGCGCAACAGGCGCCGGTGCGACAGCAGGAGCAGGAGCAGGAGCCGGCATAGCGGTGCCGGCCACTGTATTTTGTTGGGAATCAGCAGTGGCCTGGCTGATCCCCAAGGGCTTTAGCGTGACCTTGGGCGCATCGTCAGCGCCCCCCGGACGGAAGGCCAGCATGCGCAGCAGCACCATCTCGAAGCCACCGCGCGGTTCCGGGGCCAGGGGTAGATCGCGACGACCGATCAACCCCATCTGGTAGTAGAACTGCACATCTTCGGCCGGCAATGCCTGGGCCAGTTGCAACACGCGCTCGCGGTCGCCCTGGCCATTGTCCACTGCATCGGGTAGCGCCTGGGCGATGGCAACGCGGTGCAGGACGTTGAGCATTTCCGACAGCACGCCATTCCAGTCCGGCCCCTGCTCGGCGAGATGGCGCACCGCCTCGATCAGCGCCCGGGCATCCCCCTCGATCAGAGCGTGCAGCACGCCGTAGACCTGGCCGTGATCGAGCGTGCCGAGCATGGCGCGCACATCAGCCGCCAGTACCTTGCCTTCGCCGAAAGCGATGGCCTGGTCGGTCAGGCTCATGGCGTCGCGCATCGAACCGTCGGCCGCGCGGCCGAGCAGCCACAGGGCGTCGTCCTCGAACGGTACGTTCTCGGCAGTGAGTACGTGGGTGAGGTGCTCGACCACCCGCTCCGGCGGCATGTTCTTCAGCGAGAACTGCAGGCAGCGCGACAGCACGGTGACCGGCAATTTCTGCGGGTCGGTGGTGGCGAGGAGGAATTTGACGTGGGGTGGCGGCTCTTCCAGGGTCTTCAACAACGCGTTGAAGGAACTGGTGGAGAGCATGTGCACTTCGTCGATCAGGTAGACCTTGAAGCGCCCACGGCTTGGCGAGTACTGCACGTTGTCGAGCAACTCGCGGGTGTCTTCGACCTTGGTGCGGCTAGCGGCGTCCACTTCGATCAGGTCGACGAAGCGGCCTTCATCGATCTCCCGGCATACCGAGCAGGTGCCACAAGGGGTGGAGCTGATACCGGTTTCGCAGTTCAGGCACTTGGCGATGATCCGCGCAATGGTGGTCTTGCCCACCCCGCGTGTACCGGTGAACAGGTAGGCATGGTGCAGGCGCTGGCTGTCCAAGGCATTGATCAGGGCTTTGAGCACATGCGTCTGGCCGACCATTTCGCGGAACGAGCGCGGACGCCATTTACGTGCAAGAACCTGATAACTCATGGAAAACCGTCATATGAGGAAAGCAAAAGTGGGCTAATCCTAGCGGAGCAACCGGCAAATTGCATCCGCCACCCGCATGTGTGGAGCTGCATCACCCTGACTTGAGAAATAGTGCTGGTTATTTCTTGCACAACGCATTATCATCCGCGCCGTTCGTACCACGCTGTAAGTCATTAAGGCCTTTGCGCCCCCTCGCTGGTTTCCCGGTTCAACGCCTAGCGCATCTCTGCGCTGCCGCCCTCCCCGATCCCACCTGCTGACTGATCAGGCCGACTCGCCGTTTATCGGTGCAGTTCCTCTGCCTGCCTCCGACGTACCGACCACGCCGAAGAACCGTAACAATGGAACTTTATCGTGCTAATCAAGCTCCGATCGGTTGACATGCTATGGCCGCTTTTTGGCCAACAACATGGAGCTACACCACGCGCAACGAAGCGCACATGCTTTAAGGAAATACCTAGAAAAATGAATGCTCAACATCAAATTCAGAAAGCCATCAGCACCCTGACTCACGCCTTCGCGCCGTTCGATTGCCGCATCCAGGCAACGCGCAAGGGCAGCTTCAGCTTTACCCTGGTCGACAAGACCGGTATCGCTCAGTACAGCCAGCGTCTGTACCCTGGCCAGTACAACGACGAGTCGCTGCAACAAGTGATCGAACGCACCCGCCAGTCGCTCACTGCCTGAACCAAGTCGTCATCCTGGGGTCAAAGGTGACCAACCTCAGGATGGAGTAGGACATGGAACTCACCAACCAACAGCTCGTCGATCACCTGTTCAATCCGCTGCGCGCCAGCTTCAGCTCGCCGCGCCCGGACGGCAGCATCATCCTCGCCCTGCTCGACGAGAGCGACAGCACCGTCTACAGCCGCGTCCTGGCCAAGCCACAGGTCACCGATCAGGATGCCTTCGCCCAGAGCCTGGAAGAAATTCGCCTGGAACTGGCCGTACGCGCCGGTAATATCCCAGCCGATCTGCGCAAGACACTCAAGGAACAGGACAGCGTGTTGAATTACCGCATTGCCTGAGCCTGCAAACAGCCAAAAGCCCGCGCCCAAAGCGCGGGCTTTTTACTGCGCACAGCAAAAACCTTCAGATAGACACTGAGGATATTTAGATAGGGGGGAGGCTTGGAAAACTGGAGGTGGACCCTACCAGCCACACCCCGGCACACAATGTTCCCGCTGTGGCTGCTCCCTTCCGGGCCTGACCAGGTTAACGGGTAATCGTTGCGAGGGGACCGGCAGGGCCACCATAACGCTGCCCGCCATTGCGACGAGCCGCGCCATTGTAACGGCTAAACGTAAACTTACAACTGCTTCAAACACTTAGATACGCGAGACACTGACGTCACACGCGGAAACGTCCCACCAACTGCGCCAGCCCATGAGACAGATCGGACAGGTGCTGGCTGGCTCGCGAGCTCTGCTCGGAGGTTTGCGCCGCCTCGTTGGACAGGTCGCGAATATCGCTGATATTGCGGGCGATTTCTTCGGTGACGCTGCTTTGCTCCTCGCAGGCAGTGGCTATCTGCGCCGCCATGTCGTTGATGCGCTGCACTGAGTCACCGGTGACGCTCAGCGCCTGATCCACACCAGCGGCCTGCTCCACGCTCTGCCGCGCGCGGGTACTGCCCGAGTGCGTGGCCTTGACTGCGTTCTGCACACCCGCCTGCAGGCGCTCGATCATTTGCTGGATGTCCTTGGTCGACTCCTGGGTACGCGCGGCCAGCGCCCGCACCTCGTCGGCGACCACGGCGAAACCACGGCCCTGCTCGCCTGCCCGCGCCGCCTCGATGGCCGCGTTGAGCGCCAGCAGATTGGTCTGTTCGGCGATGCCCTTGATCACCGCCAGTACCGCGCCGATGTTGGCGGTTTCCTGCTCCAGGGTCTGGATGGTGTCGGAGGCGCTTTCCACTTCCTGAGCCAGCTGACGGATCGAATGGATAGTCGCCCCCACCACCTGGGCACCCTCGCGCGACTGTTGCTCGGCATTGCGCGCTGCATCGGCAGCGCTCTGCGCGTTTCGCGCCACTTCATGCACCGCCACGCTCATTTCGGTGGCCGCAGTGCTGACCTGATCCACCGCCGCGTGCTCGCTGTTGATCAGCCGGTCATTGGCAACCGCCAGGCCAGCCAGGCTTTTGGCCGAATCGGCGACTTCGTCAGTGACGCGGCCGACTTCCTTGATCAAGGGCTGCAGCTTGTCGAGGAAGCGGTTGAAGGCATGGCTGAGCTGGCCCAGTTCGTCCTTGGACAGCACGTCCAGACGCACGCGCAGATCGCCGTCACCATCGGCGATCTGTTCGATACGATGCAGCAGGTTGTGCAGCGGACGGGTCACCAATAGCGGGAAGCCCACCACCAGCACCAGGCACACCAGCAGGCCGATGGCGATGATCAGCCCTTGCTGCCAGGCCAGAGACTCGCCACGGGCGATGGCTTCGGTGCCCACCGCATTGGCCGCGTTGTCTTCAAGCTCACCGAGCTTGTCGATGGCACTGCGCGCCTCTTCGAATTGCGCCTCGCTGTCGGCGAAACTCAACCGACTGGCAGCATTGGGGTCGCTATTGGCCAGCTCCAGCACGCGCAACGAGGTCGCCTTCCAGCGTTCGAAACCACGGTCGAAATCGGCCACCAGAGCCAGTGCTTCGCTGCCTGGCTGCATCGCGGCGAACTTGTGCACGCGGTCATAGGCCTGCTGCAGGTTCTCGGTATGCGAGGCGCGCAACTGCGCGGCATGCGAACCGGAGTCTTCGTCGAGCAGGCTGCGCTCGGCGACGAAGGCCTGGTACAGATCCCGGTCGGCATTGAGCAGCAGGCTGATGGCCGGCAGATGGCGATTGGTCAGCGTGGTGCTGGATTCAGCGACCTGAGTGATGCCACGAACACCCAAGGCTCCCATCGTTACCAGCAAGGCGGCCAGCAATAGAATCGGCAGGGCAATCTTCCAACGAAACCCCAGATCGGTGAATGCACGCAGCATGATGGCACTCCAGCATTAGGCAGGTCTCTGTAGCTTAGTCGAGCCTTGCCAAGTCGCAGTCTGGCCGCGCAAAAATCCGGAAAACCTCCAGCGCTGAGCTAACCTTCTTCACGACCACCCGCGCCACTCGTCGCATCCCGCAGTTCGGCCATGATGAGCATTCCCGAGGCACGCGCACGCCACCTCAGGAGCAACCATGGCCAATTCGCATAGCCCCTTCCATCCGATCATCTACGTGCGTGGCTACGCCATGACCCCGGGTGAGATCGACCAGACCAGCGCCGACCCGTTCTGCGGTTTCAACCTCGGTTCTACCGTCTACCGCGCGGTAGCGGAAAAGACCCGCCAGCCACGCAAATTCGTCTTCGAGTCGCCAGTGATCCGCCTGGCCACGGAATTCGACTATCAGGACGTGTACGAAGACGGCTACGACATTCTCGACCCGGAATGGGCCGCCAATACCGACAACCGCCTGGGCAGCCGTTCGATCATTATCTATCGCTACTACGACGAGGCCTCACGGCTGCTGGGCATCGGCAGCACACCGAGCCTGGAGGTATTCGCCAGCAAGCTTGGCGAGCTGATACTCAAGGTGCGCGAGCTGATCTGCGCCAACCCCAAGAACGCCATCACCAAGGCCGACTTCCGCTGCTATCTGGTGGCTCATTCGATGGGTGGCCTGGTGTGCCGAGGCCTGCTGCAAAACCCCAAGCTGGATCCGGGTGGTGCGGCCAAGCTGGTGGACAAGGTGTTCACCTACGCTACCCCGCACAACGGCATCGATCTACTCGGCATCAACCCGCCAAGCTGGCTGAGCCTGAGCGATATCAGCAATTTCAACCGCCAGCGCCTGGCGACTTTTCTCGATCTGGAAGCCGCCTACAAGCTCACCGAACGCGTCGACTGGCTGCCCGAGGCACGCTTTGCATCCAAACGCTTCTTCTGCATGGTTGGCACCAACCGTATGGACTACGAAGCTGGCCTGGGCCTGTCGCGTACCTTCGCCGGCCATGGCAGCGACGGCCTGGTGCGCATCGACAACGCGACCCTCTGCGGCCTGGACGCTAGCAGCAAACCGACAGCGCCCTGCGCCAAGGCCTTTACCTATCGAGCGCATTCCGGCTACTTCGGCATCGTCAACAGCGAGGAGGCTTACCAGAATCTCACGCGCTTTCTGTTCGGCGATGTACGTGTGGACATCTGGGCTGAAGTCGACGCCATCACCCTGCCCAAGGAGCTGCGCAAGTCTGAGAGCCAGGGGCAAACGGTCAACGCCCTGTACCAGTTCGAAGTGCTCGCCGCCCCGCGCGGCAAGCTCTGGTACCTGAGCCGGCGTACTGCCGAAGAGGATTCAGTGGCCTGTCTCGCCCACCAGCACTGGCTCAAGGCACCGCAGGAGAACGGCAAGCTATTCCTTGGCAGCCTGTTTCTGGCTGATCGGGCGCGCGTGAACAGCAGGCGCAAGGGGCTGGCCTATACCTTGACCTTTAACGTGCGAGTGCCGGACTACGAGGTGGAGCGCAAGCTATGGGTCAACCAGCATTTCGAGGGCAGCTACCTGTTCCGCAACAGCCTGGTGCTGGAAATAACCCCGCCCAGCGCCGACAGCGGCTGGCAGGTGAGCCACGCCTGGCAGAACCAGGGGGTGCACAGCGCCGACCATAAACTCGATGGCAACCTCCAGAACGATGGAAGCCTGGAGATCGAGGTGCCGTTCGACAGCGCCAGCGAACCCGGCATCAGCGGCAGGCTGCGTTTTTTGCTAGCACGCTGGAACCACCAGGACTGATGCGACACTAAGCCCTATCGGCAGTGCCCGTTGCGGCACTGCCGAATCATGTCTTTTATGTTAGCGTTCCCACGTTTTCGACTGCGCAGATCCATATCGGCAGCATCGAACCTCTCACCTGCAAACGGAGTTACATCATGGCAATCACCAAAGACCAACTGATCAGCGACCTGGCCGAGGCCGTATCCCTGCCCAAAGCCACTGTCCGCACCCTGATCGATCAGCTGGGCGAAATTGTCGGCGACGCACTGGAAAACGACGGTGAGATCACCCTGCCAGGCATCGGCAAGCTGAAAGTGAGCGAGCGCCCGGCACGCACCGGCCGTAACCCGCAGACCGGCAAAGCCATCGAAATCGCTGCCAAGAAAGTGGTCAAGCTGGTACCTGCCAAGGCCCTGACCGACGGCCTGAACTGAGTGTTCGCCAGCCCAGGCGCAATGCCTGGGCCGGCTCTCCTGGCTACTCCACTACCTGCAGTTCGGTAACGATGTAACGGTTACCCTGCTGCTGCACTTGAAACTTCACCTTCTCTCCTGCTGAAAGCCCTTCCAGTAGTTCCGGTTTCTCGACTTCGAAGACCATGGTCATCGGCGGCATGCCGATACTGGCGATGGGGCCGTGACGCAGGGTGATCTTCTGCGCGGCGGCGTCCACCTTGCGCACCTCGCCCTGGCTCAGCGGCGCGGGGTCGGCGGCCTGCAACGGCAGACTGAACAGGGTGGCTAGCGTCGCGATCAGCAATGACTTGTTCATGCATCTTTCCTCTCGTCGGTCACTCGGCCAGCACCCGGATGGTGCCGACCATACCGGCCTGATAGTGGCCGGCGATCAGGCAAGCGAAGTCGAACTCGCCTGCGCGGTTGAAGGTCCAGATCATCTCGCCGCTCTGCCCCGGCGCAACGTGAGCCATGTAGGGCTCGTCGTGTTCCATGCCGGGAAAACGCAGCATTGACTCGGCATGCTCATCCAGGGTTTCGCGGGTACCGATGACGAACTCGTGGAGGATCTTGCCGTCGTTGCGGTGGACGAAACGAATGGTCTCGCCCTGCCTGACCTGCAGCCGATCCGGAGTGAAACGCATCTGATCAGTCATGCGGATCTCGATGGTGCGGTCGACTTCGCTGGCATCGCCGGCGATACCCCAAGGCTTTTGCTCCCTGATCGTTGAGGCGGCCTGATGCCCCTCGTGCATTTCGCTGTGGGCCAGCGCTGCCGGGCTGCCGAGCAGCCCGATCAGGATCAGAACCAGTAACTGTGCTGTTTTCATCGGTGAATCCTCGCTTGCTGTGGGGACCGGGCCGCGTGGCGGCCCGCCCCGTCAATGCCCGGCATGACCGCCGGGCTTGCGTACCTGCACTTCCACCGGTGCCTCGAGCGGTTGCTTGAGCGGCATCGACTGGCCGCCGCCGTCGTGCGAGCGGCTCGGGTTGGCCAGTGCCCCTTTCCATTCATAGGCCACCGTGCCGGCTGGGTGCTTGAACCAGCCAGGGTCGCGGTAGTCGCCGGCGGCCTGCTCCTTGCGCACCTTGAGCATGGTGAACATGCCGCCCATCTCCACCGAGCCGAACGGGCCGTCGCCGGTCATCATCGGCACGGTGTTGTCGGGTAGCGGCATCTGCATCTCCGCCATGTCGGCCATGCCGCGCTCGCCCATCACCATGTAGTCGGGCACCAGTTTGGCGATCTTGCGGGTCATGTCGCGGTGATCGACGCCGACCAAAGTCGGCACGTCGTGGCCCATGGCGTTCATGGTGTGGTGGCTCTTGTGGCAGTGCAGTGCCCAGTCGCCCTCCTCGTCGGCGATGAATTCCAGCTGGCGCATCTGCCCCACCGCCACATCGGCGGTCACCTCCGGCCAGCGCGAGCCGACCGGGGTCGGCCCGCCGTCGGTGCCGGTGACCTCGAACTCGTGACCGTGCAGGTGGATCGGGTGGTTGGTCATGGTCAGGTTGCCGACGCGCAGGCGCACGCGCTCGCCCTGGCGCGCCACCAGCGGGTCGATGCCGGGAAACACCCGACTGTTGAAGGTCCACAGGTTGAAATCGAGCATCTGCATGATCTTCGGCGTGTAGGCACCCGGCTCGATGTCGTAGGCGCTGAGCAGCAAGCAGTAGTCGCGGTCCACCTCGCTGATCAGCGGGTGGTGCTCCCTGGGGTGGGTGACCCAGAAGCCCATCATGCCCATGGCCATCTGCACCATCTCGTCGGCGTGCGGGTGATACATGAAGGTGCCGGGACGGCGGGCGACGAACTCGTAGACGAAGGTCTTGCTAGAGGGAATCGCCGGCTGGGTCAGGCCCGTCACACCGTCCATGCCGTTGGGCAGGCGCTGGCCGTGCCAGTGGATGCTGGTGTGCTCGGGCAGCTTGTTGGTAACGAAGATGCGCACCCGGTCGCCCTCCACCACCTCGATGGTCGGCCCCGGCGACTGGCCGTTGTAGCCCCACAGGTGGGCCTTGTAGCCGGGCGCCAGCTCGCGCACCACCGGCTCGGCGACCAGGTGGAACTCCTTGACGCCGTTGTTCATCCGCCACGGCAGGGTCCAGCCGTTGAGGGTGACCACCGGGTTGTAGGGCCGCCCGCTGCCCGGCTGCAGCGGCGGTTGGGTGTCGGCGCTGGCCTGCAGCACCGGTTCGGGCAGGGCCGCCATGGCCACCCGGCTGACCGCCGAAGTGGCCACCGCAGCGCCGATGGCGCCGGCCCCGAGAAAGAAATCGCGTCGTGAAACCATCTGGGAAATTCCTTGTTCAGTGGCCGGCGGCGGCCGGCTCGGCAGCAGCGGCAGGCGCCGCGCCGAGCGAGGGATTGGGGGCGCCCAACAGGGCCATGTCGAGGTCGGCGCGCGCCAGCCAGAAGGCGCGCTGCGCCTGCAGGTAGCCGTCCACCGCCTGCACCTGGCGGCGCGCGTCGGCGAGCAGGTCGAAGGTGCTGATGAACATGCCGTTGTAGCGCAGCAGGTTTTCCTCGGCGATGCGCTGGCGCAGCGGCAGCACCTCGGTGCGGTAGTGCTGCGCCAGCTCGAAGGCGTTGCGGTAGGCGTGGTAGGCCTCGCGCACCTGCGAGCGGGCGTTGATCGCCGTCTCGGCGGCGCGGTTGAGCGCCTGGCGATATTGTGCCTCGGCCCGCGCCACCTTGGCCCCGCTCCAGTCGAACAGTGGCAGCTCGACGCTGATCTCGTAGCCGCGCTGGGTCGGCTCCTCGTTGGAGCGGTTGTTGACCACGCCCAGCTCCAGCACGTTGATGAAGCGCGTGGTGCGGGTCAGGCCGAGGTTCTGCGCCAGACGCTCGGCATCCAGGCGCACGGCCTGGATGTCCTGGCGCTGGTTCATGGCCAGGCGCTCCACGTCCGGCAACTCGTCCGCGGTTTTTGGCAACGCCGGCAGGCGTTCGGGCAGACGGTAGTCGAGTTGCTCGCCCCACAGGCCAAGCAGGCGGGTCAGCTGTTCGCGGCTGCGCACCCGCGCCTGTTCGGCCTGGATCAGGCCGATGCCGGCCTCGGCGTAGAAGTTCTGCTGCTCGGCCTGCTGCAGCTTGCTGAAGTTGCCCACCGCGGCCATGCGCCGGGCCAGCTCGGCGCCGGCTTCGGCGGCGTCCAGCACCTGCCGCGCGTAGACCAGGCCCTCCTCGGCGGCGACCGCCTGGTACCAGGCCTTGCGCGTCTCGCTGGCCAGGTCGAACACCGCCAGGCTGGTCTGCCGCTGTAACTGCTCGAAGCGCCGACCTTCCAAGCGCGAGGTCAGCGGCAGGGCGATCAGCCGCGCCAGATTCAGGTGCAGGCCGCGCTCGTATTCGACCTCGCTGCCCTTTTCCAGACGGCCATAGGAGAAGCCGGGATTGGGCAGGCGCCCGGCCTGCACCCGCTCGGCCTCACCGATGCCCAGCTCGTCGAAGGACGCCTGCAGGCCACGGTTATTGAGCAGCGCCAACTGCACCGCGGCGTCCAGGCTCAGGGGTTCGCCCAGCAATTCGGCGACGCGCGCCTCGATCTGCCCACGGCCGGCCTCGTCGCGCGCCCACAGCAGTTGCTTGTCCAGCTGGCGCTCGGCGCTTTGCTGCACCGGGTCGAAGCCGCCGTCCTGGCTGAAGCCGGCGCAGCCGGCCAGCAGCAGCGCGGCACAGAGCAGTACGGCGGGTTTAATGGTGGTCATGGCCACCTCCCTCGACGGGCTCGGCGCCCTGCTCGGCCGGCTGCTCCCAGCCTTCCATGCTGTAGGTGCGCCAGCCGCCGATACGGCCGACCAGATCGTTGGCCGCGCGCCAGTCCTGCAACGGCTCGTCGGCCTGGGCGCGGTAATCTTCGAGGGGGGAACGGTAATCCTGCGCCGGCACGGCGGCGTTGGCGTCCAGCGGATCGGGCTGGGCCGCCATCAGGATGCCGGGCAGCGCCAGGGCAGTGACGCCCAGCAGCCTTCCGGCAAGGGAATGCAAAGTCATGATGTGTTCTCGCGTACGGCGGCCAGGCGGCCGCGTGAGCTACAGGCGCCGCAAGGCGGCGCTACCTAAGGGGCTCAGGCGAGAGAAAGACGCGGGGGGCGTTCGGGCGTGTCGGCCACGCCGACGATAAGGCGGTCGGGCCAGACTGCGGCTGGCTCAACGGTTTGCAGGGCGGAGTTGTTCAAAAACGCTTGGCTGGGCGCGGCGACACCGACGCAGAAGGCGCACAGGGTGCAGAGACTGCCATCGCCGAGAGCATCGCTGCTGGCCACCGGGGCGGCGTCCTGATGCGAGTCATGTGCGCTGTCGGCCGCCATGTCGTGGTGCATGGCGTGCTCGACCTGCTGAGTCGAACTCATCTGCAGAGCGCCGCTGCGATGCACCTGCTCGCATAACTGCATGCCAAGCGCCGCCATGGCCTGTGCCGGCAGGGCCAGCATCAGCATCCAGATCAGGGCGGTACGCAGGGATGTGCGCATGGGGTCGCGAGGCCAGAGTCAGAGGACGATGGAGCGGATTATCCACGCGCTGACCGCTTTGTCCAGCGCTACAAGCTCAGATGCCCGGCATACAGGCCATAGCCGGCCAGCACGGCGGTCAGCAATACGGCGGCGAAGATCGGCCATTCGTAGCGGGTGAACAGCACCTGCCCCTGCTCGCGCTTGGCCTGGCGAAACAGCAGCGCCCCCGGCGCGTAGAGCAGCGCCGACAGCAGCAGGTACTTGACCCCGCCGGCATATAGCAGCCAAATCGCGTAGCCCACTGCCAGCAGGCCGATCGCCAGATCCTTGCGGCGCAGCCCGGCCTGGTCTTCATAGGTTTCGCCGCGCAGCGCCAGCAGCAGCGCATAGACCGCCGACCACAGGTAGGGCACCAGAATCATCGACGACGCGAGGTAGATGAGCGACAGGTAGGTGCCTTGGGAAAACAGGGTGATCAGCAGGAACAGCTGGATCATGCCGTTGGTCAGCCACAGCGCGTTGACCGGCACCTGATTGGCGTTCTCCCGGCGCAGGAAGGCCGGCATGGTGCCGTCCTTGGCACAGACGAAGAGGATTTCGGCGCACAGCAGCGCCCACGACAGCAGCGCACCAAGCAGCGACACCGCCAGGCCGATGCTGATCAGCACCGCGCCCCAGCGCCCCACCACATGCTCCAGCACCCCGGCCATGGACGGGTTCTGCAGCGCCGCCAGCTCGGGCTGGCTCATCACCCCCAGCGACAGCAGGTTGACCAGCATCAGCAGCACCAGCACGCCGAGAAAACCCATCACCGTAGCCTTGCCCACATCGCGGCGGCGCTCGGCGCGCGACGAGTACACGCTCGCCCCTTCGATGCCGATAAACACGAACACGGTGACCAGCATCATGTTGCGCACCTGCTCCAGCACGCCGCCGAACTGCGGATTGCTGCGCCCCCAGATGTCACGGGTGAAGATGTCGCGGTCGAAGGCCAGGCCGACGATGACGATGAACAGCAGGATCGGCACCAGCTTGGCCACGGTGGTGATCAGGTTGATCAGCGCCGCCTCCTTGATGCCGCGCAGCACCAGGGCGTGCACGCACCAGAGCAGCACCGAGGAACAGGCGATGGCCAGCGGCGTGTTGCCCTGGCCGAAGACCGGGAAGAAATAACCCAGGGTCGAGAACAGCAGGACGAAGTAGCCGACATTGCCCAGCCAGGCACTGATCCAGTAACCCCAGGCCGAGGAAAAACCCATGTAATCGCCGAGGCCCGCCTTGGCGTAGACGTACACCCCGCCATCGAGCTGCGGCTTGCGGTTGGCCAGGTTCTGAAAGACGAAGGCCAGCGCCAGCATGCCCACCGCGGTGATGCCCCAGCCGATCAGCACCGCGCCGACATCGGCCCGCGCGGCGATGTTCTGCGGCAACGAGAAGATCCCGCCGCCGACCATCGAGCCCACCACCAGCGCGGTCAGCGATCCCAGGCCCAGCTTGCGGCTTCCTTGCGACATGGCGGCGCCCTCTTGCGGTTACCGCCAAACTCTAGTCGAGGCCGGCCGCCCTGCCAGCCTCGAAGGTACTCAACCCAGCATGGTCACGTGGCGTGGATGACTGGCGACGCGATCGAGCCAGGCGCGGACCGCGGGGAAGGCTTCCAGGCTGAAGCCGCCTTCGCCTGCCACATGGGTGTAGGCGTAAAGGGCGATATCGGCGATGGAGTAATGCTCGCCGACCAGATAAGGCGTACGTTCGAGCTGCTTCTCCATCACCTTCAGGGCCTTGTAGCCGAGCTTCAGGCAGCGCGCGTGCTCCTCGCGGCGCTCCTCGGGCATGCCCTGATAGAGCTGGATGAAACGCGCCACCGCAACGTAGGGCTCGTGGCTGTACTGCTCGAAGAACTGCCACTGCAGCACCTGGGTACGCAAGCGCGGCTCGGTCGGCAGGAACTCGCTGCCATCGGCGAGGAAATTGAGGATGGCGTTGGACTCCCACAGACAGGTGCCATCTTCCAGCTCCAGCACCGGGATCTTGCCGTTGGGGTTCTTGGCCAGGAAGGCTTCGCTCTGTGTCTCGCCCTTGAGGATATCGATGGGAATCCACTGGTACTCCTTGCCCAGCAGATGCAGCATCAGCTTGACCTTGTAGCAGTTGCCCGAGCGGTAATCGCCGTAGACCTTGAACATCGCGTTGCCCTCCCCGTGTTTCCTTCTTTTACCTGTAGGAGCCGGCTTGCCGGCGATCCGTCTTAGCAAGCGCATCGCCAGCAAGCTGGCTCCTACACTACAAGTCTCTACTTCGCCTGCGCCTCTTGAATTACCGTCGCCAACCGGCGCAGCCCCTCGCTCAGACGCTCCGGCGCCACATGGCTGAAATTCAGTCGCAGGTGGCCTGGGTTGGCGTCCGGATCGATGAAGAACGGCTCGCCCGGCATGAAGGCGACGTTCTGCGCCAGCGCCGCGTCGAGCAGCGTGCGGGTGTCGAGCGGCTGCTTCAGGGTCAGCCAGAAGAACAGGCCACCCTGAGGGATTTCCCACTCGGCCAGATCGCCGAAGTGCTCCAGCAGCGCCGTCTGCATGGCGTCGCGGCGAATGCAGTAGAAGTCGCGCAGCTCGGCCAGGTGGCCGCGGTACTGCTCGCTGCCCAACCACTGCAGCGCCTGCCACTGACCGATGCGGTTGGTGTGCAGGTCAGCCGACTGCTTCAGGCGCAGCAGGTGCGGATACAGGTCCTTGGTGGCGATCAGGTAGCCGACACGCAGGCCCGGCAGTAGCGTCTTGGACACGGTGCCGGTGTAGATCCAGCTAGCCTTCTTGAGGCGGCTGACGATGGGCGTGGCGCTACCGGCATCGAACACCAGCTCGCGGTACGGTTCGTCCTCGATCAGGGTCACGCCGAACTCGTCGAGCAGCGCCGCCACGGCTTCACGCTTGGCTTCGCTGTAACGGGTGCCGGACGGATTCTGGAAGGTCGGGATCAGGTAGGCAAAAGCCGGCTTGTGATTCTCCAGACGCTGACGCAGAGCCGCCAGCTCGGGGCCGTCAGCCTCCTGCGGTACGCTGATGCAGTCGGCGCCGAACAGTTGAAAGGCCTGCAGGGCAGCCAGGTAAGTCGGCGCTTCGAGCAGCACCTCGGTGCCCGGATCGATGAACAGCTTGGACGCCAGGTCCAAGGTCTGCTGCGAGCCGCTAACGATCAGCACCTGGCTGGCATCGCAGGGCACGCCCAGGGCGCGTGCTTCGGCAGCGATGGCCTC
This sequence comes from Pseudomonas sp. YY-1, assembly GCF_002843095.1. Classification (NCBI taxonomy): domain Bacteria; kingdom Pseudomonadati; phylum Pseudomonadota; class Gammaproteobacteria; order Pseudomonadales; family Pseudomonadaceae; genus Pseudomonas; species Pseudomonas sp. YY-1. Next base: position 91,124 of record NZ_PJLX01000017.1, on the reverse strand, counting down.
ACGCAGGGCAGGCTCGCCTTCGCTCATGCCGTACTGACCCATGCTCGCCGGCATCTCGGCCCAGTCCACCTTCGGCAGCATCGGCTCGGCCGGCAGGCCACCGGCAAAGGACATCACTTCCGGACGCTGCGCCGCGGCAAGAATTTCACGGATCAGGGAGCTCTTCAGGCGGGCGATGCGTTCGGAGAAGGCCATGGGATGTCCTGGGGTGCAAAAGTCATTGGAATTAAGTCAAACTGCTTGACCGAAACTACGCCGCCGACCAGAGATACGTCAATATGACTGACCTAAAAAATTTCTCCGAGAAGTTTTTGATGTCGCCCGCCGAGGGCACGCAGGCCGGCCGTCATGGGGCGCAGGTCATCAAGAATTCCGCCGCTCAGCAGGCCGCCATGGAAGCTTTCTTCTTCGGCTACCAAGCCTTCACTGCCAAGCCCGACGAGATGCTCGCCAAGCGCGGCCTGTCACGCGTGCATCACCGCATTCTGTTCTTCATCGCCAAGTACCCGGGCCTGAACATGACCGAGCTGCTCGGTTACCTGGGCGTGAGCAAGCAGGCGCTGAACATGCCGTTGCGCCAGCTGATCGAGATGAATCTGGTGCAGAGCGAGGCTGCCGCGGACGACAAGCGCAAGCGTGTGCTCGGCTTCACCACCGAAGGCGCCAAACTGGAACAGGCCCTGCGCCGCGAACAAGCACGCCTGCTACAGCGCGTGTTCGGCGAGATGGGTGAAGAGGCCGTGCAGGGCTGGTTGGAAGTCAATCACGCCCTGGCACGCAGCCGCCAGGAACGCACCTGAGCATCATCGTCACACTCCCCCGTAGGAGCGAGCTCTGCTCGCGAACCCTCTTGTTCGCGAGCAGAGCTCGCTCCTACCGATTCAGCCTGCCTTTCCATTCCCCCGCACCACCGGTCATGCCACGCCAACGCGTGATTGCACCCTGACACGACCTCTGCAATCATATGCGAATCATTATCACCTTAACTTAGATCTCGCGAGGTGCGCGTGTCGGTTCAGGATTCCTGCAATCAGCAGCTGGTCGGTGTGCTTTATCGCGATCACCGTGACTGGCTGTTCGGCTGGCTGCGCAAAAGCCTGAACTGCGCGCAGCGCGCCGAAGACCTGAGCCAGGACACCTTCGTCCGCCTGCTCGGTCGCGCTGACCTGCACAACCCGCGCGAGCCCAGAGCCCTGCTTACCACCATCGCCAAGGGGCTGCTGGTCGACCAGTTTCGCCGCCATGCGCTGGAACGTGCCTATCTGGAAGAGCTCGCGCTGGCTCCGCAAGCCGTGCAACCCAGCCCGGAAGAACAGGCCCTGGCATTGGAGCAACTGACCGAGATCGACCGCCTGCTCGGCCAGCTGTCGAGCAAGGCACGCGCAGCTTTCCTCCATAACCGTCTGGATGGTCTCGGTCATGCCGAGATCGCCGAGCGTCTTGGCGTGTCCCCGTCGCGCGTGCGTCAATACCTCGCCCAGGGCCTGCGCCAGTGTTACATCGCGCTGTACGGAGCGCCGCAATGAGCCAGGTCTCGGCTCGCGTGCTCGACGAGGCCATCGCCTGGCAGCTGTGCCTGGACTCGGGCGAAGCCAGCGAGCAGCAACGCCACGACTTCACCGACTGGCTGGCCGCGCACCCGGAGCATGACCTTGTCTGGCGACGCCTCGGCGGCATCGACCAGCAGCTCTCTGCCGCCAGCGCGCCGATGGCGCGACGCGCCCTGTTGCAGAGCAGCGTCAGCCGTCGCCGCAGCCTGCGCCGCCTTGGTGGTAGCGCCCTGGGTCTGCTTCTGGCCACAGGCATAGCGCTGGTATTGCTGGCCCAGCAGCGCCCGCTGGGCGATTATCTCGCCGACTACCATACCGCCAGTGGAGAACAGCGCGACCTGCTGCTCGCCGACCGCAGCCAGGTGCGCCTCAACAGCCGCAGTGCGCTGGATATCGAATTCGACGACAACGAACGGCGCCTGCACCTGCACAGCGGCGAAATTCTGATTCAGACCGCCAAGGGCGATACCCGCCCCTTCATCGTCGAGACGGAGCAGGGACGACTGCGTGCGTTGGGTACGCGCTTTTTGGTCCGGCGCGAAGGTACTGCGACCGAACTGATCGTGCTGCAGTCAGCGGTCGCTGCCAGGCCGCTGGCCGGCTCGCAGGAACGCATCATCCACAGCGGCGAACAGGTGCGCATGGACAGCCAGCACCTCAGCGACAGCCACCCAGCGCCCATCGGCGCCGACGCCTGGAGTCGCGGCATGCTGGTGGCGGACAACCTGCCCCTGCAACGCCTGATCGATCAGCTCGGCGAATACCGCATTGGCTATCTGAGCCTCGACCCGAGCCTGGCCGGGCTGCGCATCAGCGGCAGCTTCCCACTGCACGACAGCGACAAGGCGCTGGCCGCTTTGGCGCTGAGCCTGCCGGTGCGTACCGAGCAATTGGGCCCCTGGTGGACTCGTGTGGTGCCGGCAGAAAAATAATTTTCTCCGCCCCTGTCATTTTTCTTTCCTGCTTCGGCAAAAGGACATTGAGATACATTAACTCTTAGGAGACGTTCGCAATGTCCTTCCGCCCTGCCCCTTTCCGCCACACGCTGTTGGCCCTGACCATCGCCTTTGCCGGCCATGCCGGGCTGGCCCATGCCGAGGTCTACCAACTGCCTTCCGGTCCTCTGGCAGCCACGCTCAACCAGATCGCCAGCCAGGCCGGCGTGACCCTGAGCATCGATCCAGCCCTGACCGAGGGCAAGAACTCGGCACCGGTCAGCGGCGACTACGAAGCCATCGAAGCCCTCAATCAGGCGCTGCGTGGCACGGGCCTGCAGCTGCAAGGCGGCAACGGCGGCGCCTACAGCCTGACCCCTGCGGCAGAGGCAGCAATGGCACTGCCGGACGTGACCGTGACAGCCAGCGAACAGGCCGCCGAGAGCGCCTGGGGCCCAACCCGTGGTTATCTGGCCAACCGCACCGCGACCGGCACCAAGACCGACACGCCGCTGCTGGAAACCCCACGCTCGATCTCCGTCGCCACCCGCGAGCAGATGCAGGACCGCAAGGTGCAGAACCTCGATGACGCCGTGCGCTATATGCCGGGTGTCATCGCCAGCAGCTACGGCAGCGACAGCCGCGCCGACTGGATGAAGATCCGCGGTTTCGAACCGATCCAGATGCTCGACGGCCTGCCACTGCCCAAGGGCAGCTACGCCATGCCCAAACTGGAAACCTGGAACCTGGAACGCGTCGCCGTGCTGCGCGGCCCGGCCTCGGCAGTGTATGGCCAGACCCCGCCAGGCGGCCTGGTGGATGCCGTCAGCCGCCGTCCGCAGGCCGAAAGCAGCCATGAAGTGCAGGTGCAAGTCGGTAACTACAACCACAAGCAGATCAGCTTCGACAGCACCGGCAAGATCGACGATGAAGGTCGCTTTCTCTACCGTTTCAGCGGTACCGGCCGTGACAGTGGCACCGTTATCGAGCATATGGACGACCAGCGTTTCAACCTGGCGCCCAGCCTGACCTGGAACATTGCCGACGACAGCAAACTGACGTTCCTCGGCCAGTTCAACCGTGACGATACCGGCAGCACCAGCCAGTTCCTGCCACTGCAAGGCACCAAGTTGAGCACCCCGGCCGGCAAGGTCGACTACCACAAGAACCTTGGCGACCCTGACTGGGAGTTCTACGACAAGACCTTCTATGCACTGGGTTATGCCTTCGAGCACCGCATCAACGATATCTGGCAGTTCAACCAGAACCTGCGCTACAGCAAGCTAGAACTGGATAACCAGATCATCACGGCTGGTGGTACAGCATTCTCTGTAGCGCCCGACGGCACAGTTGATCGTGGCGCTAATATCTATGATGAGAACATCAGCCACTTCGCCGTGGCCAACAACTTCCAGGCGGACTTCAACACCGGTGCAATCGGGCACACCCTGCTGCTGGGCCTCGACTACCTACGAGTGAATACTGACTACCGCTGGCAGTTCGGTGGTTCCTACCTCTATGACAACAACTGGAACATCATTGGAATTAACGTTCCTCCGAGCAACATTAACAACCCAAGCTACGGCCAAGACTTCAGTGGCGTTACCTATAGCGATCTACAGAACTACAGCCAGAAGCGCAGAAACACCGGCCTCTATCTGCAGGACCAAATGTCGCTGGACAACTGGCGCCTGACTCTGGGCGGGCGATGGGACCGTCTGGACACCGATTCGGTGTTCCACAACGCCAACGATGCCAAGGACAGCCGCCGCGACAGCCAATTCAGCGGCAATGCGGCGCTGAGCTACGTGTTCGATTCCGGCTTCACGCCTTATGTGTCCTATGCCGAATCCTTCCAGGCCGAAGCAGGCGGCAACGGCGGCGCGGCGTTCAAACCCAGTACCGGCAAGCAGTACGAGCTGGGCATCAAGTATCAACCGCCGGGCAGCGACATGCTGTTCACCGCCGCCGTCTATGACTTGACCCGGCAGAACATCGTGACCACCAACATCGCCGGCGCCACCGAGCCGGTGAGCGAGGTAGAGGTCCGCGGCCTGGAGCTGGAAGCCACCGGTAATATCACCGAGAACCTCAGCCTGACGGCGTCCTACAGCTACACCAACAGCAAGATGACCAAAGTCGGCGACCCACGCGACAAGAACCGCGCCCTGCCGCTGATCCCCGAGCATCAGGCGTCGATCTGGGCCGACTATGACTGGAACCAGGGTGTGCTGGCGGGCTTCGGCGTCGGTTTCGGCGCCCGCTTCGTCGGCTCCACCGACAACATCGCCGTCGGCAGCATGGGCTTCGCGCGTGATCCTTCCGATGGCCACAGCAGCGCCTATACCGTCTACGACGCCGCAGTGCGTTACGACCTCGGCCAGCTCGACGCCAACCTGCGTGGCGCCAGCGTATCGCTCAACGCCAACAACCTGTTCGACAAGGAATACCTGGCCACCTGCGATGGTTTCTACTGCTACGCCGGCGACCCACGCCGGGTCACGGCCAGCCTCGACTACAAATGGTGACCACCCGAAGGGCTAATGCCTGTCAGTCAAACGTAGAAAAATGACTGTGTAGGAGCCAGCTTGCTGGCGATCAAGCGTCTCGGCGAGCACCAGCCTCACAGAGGCAAAGCATCGCCGGCAAGCCGGCTCCTACAGGTCTGTAGCGCTGCCCCCGCGGTGATTTGGCCTTGTGCCCATAAGGCGGCTCTTGCCGTTTGGACGCAGTCAGTCCGCAACCCCCTGCAACTCGGCAGCGCCCTTGAAGAACACCAGCATCAGCGCCACGCCGGCCCCAAGCAACGGCAGCAACGCCACCAGCATCAACAGCACGCTGGCCAGCATCAGCCCACCGACGATATCGAGCCAGGCCATCACTTTCAGCGCCGGATAGGGACTTTGCAGCTTGAGCAACCGTATCCCCAGCCAGGTGGTGCATATGCCCATAAGACACAACAGCGCCATATAGCCGATGGTCTGCCAGTCCAATCCGGCGAACAGTTGGTCACCGAAAAGCATGTCCACTGCCTCCAGCAGCAGCGTCACCGCAAGCAGCAACCAGATCGGTACGCTGAGGTTGCGCGCGAAAAAGCGGGCTTCGGCAAAGGCTTTGAAACGCAGCAGCAGGTAGCAGCCGAGTAATGCCAGCGCCAGGCTAAGCCAGTCGGTGTAGGTAAACAGCAGTTCAGCTTCATCTGCCTCCAGCAGGGCTCCGGCAAATGTAAGCCCGACCACCAGAGCGTTGGCTACCACCGAGACCAGCGCCAGCCAGCCCAGCACCTGCAGTTGCCTGGCGCTCCAACCTGGCAACGACTGTACGCCCGCGCTGTCGAGCAACTCCACCTGCGGCGCACTGTAGGGATTGTCTGGTTGCATCGCCTTTATCCTTGTTCGGCAAAAAGCCGAGGCTAACCATCCAGGCAGCGCTTGACCAGACTGTACGGTTTAACCCAGCGGTGGCTGTACCGCGACGCCACGGCAGCCGCGCAATAGGCTTTGCCAGTCACCGGAGAACGACCATGTCCACCGAACTGCTGCTCGCCTTCATCGCCTTCGCCTTCGTCACCTCGGTGACGCCCGGCCCCAACAATATGATGCTGCTCGCCTCCGGGGTGAACTTCGGCGTGCGCCGCAGCATTCCGCATATGCTCGGCATCAGCCTGGGCTTCATGCTGCTGGTGGCTGCCGTGGGCCTGGGCCTAGGCCAGGTGTTCCAACGCCTGCCGGTGCTGCACGATGTACTGCGCTATGTCGGCGCCGCGTACCTGCTTTATCTGGCCTGGAAGATCGCCCAGTCAGGCGCACCGCAGAGCCGCGAGAACGCCGAGGCCAAGCCGTTCACCTTCATCCAGGCGGCGGCCTTTCAGTGGGTCAACCCCAAGGCGTGGATCATGGCCATCGGCGCCATCACCACCTACACGCCGCAGGATGGCTTCTTCAGCAACGTACTGTTGATCGCCGCCCTGTTTGCCCTGGTCAACTGCCCCAGCGTGGGGTTGTGGACCGTCGCCGGCAGTATGCTGCGCAAGTGGCTGGACAACCCGCGCGCGCTGCGCGCCTTCAATATCGGCATGGCGCTGCTGCTGGTCGCCTCGCTCTACCCCATCATCGTCGACACTGGAATGTTCTGATGCAAGACGCCGCCCCTACTCGTCTGCGCCCACTGGCGGACACCTCCACCTCGGCCGTGGTCGCTGGCTTCATCGCCATGCTCACCGGCTACACCAGCTCCCTGGTGCTGATGTTCCAGGCCGGCCAGGCTGCCGGCCTCACCGCCGGGCAGATTTCTTCGTGGATCTGGGCGCTGTCGATCGGCATGGCGCTGTGCTGCATCGTGCTGTCGCTGCGCTACCGCGCGCCGGTGATGATCGCCTGGTCCACCCCCGGCGCTGCGCTGCTGATCACCAGCCTGCCGCAGGTGTCCTACGGTGAGGCCATTGGTGCCTATATCCTGGCCTCGGGGCTGATCGTGCTGATAGGCCTGACCGGCACCTTCGATCGTCTGATGCGGCGCATCCCCGCCTCCATCGCCGCCGCGCTGCTGGCCGGTGTGCTGTTCAAGATCGGCCTGGAAATCTGCGTGGCCGCCGAGCAACAGCCCTTTCTGGTGATCGCCATGCTGCTTGCCTACCTGCTCGGCAAGCGCCTGTGGCCGCGCTACTCGGTGCTGTCTGCGTTGATCGTCGGCAGCGTGCTGGCCGCGCTCTTCGGCCTGCTGGACTTCAGCGATTTCCAGTTGCAACTGGCCACACCTGAATGGACCACGCCGAGCTTCTCTCTGGCCGCCGCCATCAGCATCGGCATTCCGCTGTTCATCGTCGCCATGGCCTCGCAGAACCTGCCGGGCATGGCCGTTCTACGCGCCAATGGCTATGACGTGCCGGCCTCACCGCTGCTGACCAGCACTGGCCTGGTGTCGATCCTGATGGCGCCGTTCGGCAGCCACGGCATTCATATGGCGGCGATCAGCGCGGCGATCTGCGCGGGACCGGAAGCCCACGAAGACCCGCGCAAGCGCTACACCGCGGCGGTCTGGTGCGGGGTGTTCTACGGCATTGCCGGCATCTTCGGCGCCACCCTGGCTTCGCTGTTCGCGGCGCTGCCGGCGGCGTTGATCCTGTCCATCGCCGCGCTGGCGCTGTTCGCCTCGATCATCGGCGGCCTGACCCAGGCCATGAGCGAGCCCAACGAGCGCGAGGCGGCGCTGATCACCTTCCTGGTCACCGCCTCGGGCATGAGCCTCGCCGGCGTCGGCTCGGCGTTCTGGGGCATAGTCGCTGGCATGCTGACCCTGGCGGTGCTGAACTGGGGCAAGCGGTAGATTCTCTGTAGCCCGGATGCAATCCGGGAACGCTTTGCCAGGCCGCCCCGGATTGCATCCGGGCGACGGCCTCGGTCGAAAGTGGGAAGGGCTTTAGCCGCGACTGTCGCAGGCAAAGCCCCTCCCCCATTCTTTAACGCTACGCCTTTTCCCCTTGCACCACTGGCTCGGCCAGCTCTGCGCCATGCACACGGTTGACCCACAAGCCGAACAGCGCCGCTGTGATGAACATGATCAGGCTGTAGATGGCTGCCGGAATGGCCATGGTCGGGTTGTTCAGCAGCGCCGGGCTTAGCGCCAGGGCGATGGCCAGGGTGCCGTTGTGGATGCCGATCTCCATGGCGATGGCGATGGCCTGACGCAGATTGAGCTTGAGCAGCCTGGGCACGCAGTAGCCCACCGCCATGCTCAGCAGGTTGAAGGCCAGCGCCGCGCCGCCCACCGCAGGCGCGTAATCGACGAAGGTGCGCCAGTCCTTGGCCACCGCCAGCAGGATGATCAGCAGCAGGAACAGCGCCGAGATGATCTTCACCGGCTTCTGCATGCGCTCGGCGAAGCCCGGAAAACGGCTGCGCAGCCACATGCCGATGGCCACCGGACCAAGGACGATTGCGAATACCTGCACCACCTTGGCGAACTGCAGCGGGATAGCCTGATCGGCCGACATGAAGTAGGCCAGCGACAGATTGACGATCAGCGGCATGGTCAGAATCGCGATCACCGAGTTGACCGCGGTGAGGGTGATATTCAACGCCACGTCGCCGTGAGCCAGATGACTGTAGAGATTGGCGGTGGTGCCACCCGGCGAGGCAGCCAACAGCATCAGGCCGACGGCCAGGGCCGGCGCCAGACCGAACAATTTGGCCAGGAAGAAGCACGCCAGCGGCAACAGCAGCAGCTGGCAAGCCAGGCCGATCAATACCGGTTTGGGGAATTTGGCCACGCGGGCGAAATCGGCCAGGCTCAGTGACAGACCAAGCCCGAGCATGATGATGCCCAGCGCAGCGGGAAGGAAAAACGTCAGCAAGGGATCGGCGGTCATTATTGTTATCGCTCCAGTTGAACCTGGCAGGATTGTGCTGAGTCAGGACCACTGCTGACAGTGGCCCTGCGAGCCAACCTTAGCCTGCTTGCAGACTACCGGGCTAGAGCCTTTATATTGCTGTGGCCCCGCCATCCACGGCCAATGCCTGACCAGTGGTGAATGCTGCGTGGTCGCTGCACAGATAGAGCACGGCAGCCGCGATCTCCTCGACCTTGCCGATGCGCCCGACCGGGTGCATGGCGGCGGCGAACTCCGCCTTCTTCGGATCCGCCTCATAGGCGCGGCGGAACATGTCGGTGTCGATCACCGCCGGGCAGACCGCGTTCACCCGCACCTTCTTCTTGGCGTACTCGATCGCCGCCGATTTGGTCAGGCCGATCACCGCATGCTTGGAGGCAGCGTAGATGCTCATCTTCGGCGCGGCCCCCAGGCCGGCGACCGAAGCGGTGTTGACGATGGCGCCGCCGCCCTGGGCCAGCAGCAAGGGGATCTGGTGCTTCATGCACAGCCACACACCCTTGACGTTGACGCCCATGATGGCGTCGAACTCGGCTTCGTTGCCGTCGGCCAGCTTGCCCTGTTCGATCTCGATACCGGCGTTGTTGAAGGCATAGTCCAGGCGGCCGTACTGCGCCACGGTGGCGTCCATCAGCGCCTTGACTTCGGCATCGCGGGTCACGTCGCAACGCACGAAGCAGGCCTCGCCGCCAGCCGCGCGAATCAGCTCGACAGTGCCCTCGCCACCGGCCACGTCGACATCGGACACCACCACCTTGAGCCCTTCGGCAGCGAAGGCCTGGGCGGTGGCACGGCCAATACCGGCTGCAGCACCGGTGACCAGGGCGACCTGGCCGGAAAACATCATGCTCATGTCTGCTTCCTCGCAGCGATTCTTGTTGAATTGGCGAGGAGTCTAGCCAGGCGACCGCGCGCAGAGCAGCACTATCAGGCTCTGGAGTGGCGGGTCATGCAGGGCGCTGATGGCGACGCCACCAGCGCGCTGCCGCGATCAGCGGATAGCCCGGATGTAATCCGGGACAGCTCGGACGGCATGCCAGAGCGCCCCGGATTTCATTCGGGGCTACAGGGCTCAGCCTTGCAGTTCGGCAACCACAGCCGCCAGCGCCTGCGCCGGATCGGCAGCCTGGCTGATCGGACGGCCGATCACCAGGTAATCGGAGCCGGCATCCAGCGCCTGGCGTGGAGTAAGGATGCGCTTTTGGTCATCGGCACTGCTGCCAGCAGGACGAATGCCCGGCGTGACCAGTTGCAGACGCGGCTGCGCGACCTTCAGCGCCTGCGCTTCCTGCGCCGAACAGACCAGACCATCGAGCCCGGCTTCAGCAGCCAGGCCGGCCAGGCGCAGTACCTGCTCCTGCGGCGGCACGTCCAGGCCGATGCCGGCCAGATCCTGCTGCTCCATGCTGGTCAGCACCGTCACGCCGATCAGCAGCGGCTTGGCGCCAGCGAGCTTGTCCAGTTCGTTACGGCAGGCCGCCATCATGCGCAGACCGCCGGAGCAATGCACATTGACCATCCACACACCCAGCTCCGCAGCAGCCTTGACCGCCATCGCCGTGGTGTTGGGGATATCGTGGAATTTCAGATCGAGGAACAGCTCGAAGCCCTTGGCCTGCAGCGCCTCGACCACTTGCGGACCACTGCGGGTGAACAGCTCCTTGCCGACCTTGACGCGGCACAGCGCCGGATCGAGCTGGTCGGCCAGCGCCAGAGCGGCATCACGGCTGGGAAAGTCGAGGGCGACGATGATCGGGGTTTGGCAGGCGGGCATGGGCGGGTCTCGAACAGGATAAAAACGCCGCGCATTGTAGCGCAAAGCATCCTGTCACTGGTCGCGGCTAAAGCCCCTCCCGCATGCAGAGCGGCAGCCCGAATAAAAATCGGTCTAGCGGCCATCCAGCTGCCAACCACCTTCTGCCATCGGAAATTCGGCATTCGAATTGCGGTTGCCATCATGTAACAGGCATCGCGCGACTGCGCGCCAGAGCGGTGCACCCACACTGCCACTGCACCTTTTTCATTCGTCCGATCCGACCGGCATCCAGGTACAGGCGGCGGATGGTCGGCGGTCAGGCCTCTGGCATGAGCACTGCACGGTGAGCACATCCTCTCTGCAACGGGTTGCAGCCATGCCTTATCAAACCACCATCGGCAGCCTGGTCTACCGCTTCGCCGACCTCAAGACGCTGCTGGCCAAGGCCAGCCCGGCGCGCTCCGGCGACTACCTGGCGGGGCTGGCTGCTGCTACCTACGAAGAACGCATGGCGGCCAAGCTGGCGCTAGCCGAGGTGCCGCTCAAGCGTTTCCTCGACGAGGCGCTGATTCCTTACGAAGATGACGAAGTCACCCGCCTGATCATCGACCGCCATGACGCCGCAGCCTTCGCCCCGATCAGCCACCTGACCGTGGGTGATCTGCGCGACTGGCTGCTACTGGAAAAGACCGACAGCGCGCGCCTGGCGGCCGTGGCCGCTGGACTGACACCAGAGATGGTCGCCGCGGTGAGCAAACTGATGCGCAATCAGGATCTGATCCTGGTAGCGCGCAAATGCCAGGTGATCACCCGTTTTCGCAATACCCTGGGCCTGCCCGGCCATCTGGCCGTGCGCCTGCAACCCAATCACCCTACCGACGACGTGCGCGGTATCGCTGCCAGCATGCTCGACGGTCTGCTCTATGGCTCCGGCGATGCCACGGTCGGTATCAACCCGGCCAGCGATTCGCTGCCAACACTGATGCGCCTGTGGCAGATGATGGACGAGGTGCGCCAGCACTTCGAAATTCCCATGCAGAGCTGCGTGCTGACCCACGTCACCACACAGATTCAGGCCATCGAGGCCGGCGCGCCGATAGACCTTGTATTCCAATCCATCGCCGGTACCGAGGCCACCAACGCCGGTTTCGGCGTGTCCCTGGCGATCCTGCGCGAGGCCCACGAGGCCGCACTGTCGCTGGGGCGCGGCACCCTGGGCGACAACGTCATGTATTTCGAAACCGGCCAGGGCAGCGCGCTGTCGGCCGGCGGCCACCATGGCGTCGACCAGCAGACCTGCGAGGTCCGCGCCTACGCCGTCGCTCGTGAATTCCGTCCACTGCTGGTCAATACCGTGGTCGGCTTCATCGGCCCTGAGTACCTCTACGACGGCAAGCAGATCATCCGCGCAGGCCTGGAGGATCACTTCTGCGCCAAGCTGCTCGGCCTGCCGATGGGCTGCGACGTCTGCTACACCAACCATGCCGAAGCTGATCAGGACGACATGGACAGTCTGCTTACCCTGCTCGGCACCGCCGGTATCAACTTCATCATGGGCATCCCGGGTGCCGACGACATCATGCTCAACTACCAGAGCACCTCGTTCCACGATGCGCTGTACCTGCGCAGCGTGCTGGGCCTGAAACGCGCGCCGGAGTTCGATGCCTGGCTGGCGCGCATGGCCATTACCGAACCGAGCGGCCGCCTGCGCGAGATCGGCCGTGGCCACCATATGCTCAAGCAACTGCCGCACATATCGGGAGCCGCGTGATGGCCAATGATCTGATTCAGCAAAATCCCTGGGACGAACTTCGCGCGCATACCTCGGCACGCATAGCACTCGGCCGCGTCGGCTGCAGCCTGCCTACCCGCGAGGTGCTCAAGTTCGGCCTGGCCCATGCCCAGGCACGCGATGCGGTGCATCGTCCGCTGGACTTCAGCGAACTCAAGCACCAGCTGCATGCGGCGGGCTTTCGCACCTTGAAAGTACGCAGCAACGCCGAAGACCGGCAGACCTACCTGCTGCGCCCCGATCACGGCCGCCACTTGCACGGCGACTGCCAGGTGCAACTGCAGCACGAACTGCCCGCGCCTGAAATCGCCATCGTCCTCGCCGACGGGTTATCGGCCGTTGCCGTCCAGCGCCATGCCCTGCCGCTGTTGCAAGCCCTGCGCGATCGCTTCGATACCGACTGGGCCAACACCCCGGTGGTGCTGGCCGAACAGGGGCGCGTGGCGATTGGCGACGGCATCGGTGAAGCCCTGCGCGCACGTCTGGTGATCGTCATGATCGGTGAGCGCCCGGGGCTCACCTCGCCGGACAGCCTCGGCCTGTACCTGACCTACGCACCGCGCGTGGGCTGCCTGGACAGCGCCCGTAACTGTATCTCCAATGTGCGACCTGAAGGCCTGCCCTACGAACTGGCAGCACACAAGCTCGACTACCTGGCGCGTCAGGCATTGCGCCTGCAACTGAGCGGCGTGAAGCTCAAGGACGACAGCAGCATGCAGGCAGTCGCAGTACAGGCAGACTGACAAGTCTCGGCCCGCGGGTTATGGTGACGACTCTAGTCCTTTGTAAGGAGTCATCATGCCTTGGTACGTCTGGCTGCTACTGGTCCTGGTGTTCGGCTCGGTGATTGGTAGCCTGCTGGTGCTGCGCAGCAGCGCCAAAAAGATGCGCCTAAGCGAAGACCAGCTCGAACGCATGCGTAAACGCGCCGTCGAGCAAGAGGCCAAGGACGCACGCGAGCGTCAACGCTAAGCGCCCCCACTCTCCGCGCCCTCGCAGCGCAAGAAGCCAAAGCCGAGGTAGTTTTTCTACTGCCTGCTAGACTGCGCGCCTTCTCAGGAGAAGGTGCCATGCCCCTGCATCTGCGCTTGCTGTTCCCCGCTCTTACCCTCGCTCTGGGCGCTGGCCTGGGCTTCATCGAGCCCGTCGGCCTGCTGTTGGGCAGCGTGTTCGTTATCGTCTTGCTGGCCGGACAACCGCGCCTGCCAAACTGGCTATGGCTGCCTTTGATCCTGCTCGGTGGGGTCGCCCTGGCGGCGCATCTCATACCCGGTTTCCGCCCCTGGCAGTTGTGGCAACCACGCCTCCTCAGCCCGGACGCCGCGCCCTACGCGCTGCGCTTGTCCTGGGACAAACTGCTGCTGGGAACCGCCCTGCTCGCCTGGTGGCTTGGGCAACCGCGCAGCCCCGAGAACTCGCTGAAAAATGCCTGGCTGGCGTGCATCGCCACCTTGCTGCTGGTGCCGCTACTGGCCATGGCGCTGGGCCTGGTCGCCTGGCAACCCAAATGGCCGCAGGGCCTGCTGCTGTGGCTGGCGGTCAATCTCGGCGTAGCGGTGCTGGCGGAAGAGTTGCTCTTTCGCGGTCTGCTGCAAAACGCCTTGATCAAGCGTCTGGGCATATGGCCTGGTTTGCTGTTGACGGCGGGTCTTTTCGGCGCAGCCCACCTGCCCTTCAGCGCGCTATTTGCCGTGGTGGCGACCTGCGCTGGGCTGGGTTATGGGCTGGCCTTTCACTACAGCGGTCGCATTAGCCTGGCCATTGCCCTGCACGCAGCAGTCAATCTGCTGCATCTAATGCTGTTGAGCTATCCGCTACGACTGGCATGACAGCTATACGGTAAGGCGAAAAGATGCGCTGCAATTCGCCTTTTACCCGTAGCTGCTCGAGCAAGGCGGCGAAGCGTTCAGGGCTTATCGGGGCGCCGGGACGGATCATCGCGTGATGACGATAGACCTGATCGACCCCCTCCGAGATCAGCAGCTGGCGCGCATGCTCGCGATTACGCTCAACGAAGTCGTAAAGGTTGGAGCGGGTCACCAACGCGACATCCGCACGCCCGCGCACCACCATCAGCAGGTTGCTGTCGTGAGAGTGGCCGAGATTGGCATTGAAGGTACGGGTAAGAAACTCCGGGTCACTGTTGAACTGGGCAAAGCCGTAGTGATAACCGCGGTAGAGCGCCAGACGTTTGCCTTCGAGCTGCTCGAAGTACTCCTGGCCGCGCCGCTCTTCCACTCTGGCGACGAATAACTCGGCGTCTTCCAGCCCCATGTCTACGGCCTCGGCGTCGATGTCCTGCCAACCCCACTGCGGGTTCTCGAAAATCGCCATGTCGATACGCCCTCGTTGCAGGTCGCTAAAGCGACGCACGATGGCCGTGGGCAGCATGGTGAAATGGTATTCGGCCTGTTCTTGATTGAGCGCATCGAGCAGTTGCGGCAATAAGCCGCTCGACTCTTGCAGGTTGGATTTGATGACGTACGGAGGGAAGTGCGCACCGCCGACCTTGACGACCTCGGCAGCGTAGAGAGAACTGGCAAACAATAGACCCAAGGCAGCCCAACACTCATGAACCCAGCGCCGCGAATGCCGCATGTCGAATCCCCAAAAAATCCTTCTTCTAGTGTGGTGCAGCCTACTCCAGTCTATCCTGACCGACTAGATGGATTTTCACTGCGCAGACACTTTGCCGCCTAATGTCAGGCGATACCGTCCAAATAGCTTTGATAGCTCGCCATTGGCTTGTAACTGACCGAGCAATTCCGCCACTTCAGCGGGGCTCAGAGCCCCCTTCGGCCGCAACAGAACCTGATGGTGATAGAGCTGGTCCAGGCGCTCGGATACCAGAAGCTCAGGCAGTATTTCCGGGTGTCGGGCCAGAAACGAATCCAGGTATGAACGCGTCACCACTGCGATGTCGGCTCGTCGCGCCAGCAACATGCGCACGTTGCTGTCGTGGGAGTAGGTCAGCACCGCGTTGAAGGTGCGCGCAAGATAGTCAGGGTCGGCATCGAATCCGGCAAAGCCGTAGTGATAGCCGTTATAGAGCGCCATGCGCTTGTCGCTAAGGTCCTCGAAATACTCCTGGCCACGCCCCGGCTCAGCCGCAGCGACATAAACTTCCGCATCATCGATATCCAACCCCAAGGCCAGGTATGAAGTGCCCTGCCACCCCCAACGGCTGGACTCGAAAAACATCAGATCGAAGCGGCCGCTCTCCAGGTCGCGGTAACGGCGGGTTGCCGAGGTCGGCACCAGAACGAAGTGATACCGCTGCTGCGCCGCGTTGAGCGCTTGCAGCAACTCGGGTACCAGACCTTGCGGGTGCTGCGAGTCGGGTTTATCCAGGTAAGGCGGGAAGTGATAGCCGCCGACACGCACCTCCTCGACCGCAACCGCGACAGGTACATGCAGCAACAGGCAGGACAGCAGGCAAAAGGCTAATGCGCGCAAACTCGACCTCTCGTCACGGATCGCAACGCGGGAAGACCGCTGCGCCCGTGTTCGAGCCGAAAACCGGCGGGTGCTCCTAGCCTAGCCGAAATCGCTCAGGCGTCCTTACATACCAATGACAGCGCTTCTTCGGCCAGTTGATCCAGGCTCATCGGCCCCTGCGAGCGGAACCAGGTGTTGGTCCAGCTCAGCGCTCCCGTGAGAAAACGCCGTTGAATGAAAGGATCACCTTTGAAATAACCGGCATCGCGCGCCTCGCCCAGCACCGCCAGCCAGATCTGCTCGTAGGTATCACGCAAGGCCAGCACCTGCGCCTGGCCATCGTCCGACAGCGAACGCCATTCGTATACCAGCACGGCCATGGCCTCGCCGGTACCGCCCATGATCGATTGCAACTCGCAGCGGATCAGCGCCAGCAAGCGCTCGCGCGTGCCTTGCGCCTCTGCCAGCGCGGAGCGCATCAGTGCAGTGTTGTAGACGATGGTTTCCTCCATCACCGAGCGCAGAATTTCGTCCTTGCTCTTGAAGTGGTGAAAGATGCTGCCGGACTGAATGCCGATGGCGGCGGCCAGATCACGCACCGTGGTGCGCTCGTAACCCTTGCTGCGGAACAGGTGGGCAGCCATCTGCAGCAGCTTGCCGCGGGCGCTCTCCGGATCGGTCACCTGGCCGCTATCGACCAGCTCCTGCATCACGGCCTGGGCTCTGTGTTCGTCCACGCTGACTTCTCCCCTGATTGCCCTGCTCGGCGATTGTTCTGATTAATTCTTCATGCTGCCGGCAAGTGCTTGTCTTGCTTGATGAAATGTATGCGGCGCCAGCTGACCAAGCAAGCGCTTGGGCGCATTTTTAGCCGAATTTTCGTCTTTCGCCACTTTTCAACCAAGCGCTTGCTTGGTAGTGTGGGCTCACCTTCTCAAATGTGTGACGGGCCAATTCCAATGACCAAAACCGTACGCATCGGCTGCGCCTCCGCTTTCTGGGGCGACACCTCCACCGCTGCCGCTCAACTGGTTCGCGGCGCCGAACTGGATTATCTGGTGTTCGACTACCTGGCCGAGATCACCATGTCGATCATGGCCGGCGCGCGCATGAAGAAGCCGGATGACGGCTACGCCCGTGACTTCGTCGAAGTACTCACGCCGCTGCTCGGCGAACTGGCAGCGAAGAAAACCCGCGTCATCAGTAATGCCGGCGGAGTCAATCCGATGGCCTGCGCTGCGGCCCTGAGCGCCGCCTGCGAGCAGGCCGGGGTGAACCTGAAGATCGCCGTGCTGCAAGGCGACAACCTGCAACCCAAGCTCGGCGAACTGGTCAAGGCCGGCACTCGCGAGATGTTCACCGGCGCCCCACTGCCGCCGTTCTGCGTCTCGGTCAATGCCTACCTGGGCGCACCGGGCATCGTCGCCGCTCTGGAACAGGGCGCCGACATCGTCATCACTGGCCGCGTGGTCGACAGCGCGGTGGTCAGCGCCGCCCTGGTGCACGAGTTCGGCTGGGCCTGGAGCGACTACGACAAGCTGGCCCAGGCCGCACTGGCCGGGCACATCATCGAGTGCGGCGCGCAGTGCACCGGCGGCAACTTCACCGACTGGCGCGACGTGCCGGACTACGAGCACATCGGTTTCCCCATCGTCGAAGTCGAGGACGATGGCCGTTTCGTCGTGACCAAGCCGGATGGTTCCGGCGGCTTGGTCACGCCTTTTACCGTTGGCGAACAGATGCTCTACGAGATCGGCGATCCGCGCGCTTATCTGCTGCCGGACGTGATCTGCGACTTCACCCAGGTCGAGCTGAGCCAGGTCGGCGACAACCGCGTGCAGCTGCAGGGCGCACGCGGCCTGCCGCCCACCGACCAATACAAGGTCAGCGCCACGCACCCGGACGGTTTCCGCTGCACCGCCAGCTTCCTGCTGGCCGGAATCGATGCCGTGGCCAAGGCCGAACGGGTCAGCGAGGCGATCATCAACAAGACCCAAGAGATGTTCGCCGAGCGCGGCTGGGGGCGTTATCAGGAAGTCAGCGTCGAGCTGCTCGGCAGCGAAGCCACCTATGGCGCCCATGCCCATCGCACGTACAGCCGCGAAGTGGTGGTGAAGATCGCCGCACGACATGCCAAGAAGGAAGCCTTGATCCTCTTCTCCCGCGAGATCGCCCAGGCTGCCACCGGCATGGCGCCGGGCCTGACCGGCATCGTCGGTGGCCGCCCCACCGTCTACCCGGTGATCCGCCTGTTCAGCTTCCTGGTGGACAAGAGTGCCTGCGCCCTGAGCGTCGAAATCGACGGCGAACGCCAGCCGGTCGCCCTGCCGCAGATCGATGCCTTCGACCCCGCCCAGCTTCGAGCACCGGCCGCTCTGCCCGTACCAATGGGTGAAGCCGACTCCGCCGTCCCCCTGATCCGCCTGGCCGTGGCCCGCTCCGGCGATAAGGGCAACCACAGCAACATCGGCGTGATGGCCAGAAAGCCCGAATACCTGGCGTGGATAGCCGCTGCGCTGACGCCCGAAGCCGTGGCCAACTGGATGGCACATACCCTGGACGCCGAACAGGGCCGCGTCAGCCGCTGGTATCTGCCGGGCAGCCACAGCCTCAACTTCCTGCTCGAGAACGCGCTGGGCGGTGGCGGCGTCGCCAGCCTGCGCATCGACCCGCAGGGCAAGGCCTTCGCCCAGCAACTGCTGGAATTCCCGGTGCCGGTGCCCAAGGCGTTGGCCGACAGCCTGAACACTGCAACCGTCTCGTAGCGCGCAACGCGCACCGCAATCACTCAGGACAACAAGAACAATGAGCTACGACTCCGTATTCAAACCTGGCCTGTTCAATGAACAGACCATTCTGGTCACCGGTGGTGGCAGCGGCATCGGTCGCTGCGTGGCCCACGAGCTGGCCCATCTGGGCGCTCATGTGGTGCTGGTCGGGCGCAAGCAGGAAAAGCTGGAGAAGACCTGCGCCGAGATCACCGAGGACGGTGGCAGCGCCAGCTTCCAAGTCTGCGACATCCGCGACGAAGAAGCCGTGAAGGCCATGATCGGCGCGGTGATCAAGGAACGCGGGCGCATCCACCAGCTTGTGAACAACGCCGGCGGCCAGTTCCCCGCGCCGCTGATCGGCATCAATCAGAAAGGCTTCGAGACCGTAGTGCGCACCAATCTGGTGGGCGGCTTTCTGGTGGCCAAGGAAGTCTTCCTGCAAAGCATGAGCAAGCACGGTGGCAGCATCGTCAACATGCTCGCCGACATGTGGGGCGGCATGCCCGGCATGGGCCACTCGGGCGCGGCGCGGGCCGGCATGGAGAACTTCACCAAGACCGCCGCCTACGAGTGGGGCCACGCTGGCGTGCGGGTCAACGCCGTGGCGCCGGGCTGGATCGCCTCCAGCGGCATGGACACCTACCCCGAGTCGATGAAGAACATGATCCGCAACCTCAAGGATCACGTGCCGCTGCAGCGCATCGGCACCGAGTCCGAGGTCGCCGCGGCCATCGTCTTCCTGCTCAGCCCCGGCGCCAACTTCATCAGCGGCAACACCATCCGTATCGATGGCGCCGCCAGCCAGGGCACCCGCGCCTGGACGCTGGGCAAGGCGAAAAACAGCGAGTCCTACAACGGTTTCCACCGGGCCTACGTGCCCGACGTACTGAAAGATCAGGAGTAAGGCGATGCCCGTGATCCAATCGGAAATCGATGTCCATGGCGAAGCCTTCGCGCAAAATCGCGACGCCATGCTGACAGCCATCGCGACCTTCCGCGACGTCGAGCAGAAGGTGCTCGACAAGGCCCAGGAAGCCAAGGCCAAGTTCGAGAAGCGCGGCCAATTGCTGCCGCGCGAACGCATCAACCTGCTGCTCGATGCCGGCGCGCCCTTTCTCGAACTGTCCTCGCTGGCCGGCTACAAGCTGCACGACGACAAGGACGGCAGCCAGGCCGGTGGCGGCCTGATCGCCGGTATCGGCTATATCGCCGGCGTGCGTTGCCTGGTGATCGCCAACAACAGCGCGATCAAGGGCGGCACCATCTCCCCCACGGGCCTGAAGAAATCCCTGCGCCTGCAGCAGATCGCCTTCGAGAACAAACTGCCGGTGGTGACCCTGGCCGAGAGCGGCGGCGCCAACCTCAACTACGCCGCCGACATCTTCGTCGAAGGCGCGCGCGGCTTCGCCAACCAGGCGCGCATGTCGGCCATGGGCCTGCCGCAGATCACCGTGGTGCACGGCTCCAGCACCGCCGGCGGGGCCTACCAGCCCGGCCTGTCGGACTACGTGGTGGTGGTACGCGGCAAGGCCAAGATGTTCCTCGCCGGCCCGCCTCTGCTGAAAGCCGCCACCGGCGAGATCGCCACCGACGAGCAACTCGGCGGCGCCGAGATGCACGCCCAGGTCGCCGGCACCGCCGAGTACCTGGCCGAGAACGACGCCGACGGCGTGCGCCTGGCGCGCGAGATCCTTGGCATGCTGCCCTGGAACCAGCAGTTGCCGGCGCGTCCGGCAAAAAGCTGGCGTGAGCCGCTTTACCCGGCCGAGGAACTGCTCGGCCTGGTGCCGGCCGACGCCAAGAAGCCCTACGACGTACGCGAGATCATTGCACGCATCGCCGATGGCTCGGAGTTTCTCGACTTCAAGAACGAGTTCGACAGCCAGACCGTCTGCGGCCACCTGCAGATCGAAGGCCAGGCCTGCGGCTTCATCGGCAACAACGGCCCGATCACCCCGCAGGGCGCGGCCAAGGCGGCGCAGTTCATCCAGCTTTGCGAGCAGAGCAACACGCCGATCCTGTTCTTCCACAACACCACCGGCTTCATGGTCGGAACGGAATCGGAACAAAACGGCGTGATCAAGCACGGCTCGAAGATGATTCAGGCCGTGGCCAACGCCACGGTGCCCAAGCTCACCATCGTGGTAGGTGGCTCCTACGGCGCCGGCAACTACGCCATGTGCGGCCGCGGCCTCGACCCACGTTTCATCTTCGCCTGGCCCAACAGCAAGACCGCCGTGATGGGCGGCGCCCAGGCCGGCAAGGTGCTGCGCATCGTCACCGAGGACAAGCACGTCAAGGAAGGCAAGGAAGCCGATCCGAAGATGCTCGACATGCTCGAACAAGTCACTGCGCAGAAGCTCGACAGCCAGTCCACCGCCCTCTATGGCACCGCCAGCCTGTGGGACGACGGCCTGATCGACCCGCGCGATACGCGCAAGCTGCTGGGCTTCTTGCTGGACATCTGCGCCGAAGCCAACCTGCGACCGTTGAAGAAGAACAGCTTCGGAGTCGCGAGATTCTGACCGTAGGGTGCGCCATGCGCACCAACCAAGATCGCGGTGCGCACAGCGCACTCTACTGGAGAACAACAACAATGATCTTCACTCAAGAGCACGAAGAACTCCGCCGTACCGTCCGCAACTTTGTCGACAAGGAAATCAACCCGCACGTCGATGAGTGGGAAAAGGAAGGCCGCTTCCCCATCCATGACATTTTCAAGAAGGCCGGCGAGCTGGGCCTGCTGGGCATCTCCAAGCCGGAAAAATTCGGCGGCATGGGCCTGGACTACAGCTACTCCATCGTCGCCGCCGAAGAGTTCGGCACCATCCATTGCGGCGGCATCCCGATGTCCATCGGCGTGCAGACCGACATGTGCACCCCGGCCCTGGCACGCTTCGGCTCCGATGAGCTGCGCGAAGAGTTCCTGCGTCCGGCCATCACCGGCGAGATGGTCGGCTGCATCGGCGTCTCCGAAGTCGGCGCCGGCTCAGACGTGGCGGGCCTGAAGACCACCGCCCGCAAAGACGGCGACGACTATGTGATCAACGGCAGCAAGATGTGGATCACCAACTCGCCGTCGGCCGACTTCATTTGCCTGCTGGCCAATACCAGTGACGACAAGCCGCACGTCAACAAGTCGCTGATCGTGGTGCCGATGAAGACGCCCGGCATCACCGTCAGTCCGCACCTGGACAAGCTCGGTATGCGCAGTTCCGAGACCGCCCAGGTGTTCTTCGACAACGTGCGTGTGCCGCAGCGCTATCGCATCGGCCACGAAGGCGCCGGATTCATGATGCAGATGCTGCAGTTCCAGGAAGAGCGCCTGTTCGGCGCGGCCAACATGATCAAGGGTCTGGAACACTGCGTCGACACCACCATCGACTACTGCAAGCAGCGCCACACCTTCGGCCAACCACTGATCGACAACCAGGTCATCCACTTCCGTATGGCCGAGCTGCAGACCGAGATCGAGTGCCTGCGCGCGCTGGTCTACCAGGCCACCGAGCAGTACGTGAAAGGCCGCGACGTGACCAAGCTGGCGTCGATGGCCAAGCTCAAAGCCGGCCGTCTGGGCCGCGAAGTGTCCGACAGCTGCCTGCAGTACTGGGGCGGCATGGGCTTCATGTGGGACAACCCGGTGTCGCGCGCCTACCGCGACGTGCGCCTGGTCAGCATCGGCGGCGGCGCCGACGAAATCATGCTCGGCATCATCTGCAAGCTGATGGGCATCCTGCCAGGGAAAAAGAAAGGCTGACCTGCCACTCATCCCGTGCGGCGGGTTTCACCCGCCCTACACCGAGGCTATGCGATGAACGATCTGCCCCACTGCGAAACCCTGCTGCTGAACTCCGTTGGTGGCGTGCTGCACGTCACCCTCAACCGACCGGACAGCCGCAATGCCATGAGCCTGGCCATGGTCAGCGAACTGCGCGCCACCCTGGAAGCCGTGCGCCATGATCCGAACGTGCGTGCACTCGTTCTGCGCGGTGCCGCTGGCCACTTCTGCGCCGGCGGCGATATCAAGGACATGGCTGGCGCCCGCGCCAGAGGTGGCGATGCTTACCGCGAATTGAACCGCGCCTTCGGTGCGCTGCTGGAAGAGGCCCAGGCCGCACCGCAGGTACTGGTTGCCGTGCTGGAAGGCGCCGTGCTGGGCGGCGGCTTCGGCCTGGCCTGCGTGTCCGATGTGGCCATCACCGCCAGCGGCGCCAAGTTCGGCCTGCCGGAAACCACGCTGGGCATCCTCCCGGCGCAGATCGCTCCCTTCGTCGTGCACCGCATCGGCCTGACCCAGGCCCGCCGCCTGGCCCTGACCGCCGCCCGCTTCGACGGTGCCGAGGCCCTGCGACTGGGTCTGGTGCACTACTGCGAGGAAGATGAAGCTGCCCTGCAACAGCGCCTGGACGAAACCCTGGAGCAGATTCGCCAATGTGCGCCACAGGCCAATGCCCAGACCAAGGCCCTGCTGCTGGCCAGCGAACACGAAGCACTCGGCCCACTGCTCGACCGCGCTGCCGAACAGTTCGCGGCCGCTGTGACCGGCGCCGAGGGTGTCGAGGGCACCATGGCTTTCGTGCAGAAGCGCAAGCCGAAGTGGGCGCAGTAACCACACAAGCAACTGTAGGAGCGAGCTTGCTCGCGATCAGCTCGAACCAGGATCGCCAGCAAGCTGGCTCCTACAACAAAATCGACAGACCGTAGCCCGGATGCAATCCGGGAACGCTCGCCAAAATGATTCCCCGGATTGCATCCGGGCTACGCACAGCAGGAGCACAAAGATGCCCGCATTCAACAAGATCCTGATCGCCAACCGCGGCGAGATCGCCTGCCGGGTGATGCGCACCGCCATCGAACTCGGCTATCGCACCGTGGCGGTGTACTCCGAGGCCGATGCCGATGCCCGCCACGTGCAGATCGCCGACGAAGCCGTGTGCATCGGCCCGGCCCAGGTCAACCAGTCCTACCTGCGCATCGACGCCATCATCGAAGCCGCGCGCAAGACCGGCGCCGACGCCATCCACCCTGGCTATGGCTTCCTCTCCGAGAACGCCGATTTCGCCCGCGCCTGCGAAGCAGCCGGCATCGTCTTTATCGGCCCGACCGTGGAAGCCATCCACCTGATGGGCAGCAAGCGCCTGTCCAAGATCGCCATGCTCGAAACCGGCGTGCCCTGCATTCCCGGCTTTGAGGGCGCCGCCCAGGATGATGACACCTTGGCCAGCGAAGCCGAACGCATCGGCTACCCTCTGATGATCAAGGCCAGCGCCGGTGGCGGCGGTCGCGGCATGCGCCTGGCGCACGAATCAGCCGAACTGCTGGGTCAAATCCGCACCGCCCGCTCGGAGGCACAGAACGCCTTCGGCTCCGGCGAGCTGATTCTCGAACGCGCGGTGATCCGCCCACGCCACGTGGAAATCCAGGTCTTCGGCGACCAGCACGGCAATATCGTCTATCTCGGCGAGCGCGACTGCTCGGTGCAACGCCGCCACCAAAAGGTGGTCGAGGAAGCACCCTGCCCGGTGATGACGCCGGAGTTGCGCAAGGCCATGGGCGAGGCGGCGGTGAAGGCGGCGGCTTCGGTCAACTACGTCGGCGCCGGCACCGTGGAATTTCTGCTCGACGCCAGCGGCGAATTCTTCTTTCTGGAAATGAACACCCGCCTGCAGGTCGAGCACCCGGTGACCGAGCTGATCACCGGGCAGGACCTGGTGGCCTGGCAGATTCGCGTTGCCGAGGGCCTGCCCCTGCCGCTGCAGCAGGACGAAATCCGCCTCACCGGCCACGCCATGGAAGTGCGCCTGTACGCCGAAGACTCGGCCGCCGGCTTCCTGCCGCAAACCGGCCAGGTGCTGCGCTGGGAGCCCGAGCTGCTAGCCGGTGTGCGCATCGACCACGGCCTGGTCGAGGGCCAGGCCGTCACCCCCTTCTACGACCCGATGCTGGCCAAGGTCATCGCCTACGGCGAAACCCGCGACGAGGCCCGGCGCAAGCTGGTGCGCGCCGTCGAGCAGTGCGTGCTGCTTGGCGTCAACGGTAACCAGCGCTTCCTCGCCAACCTGCTCAAGAACCCGGAGTTCGCTGCCGGCAATGCCACCACGGCGTTCATTGCCGAGCATTTCGCGGATGACCCCAGCCTGCACCCGCACACCGCCAGCCTCGCCGAGTTGGCCATGGCCGCCGCACTGCTCTACCAGGTCTCGGCCGACGCCCGTGCGCATCAGCCCGGCCTGTCCGGCTGGCGCAGCGCCGGCAGTGCGCCCTGGCGTTTCGTCCTCAAGCAGGGCGAGCACAAGCACGCTGTGGAGCTGGACGTACTCGCCAGCGGTACGCAAGCGCACCTTTGCGTGCGTCGGGGCGAGGAACAGCTGTCCCTGCGCCTGCTGGCCAGCGACGGTCGCTGGCTGACCCTGGAACTGGACGGCGTACGCCGCCGCCAGGCTTACCACATCGAAGGTGAGCACCTGTGGCTGTACGGTGAGCACGGCAACCTGGAACTGGTTGATGTCACCCATGAACCGGCCGGCGGCCAGAACGCCGCCAGCAGCGGCGCGGTGAAGGCACCGATGGATGGCGCCATCGTCGACGTACTGGTCATCGAGGGCGCCAGCGTCAGCAAGGGGCAGCTGCTGGTGGTGCTGGAAGCGATGAAGATGGAGCACCCGCTCAAGGCTGGCGTCGACGGCATCGTTCGCCGCGTTGGCGTGAGCCAGGGCGACCAGGTGAAGAATCGCCAGTTGCTGGTGGAAATCGAAGCTGTAGGGGCCTGAAATATCGCTGTGGGAGGGGCTTTAGCCGCGACGGAAACTCACAATTAGAGTCCCTCCTCCCTCATAACAACAATACCGGAGCACGCCCATGTCACTTTCCGGCAAGACCCTGTTCATCACTGGCGCCAGCCGTGGCATCGGCCGCGAGATCGCCCTCAAGGCCGCCGCCGATGGCGCCAACATCGTCATTGCGGCCAAGAGCGCCGAGCCGCACCCAAAACTCGAAGGCACCATCTTCAGCGTCGCCGCCGAGGTCGAAGCCGCTGGCGGCAAGGCGCTGGCGCTGCAGCTGGACGTGCGCGACGAACAGGCCGTGGCGGCGGCCATGGCCCAGGCCGCCGAGCATTTCGGCGGCATCGACGCCCTGGTTAACAACGCCGGGGCGATCAAGCTGGTGGGCGTGGAGAAACTCGAACCCAAGCGTTTCGACCTGATGTACCAGATCAACACCCGCGCGGTGATGGTCTGCAGCCAGGCGGCCCTGCCCTATCTCAAGCAAAGCGCGGGCGGGCACATCATCAACCTCTCGCCGCCACTCAACCTAGACGCTAAATGGTTCGCCCAACACGGCCCCTACACCGTCACCAAGTACGGCATGAGCATGCTCACCCTGGGCATGAGTGAGGAGTTCAAGAAGTACGGCATCAGCGTCAACTCGCTGTGGCCGAAGACTATGATCGCCACCGCCGCCATCGAGTTCGAGCTGGGCAGCCGCGACGCCTTCAAGCGCGCGCGCACCCCGGCGATCATGGCCGACGCGGCCCACGCGATCCTGGCCAGCCAGGGCCGCAGCATCACCGGGCGCCTGCTGATCGACGAGGACATCCTGCGCGAACAGGGCGTCAGCGACTTCGAGCAGTACCGCTTCGATTCCGCCGGCGGCAGCCTGGTGCCGGATCTGTTTGTCGATTGAGACCGCTGGATACACTTCGCTCCCCTCTCCCGTTCATGGGAGGGGGCTGGGGAGAGGGAATACCATTTCGACTTCGTAGCCCCGATCCGTAGGGTGCGCCGTCGTGCGCACCGGGGTATCAGCTCTCGATACGCGAACGAAACAATTCCTGATGCTCACGACACTGCTTGGCCGCCAGCAGGAACACGCCGTGCCCGCCACGCTGGAAGTCCAGCCAGGTAAAGTCCACTTCCGGGTATAGCGCTTCGACATGTACCTGGCTGTTGCCCACCTCGACGATCAGCACACCACGCTCGGTGAGGTGGTCGGCCGCCTCAGCCAGCATGCGCCGTACCAGATCCAGACCGTCAGCGCCGCAGGCCAGGCCCATTTCCGGCTCGTGCTGGTATTCGGCAGGCATGTCGGCGAAATCTTCGGCGTCGACATAAGGCGGGTTGGAGACAATCAGGTCGAAACGCTGCCCTGGCAACCCGGCGAAGCCATCACCCTGCACGCAGTAGACGCGATCCTCCAGGCCGTGGCGCTCGATGTTGAGGTTGGCCACCTCAAGCGCGTCGAACGACAGATCGCCCAGCACCACTTCCGCTTCGGGGAATTCGTAGGCACAGGCGATACCGATGCAGCCGGAGCCGGTACACAAGTCGAGAATGCGCGCTGGTTCGGTCGGCAGCCAGGGGGCGAAATGACGGTCGATCAGCTCGGCAATCGGCGAACGCGGCACCAGCACACGCTCATCGACGACGAAGGGCAAACCGCAGAACCAGGCTTCACCGAGTAGATAGGCGGTGGGCACACGCTCTTCGATGCGGCGCTTGAGCAATGCCTGCAGGTGGGCATGCTCGTCGTCTTCCAGGCGGCAATCGAGGTAGGCGTCGGAGATTTCCCAGGGCAAGTGCACTGCGCCAAGCACCAGCTGGCGCGCCTCGTCCCAGGCATTGTCGGTGCCGTGGCCGAAAAATAGTTGCTCGGCCTGAAAACGGCTGACGGCCCAGCGGATGTAATCACGCAGGGTGCGTAAACGGGTAGTGAGAGCAGTCACGGGCGGCCTCCGGGTGAAAAGTGCGGAAGTTTAGCCCAGTGCGGGTGGCCAGCGCATGAATGGCGGGTTAACGAATGCTCATAACCGTTCGCGCTTCTTGCGCAGCGCATCGTCATCAGGACGGCGTAGCTCGCGCAGAACGGCGATGGCCACAGCGATGGAGAACAACAGCCAGAAATGCGGTGAATATTGCGACAAAAGTGACATGGCAACTCCTTTTGCGTACGACCCTGAGTCCTTCAGGGCAGTTCCGATTCTGCGCCGGCAAAATGCTCCGAGCAAGCCTTGGCGCAGATAGAGGTTCACAGAGCGCTCTGGCAAGCGGACAATGGCACATTATCACCATCAGCCAGGAGCCCGAGATGTCC
The DNA here is from genome assembly GCF_002843095.1 of Pseudomonas sp. YY-1. NCBI lineage: Bacteria > Pseudomonadati > Pseudomonadota > Gammaproteobacteria > Pseudomonadales > Pseudomonadaceae > Pseudomonas > Pseudomonas sp. YY-1. The sequence goes on along the minus strand of NZ_PJLX01000017.1, from coordinate 63,404 downwards.
CATCCGCAAACCATGTTCCAGCTCACCGGTCGTGGCCACGCGCCGGCCAGCCTGAACAATGCGACCCTGCTGATCATCGACGCTCAGGAAGAATACCGCAGCGGCGTGCTGGCGCTGCCAGGCCTGGACCCTGCACTGGCCGAGATCGCCAACCTGCTGGCAGCGGCGCGCAGCGCCGGTGCCGACATCGTTCACGTCAAGCACCTCGGCATTCCCGGCGGTCTGCTCGACCCCAGCGGTCCGCGCGGTCGTCACCTGCCGGAAGCAGCCCCGCTGGCTGGGGAGATCGTCGTTGAAAAACGCCTGCCCAACGCCTTTGCCGGTACCGAGCTGCATGATCGCCTGCAGGCACTCGGTCACCTGGACCTGATCGTCTGCGGCTTCATGACCCACTCCAGCGTCAGCACCACCGTTCGCGCCGCCAAGGACTATGGCTACCGCTGCACTCTGGTCGACGCTGCCTGCGCTACCCGCGACCTGCCCGCACCAGATGGCAGCGTGATTGCCGCTGCCGAAGTGCACCGCATCGAGATGATCGCCTTGGGCGATAACTTCGCCACCCTGGTGCCGCACGCCAAGTCGCTGGTGTGAAAGCGGTAGCAGTCTTGCCAGTGCAGCGGAACCTGAGTGCGACCAGCCGGTCATACCGCCGATAAACCAAAGGAAATCGGAATGAAGCTGTCCGACGATTTCGATGCACGCCGCCTGCGCCCGCGCCAGCCGAGAAACTGGCGCCTGCGTATCGGAGCCGGCCTGGGCGCCCTGCTCGCCGCCTTCGGTATTCTCCTGGCGATGGCCGGCGTCGCCTCGCTGGCGGGTCGCGCGCCAGTGCTGGGCGCGCTCAACGACTCTACCGGCGAGGCCATCGTCCTGCTGCTGTTTGGTCTGTTCCTGTTGTGGGCCGGAATCGCCTTCTGGCGTCGCTGCCGCAGGCGTCTGCGTCGCCCCAGCGATTTGAGCCTGTCGCCATCGCTGATGAAAAAGCGCGACTGACCACCCGAAGACAGCCCCCAACAACTTTAGGAGCTGGCTTGCCAGCGATGCTTTTCGCTGATCGCGCCTGACAATCCTGCACCTACAAATTCGTCTTTCTACGCTTACACCGCTGGCATTTAGGTAAAATGCCAGCCTGTTTCGTGGAGCCACCGATGCAAGACGACGATTTTTCCCTGTTCCAGGCCGAGCTGCGCGGCGTCAAGCCGCTCAAGCACGACCGCGCTGATACCGGCAAACCCAAAGCTGACCGTAAACAGTTCAACACCCTGCGCCAGGCTGCGACCATCAGCCAGGGCGAGATCAAGGTGGATGGCCTGTCTGATCAGTTCGTCATCGACGTGGGCGCCGAAGACCCGTTGTACTGGGCTGGTAACGGCGTGCAGGACGGCCAGATGCGCAAGCTCAAGCTGGGCCAGATCCCCTTCGACGGCAGCCTCGACCTGCACGGTATGAGCGTCGAGAAGGCGCGTGACACACTGTGGGAGTTTCTTGCCGAAGCCACCAAGCTGGAGATCCGCTGCGTGCGCGTCACCCACGGCAAGGCGGTGCGCATGGACGGGCGCAAGCCGATGATCAAGAGCCACGTGAACACCTGGCTACGCCAGCACCCGCAAGTACTGGGCTTCAGCTCCTGCGTCGCCAAACACGGCGGTACTGGCGCGGTGTACATCATCCTCAAGCGCACCATGATGGATGGTCGCGACGAGTAATCAGAGAACCTGGCACTCTTGCCAGGCCCCTGTCGGCGCCCTACCCTGCGCCCATTCGATACCCAACAGGATTTTCCATGTCCCTGGAACAACAGTACACCGCGATCCTTGGCCAACTTGGCGAGGATGTCTCTCGCGAAGGCCTGCTGGACACGCCCAAGCGCGCCGCCAAGGCCATGCAGTACCTATGCCGTGGCTACCAGCAGACGCTGGAAGAAGTCACCAATGGCGCGCTGTTCAGCTCCGACAACAGCGAGATGGTGCTGGTGAAGAACATCGAGCTGTACTCACTGTGCGAGCATCACTTGCTGCCGTTCATCGGCAAGGCTCACGTCGCCTACATTCCCAACGGCAAAGTGCTGGGCCTGTCCAAGGTGGCGCGCATCGTCGACATGTACGCCCGCCGCTTGCAGATCCAGGAAAACCTCAGCCGACAGATCGCTGAAGCGGTCGAGCAGGTCACCGGAGCCCTCGGTGTGGCGGTGGTCATCGAAGCGCAGCACATGTGCATGATGATGCGCGGCGTGGAGAAGCAGAATTCCTCCATGGTCACCTCGGTGATGCTCGGCGAGTTCCGCAGCAACCCGGCGACTCGCGGCGAATTCCTCAATCTGGTTCGTTGAGCCAAGCCCCAGACAGCGGCCGCTCACTTCGGTGAACGGCCGCCGGCATTTCAGGAGTTAGAAACATGTTGCTCAAAGCCCTTCGTATCGGCCTGGGCCAGCTCGTCGTGTTCGTCGACTGGATCAGCCGCCCGCGCAAGCTCAAGCGTAGCCCCGAAGCGCAAGCCGAGGTCGAGCGCGCCACGGCCAACCTGGCGCTCTACCAGTTCCACGCCTGCCCGTTCTGCGTCAAGGTACGCCGCAATATGCACCGCCTGAACCTGCCGGTGCAGTTGCGCGACGCCAAGAACGATGCTGAACATCGTCAGGCGCTGGAGCAGCACGGCGGTCGCATCAAGGTGCCGTGCCTGCGCATCGAGGAAAACGGCCAGAGCACCTGGCTGTACGAGTCCAAGGCGATCATCGCCTATCTGGATCAGCGCTTCGCTGGTTGAGCCAAGCTTTCCGTAGGAGCCGGCTTGCCGGCGATGCTTCTGAGTAAAGGATCGCCGGCAAGCCGGTTCCTACAGGTTCAGAATTCGGCACCTGAACTTCGTCCAGGCCTGCTGGCTATCGAGCGATCCGGCACTGGTTTTCGCGGCTGAAGCCGCTCCCACAAGATCGGCGTATCTTTGCCTGTTTCTGTAGGAGCGAGCTCTGCTCGCGAACAGCTCCCTAGAGGTCGATGCCGTAGGTCTTGAGTTGGTCGAGGAACTGCGCTTCGTCCAGTACCTTCACGCCCAATTCGCTGGCCTTGGCCAGCTTAGAGCCGGCACCTGGCCCGGCCACCACGCAATGGGTCTTGGCCGATACCGAACCAGCCACCTTGGCGCCAAGGCTCTCCAGTTTTTCCTTGGCCACGTCGCGGCTCATCACTTCCAGGGTGCCGGTGAGCACCCAGGTCTGGCCGGCCAGGGGCAGGCCTTCAGCGACTTTCTTCTCGCTTTCCCAGTGCATGCCGAAATCGCGCAGTTGCTGCTCGATGGCGCGGGCAAGAACCTGATTATCTGGATTAGCAAAGAATGCTCGCAAAGACTGCTTGGCCTTCTCGTTCACCCCTGACAAGGTGTTCAACTTCAGCCATTGCCCGTCGGCATCCTTGTCGATCAGCCTCGCTACCTCGATCAGTGCATCTAAGGTTTTGAAGCGCTCCGCCAACTTCTGAGCCGCTCCGGGGCCGACACCTGGAATATTCAGCTTGTCGAGCATGCCCCCAAGGGTGGCGACGGCCGAAAACTCGGCGCTCAGTTCTCCCTCTTCCCGCAGTTCGAGGCCGCATTCGCCCAATAAGGCGCTGATCACCTGCTGGTTGTGCGCGTCCTCGAAGAAGCTGTGGATCTCGTGCGCGACTTCCAGACCAATGTCCGGCAAGTAGGTCAGCACCTGTGGCAGCGCCTTGCGCACGCGCTCCAACGAAGCCAGGGAGCGCGCCAGCACCTTGGCGGTTTCCTCGCCTACATCGGGAATACCCAGGGCGTATATAAAGCGCGCCAGGGTCGGCCGCTTGCTGTCACTGATGGCCGCCAGCAACTTGTTGCTGGACACCTCGGCGAAGCCTTCCAGGCCGATGATCTGCTCGAAGCTCAGTTTGTACAGGTCGGCTGGCGACGCGATCAGCTTCTCGTCCACCAGTTGCTCGATAGTCTTGTCGCCGAGGCCTTCGATATCCATGGCGCGGCGCGAGACGAAGTGGATGATCGCCTGCTTGAGCTGCGCCTGGCAGCTCAGGCGACCGACGCAGCGATACACCGAGCCTTCGCTGAGCGACTCCTTACCCTTGCTGCGCTTGACCAGTTGTGTGCGCTCTACGGCTGAACCGCACACCGGGCATTGCTCGGGGATATGCACCGGGCGCGCATTATCCGGGCGACGCTCGGGCACCACCGCCATCACCTGCGGGATCACGTCGCCAGCACGGCGGATGATCACCGTGTCGCCGATCATCACGCCCAGGCGCGCCACTTCATCCATGTTGTGCAGCGTGGCGTTGGCCACCATCACGCCGGCCACCTTGACCGGATTCAGACGCGCAACCGGCGTCACCGCACCGGTACGCCCGACCTGAAACTCCACGTCCAGCAGCTCGGTCAGTTCTTCCTGCGCCGGGAACTTGTGGGCGATGGCCCAGTGCGGCGTACGCGCACGGAAACCCAGTTGCTGCTGGTCTTCGATGTTATTGACCTTGAACACCACGCCATCGATGTCATAGGCCAGGCTCATGCGTCGCTCACCAATATCGCGGTAGTAATCCAGGCAGGCCTCGACGCCCTCCGCCAGCTTCAGTTCGCGGCTGATGGGTACGCCCCAGGCCTTGAGCTGCTGCAACATGGCCACCTGGGTCCCCGGCAGTTCGCCGCTGACCTGGCCGACGCCGTAGCAGCAGAACTCCAGTGGGCGGCTGGCGGTAATTTTCGGGTCGAGCTGACGCAGGCTGCCGGCAGCGGCGTTGCGTGGGTTGGCGAAAGTCTTGCCACCGCTCTCGGCCTGCCGCGCATTGAGTTCCTCGAAGCCGGACTTGGGCATGAACACTTCGCCACGTACTTCCAGCACCTGCGGCCAGCCCTCGCCCTGCAGCTTGAGCGGCACGTTGCGGATGGTGCGTACGTTGCTGGTGATGTCCTCGCCGGTGCTGCCGTCGCCGCGCGTGGCGCCGCGCACCAACTGGCCGTTCTCGTAGCGCAGGCTGACGGCCAGGCCATCGAGCTTGGGTTCGCAGCTGTACTCGATCTCGGCACCACCGCCGAACAGATCGCCGCCCTGTACGCCAAGGCCGTTCTGCACGCTGCGGTCGAAGGCGCGCAGGTCGTCTTCTTCAAAGGCGTTGCCGAGGCTGAGCATCGGCACTTCATGGCGCACCTCGCCAAAGGCGCTGAGCGCCTCACCGCCGACGCGCTGGGTCGGCGACTCCGGTGTCACCAGCTCCGGGTGCTTAGCCTCCAGCGCTTGCAGTTCGCGGAACAGGCGGTCGTACTCGGCGTCGGGTACGCTCGGCTCGTCCAGCACGTAGTAACGGTAGTTGTGCGCGTCCAGTTCGTTGCGCAGTTCGGAAATACGTTGGGCGGCGTCGGTCATGCTCGGTCTCTCAAACGAAAAGAGCAGCCTCGGCTGCTCTTTTGCAATGCACTGATGTTTCAGCGTTTCTGGGTCAGCTGCCGGCGCTCGAATTCAACGATGCGCTGGCGATAATGCTCGATGGTCTGCGCGGTCATCACGCTGCGCTGGTCGTCCTTCAGCTCGCCGCCCAGCTCGTGGGCCAGTTTGCGCGCGGCAGCGACCATGACGTCAAAGGCCTGCTTGGGATGACGCGGGCCGGGCAGACTGAGGAAGAAGCTCACCGCACGGGTGCTGAAGCCTTCGATGTCATCTAGATCGAAGGTGCCCGGCTTGAGGGCGTTGGCCATGGAGAACAGCACTTCACCATTGCCAGCCATGCTTTCGTGGCGGTGGAAGATATCCATCTCGCCGAAGCGCAGGCCACTTTCGAGGATGTTCTGCAGCAGAGCCGGGCCCTTGAAACCGAAATCATCGCGGGCGACCACGTTGATCACCAGCACCTCTTCCACCGGCGCGGCATCAGCGGCTGGCTTGGCGGCTTTTTTCGGCTCGACGGGTTCGTCATCGACCGGATTGAGCAGAGTCGGCACCGGCTCATCGACGGCCAGATTGAGATCACCCTGCTGCGGTTCGTTGCGTGGACGACGCGGCAGGTCCTTGGCAGTCATCGACGGCAGTTCGTCTTCGTCCAGTTGCGGCTCGTGATCGCGATTGACCACACGTGGCGGGCTGAGCAAATCCGGGTCGCTGTCGTCATCCGGCATGTTGGCGAAGCTGCGGTCGAGCTTGAACTTTAGCCTGCCCTTGCCACCGCGCATACGGCGCCAGCCGTCGAAAAGAATGCCAGCGATAACGATGATGCCAATAACGATCAGCCACTCGCGCAGACCGAATTCCATGAAATACCTGACCCTTAATAATTCTGGTGAAAAAAAGATCCAATCAACCGGATCACAACTCAACTATAAAACGCGACGTCAACTTGATGTTCTATCTGACGTTTTCCGCGTGTAACAAAAGTGGGCAATAAGCTAGCACGACGAAAGGCAACTTTACACAGGGAGCCACATAAGGTTTTGCCTATATTCAGTTAATCTCGCGGCGCTCTGCCATCACGCCTCCACCATCGCCAGCGCCTCCTCGACATCCACCGCCACCAGGCGCGAACAACCCGGCTCGTGCATGGTAACCCCCATCAGTTGATCGGCCATTTCCATGGCGATCTTGTTGTGGGTGATGTAGATGAACTGCACCGTCGCCGACATCTCCTTGACCAGCCGCGCATAGCGCCCGACGTTGGCGTCGTCCAGCGGTGCATCCACTTCGTCCAACATGCAGAACGGCGCCGGATTGAGCTGGAAGATGGAAAACACCAATGCCAAAGCGGTCAACGCTTTCTCTCCACCGGAGAGCAAATGAATGGTGCTGTTCTTCTTGCCCGGGGGCCGCGCCATGATGGTTACACCGGTATCGAGTAAATCTTCGCCGGTGAGTTCCAAATAAGCGTTGCCGCCACCGAAAACTTTTGGAAAGAGTGCCTGCAAACCGCCATTGATCTGATCGAAGGTGTCCTTGAAACGATTGCGCGTTTCCTTGTCGATCTTGCGGATGACGTTCTCCAGGGTTTCCAACGCCTCGACCAGGTCGGCGTCCTGAGCATCCAGGTAGCGCTTGCGCTCGGACTGCTGCTGATACTCGTCGATAGCCGCCAGGTTGATCGGCCCGAGACGGGCAATACGCGCGGCCATGCGCTCCAGCTCTTCTTCCCAGGCGCTTTCCGTGGCCTCGGCCGGCAGCGTGGCGATCACCCCGTGTAGATCGTAATTGTCCTCGGCGAGCTGGTCGGCCAACGCCTTGCGCCGTACGTTGAGCGACTGCCAGTCCATGCGCTGTTGCTCCAGCTGGCTGCGCAGCATTTGCGCCTGCTGCTCGGCCTGGGTGCGGCGTTTCTCGGCATCACGCAGCTCACGGTCGGCATCTTCCAGCGCCAAGCGCGCCTGACGCAGCTCGTCGTCCACCGCCATGCGTCGCTCGAGCAACTCTTCGAGCTTCATGCGCAGCTCTTCCAGCGGCGCCTCGCCCTCTTCCAGATTCAGCGACAACTGCTCGCGTCGCTCGTGCAGACGCTCGGCCTGCATCTCCAGGCGCTCCAGCGCCTGACGGGTGGAGTCGTGCTGCGCCTTGAGCGAACCGACGCGCACCGCCAACTGGTGCGCATGATCCTTGTGCTGGCGGGCTTCCTGACGTACGCGATCAAGGCGCTCGCGCAGGCTGTCACGGCTGGCCAGCAGGCTTTCGCGTTGCTCGTTATCCAGCGCCATGGCATCCAGTGCGTCTTGCAATTGCAGGCGCGACTCGCCCAGTTGTTCCTGCTCGATCTCGCGCTGCTCTGCGGCCTCCTGCAGTTCGTCCTGCAAGCGACGACGGCGCAGGCCCAACTGCTCGGCCTTGGCCTGGCTAGCGGACAGCTTTGCCTTCAGCTCGGCCAGCTGGCGCGCCAGTTCCTGGCCTTGACGGCGCTGCTGCTCGCGTTGTTCTTCCTGACGACGTTGATCATCGCGCAGCCCCAGCAGACGCTCATCCAGTTGCACCAGCGCCGCTTCGCGCTCCTCACGTTCCAGTTGCAGACACTCCAGCTCCTGGCCACGCGCCAGCACGCCGCTGTCGGCTTCGGCAGCACGACGTACGCGCAGAAAATGCCGACCGACCCAGTAGCCGTCGCGGCTGATCAGGCTTTCGCCGTCAGCCAGTTGCGCGCGGGCCGCCAGCGCCTGCTCCAGGGATTCCACCGGGCGCACGCCGGCTAGCCAGGGCGACAGGTCGTGGCTCGACTCGATCTTGTCCAGCAAGCTGCCGGCACGCCGCACACCACCCGAAGCCGGGCTGGCCAAGCGCAGCTCGCCCTGCTCCAGCGCAGAGAAATCCAGGCCGGCGAAATCATCCAGCAGCACAGCCTGCAGGTCGGCACCGAGCACAGTTTCCACCGCCAGCTCCCAGCCGGATTCCACGCGCAGCCCTTCGGCTAGACGCGGACGCTGCAGCAGGTTCTGCTCACGCAACCACTCGCCGGCGCCCTGCCCCGGATCGAGCGCCGCCTGCTGCAGTGCCTCCAGCGACGCCAGGCGGCCACTGAGACGTTGCAACTCACCTTGCGCCTGCTGCTGGGCCTGACTGGCTTGTTGCAACTCTTCACGCAGTTGCTGCAGACGCTCGGCCTGCTGCTCCTCGGCCAGTTGCAGCGCTTCGTGCTCCAGCTCGCCAGCGGCAAGCTGTTCATTCAATTCGAGAATGGCGGCGTCTTCCGGGTCGGCCGCCAGTTGCTGCAATTCTTCGTTGAGGCGGCGCTGGCGTTCGGCCAGACGCTCCAGGCTCTGCTCCAGCTGGGCGATGCGCGATTGCTGCACTTCGGCCTGGCGGCGCGGTTCGGCGCTGCGCTGGTTGAAACCGTCCCACTGTTCCTGCCAGCCGTGCATGGCGGCTTCGGCCTCTTCCAGACTGGCGGCGGATTCCTCGGCAGCAGCGGCGGTCATCTCTTGCTCGGGCAGGAGCATCTCCAGCTCTTCGCCCAGTGTGGCCAGCAAGGTTCGGTCGTGACCCAGGTGCGATTCGGTTTCCAGACGCGCCTTTTCCGCCTCGCGCAAATCGTCCTGCAACTGGCGCAGGCGCTGCTGGCCGTGCTGGATGCTCTGCTCGACGCGGGCGATATCGCCGCCCACGGAATAGAAGCGGCCCTGCACCAGATTGAAACGCTCGCTCAATTCGTGATGACCGTCGCGCAGGCGCTCGATGGCGGCATCGGCGCTGCGCTGCTCGGCCACCAGGGCCTCGAAGGCCACTTCCTGATCACCGATCACCTGCTCGCGGCTGCCGACCTGCTGGTTCAGCGTCTGCCAGCGCAGGGCCAGCAGTTGCGCCTTGAGCTGACGCTCCTCGGCCTTGTACTCCTGATACTTCTCCGCCGCCTGGGCCTGACGGTGCAGGCGTTCGAGCTGGCGCTCCAGCTCTTCGCGCAGGTCGGTCAGACGTGCCAGGTTTTCCTGCGTGCGGCGGATGCGGTTCTCGGTCTCGCGGCGGCGCTCCTTGTACTTGGAGATGCCGGCGGCTTCCTCGATGAAGTTGCGCAGCTCCTCGGGCTTGGCCTCGATCAGCTTGCTGATCATGCCCTGTTCGATGATCGAGTAACTGCGTGGACCCAAGCCGGTGCCGAGGAAGATGTCAGTGATATCGCGGCGGCGGCACTTGGTGCCGTTGAGGAAATAGGTGTTCTGCCCGTCGCGTGTCACCCGGCGGCGAATGGAAATCTCGGCGAAGGCGGCGTATTCACCCACCAGCGAGTTGTCGCTGTTGTCGAAGATCAGCTCGATCGAAGCCTGGGTCACCGGTTTACGGGTGTTGGAGCCGTTGAAGATGACGTCGGTCATCGACTCGCCACGCAGGTTCTTCGCCGAGCTTTCACCCATTACCCAGCGTACGGCGTCGATGATGTTCGACTTGCCGCAACCGTTGGGCCCGACCACCGCCGCCATGTTGCTGGGAAAGCTTACCGTCGTCGGATCGACGAAGGACTTGAAGCCCGCCAGCTTGATGCTCTTCAGGCGCATCTGGGCTTAGCGCTCGGCCAAAGTCGCCAGCACCAGCTGGCAGTTGTGCTCGCCATAAGCCTGCAGCACCTCGCGGGCACTCACGGGGTCGCGGGCGATGATCGCCTGCAGCAGGCTGGCGAAGGTATTCATGAACTGGCCCATCTCGCCTTTGCGTCGCTCCAGCGCCAGGTGGTAGGTGCGACTGATGGCCGGCAGCAGATTCTCCAGGGTTTCCTGCAGATAAGGGTTGTCGGCGAAGGGAAAGGCAGCGCGCATCACGTCGAAGCTGTTCTCGACAAAGGCGCCGATATCACCGCGCTCCAGGCTGGCCAGCAGGCGCTGCTGGATATCGATGAAAGGCGCCAGGTCGGTTTCCACCTTCCAGCGCTCGATCACCGCGCGCGCCAGCATGATGTAGAGCTCGATGCTCAGCGCATAGAGGCTGGTGACGTGGTGCGGGGTCAGTTCGCTGACCTGGGCACCGCGGCGGGGCAGGATCACGATCAGATGACGGCGCTCGAGAATCAGCAGCGCTTCGCGTACCGAACCACGACTGACGTTAAGGGCCTGGGTGACTTTCTGCTCCTGAATGCGCTCACGTTCCTTGAGCTCACCGCGAATGATGCGTTCGGCCAGGTAATGCGCGATTTGCTCGGCGAGGCTGTCCGGGGCCTTGAACGTCATGACATTCCTTATTTACGTCGATCCAGGGGCAGGCGGTCGAGTCTGGGAGCCCCGCCACGGCTGGGCGGGAGCAAGAAAATCTGGCGGCAAGTGTACCACAGGGCGTTACCGGGCCAAGCTCCGCAATCAGGTGCTGCGTCACGCCTACAGCGGTCCATAACGCGCGCGCTCCACGCGCCCGACTAAGCCGGTGGAGAGCACCAACTGAGTGAATCGCAGTTGGCTGGAGCCCCTCGTTCGAGCACACCCGATGACTCCTGTAACGCTAGCTTGCGAGCTTCATATTGCAGGGAGGCTGCGGTCGTACGCACCTGCTGCTCCGCGAAAAGCCTCACTGCGTAAAGCCTAGGCGGCGCCGCGACACCCTGCGAAAGACCCGTAGCAGAGCGCTCGCTGGCACGAAACCCGCTACGCTCAGGGCATGAATCCAGCCCGCCGCGCTCATAACCGAAACGCATGACAAGCAGCTGACCACTAGGTCAAATATTTGTTGACCCAAAAGTCAGAAAACTCTAGATTGCCTCCATGGCCAATCACGCCCGGGGCCTTGCAATGCGCGCACATACCCGGCGAGCCACCGATTCATAACAATAAAGTGCCTGGAGGTCGTCCTTGATCCAGTTTTTACTCAACCGGGAGCTGCGCACAGAGCATGCCCTGGACCCCAACGTCACCGTGCTCAATTACCTGCGTGAGCATGTCGGCAAAACCGGAACCAAGGAAGGCTGCGCCTCCGGCGACTGCGGTGCCTGCACCGTGGTGGTGGGCGAGCTTGAGGGCGACCGCGTACGCTACCGCACCCTCAATTCCTGCCTGACCTTCGTTTCCAGCCTGCATGGAAAGCAACTGATCACCGTCGAAGACCTCAAACACAAGGGCAAGCTGCACAGCGTGCAGCAGGCGATGGTCGACTGCCATGGCTCGCAGTGTGGCTTCTGCACCCCCGGCTTCATCATGTCGCTGTTCGCCCTGCAGAAGAACTCCACCGGGTACGACAAGGGCCAAACCATGGAGGCCCTGGCCGGCAACCTGTGCCGCTGCACCGGCTACCGCCCGATCATCGACGCCGCCGAACAAGCCTGCTGCCAGAAGCAGCCGGATCAGTTCGATGCCTTCGAAAGCGATACCGTGGCCCGACTCAAGAGCATCGCTCCGCGCGAGACGGCCGAGCTCAATAGCGGCGACAAACGCTGCCTGGTACCGCTGACCGTGGCCGACCTGGCCGATCTCTACGCCGCCAACCCTGAGGCACGCCTGCTTGCCGGTGGCACCGACCTGGCCCTGGAAGTCACTCAGTTCCACCGCGAACTGCCGGTGATGATCTACGTCGGCCATATCGAAGACATGAAGCGCATCGAAGTGACCGACAGCGCCATCGAAATCGGCGCTGCCGCGGCGCTGTCCGACTGCTACGAAGCGCTGTCGCGCGAATACCCGGACTTCGGCGAGCTACTGCACCGTTTCGCCTCCCTGCAGATCCGCAACCAGGGCACCCTGGGCGGCAACATCGGCAACGCTTCGCCCATCGGCGATGCTCCGCCACTGCTGATCGCCCTCGGCGCGCAGATTGCCCTGCGCCAGGGCAACACCCGCCGTATCCTGCCGCTGCAAGACTACTTCCTCGATTACAAGGTGACTGCTCGTCAGGAAGCCGAATTCATCGAGAAGATCATCGTGCCGCGCGCCCAGGCCAACCAGGCGTTCCGCGCCTACAAGGTATCCAAGCGCCTGGACGACGACATCTCCGCCGTCTGCGCGGCCTTCAACCTCACCATCGAAGAGGGTGTGGTCACCGAAGCCTGTATCGCCTTCGGCGGCATGGCCGCCATTCCCAAACGCGCCAGCGCCTGCGAAGCGGCCCTGGTCGGTTCGGCCTGGTATCCGGGCGTGATCGAACGCGCCTGCAACGCACTGGCTGAGGACTTCACCCCGCTGTCGGATTTCCGCGCCAGCAAGGAATACCGCCTGCTCACTGCCCAGAACCTGCTGCGCAAGTTCTTCCTGGAGCAGCAGTCGCCCGAGATCGAAACCCGGGTTACCGCCTACGCGTAAGCGTGCAGTGAATTGATCCGCCGCCGGCGCACCCGGCGGCATGCGAAGTTTTGGAGGCGAAGATGTCCAGTCATATCGAACACAAATCCCAGGAAGAGCTGGCCGCCCTGTTCCGCGCCGGCATGACCAGCGGCGTCGGCCGCAGCGTCAAGCACGAGAGCGCGGACAAGCACGTGTCCGGCGAAGCGGTCTATGTCGACGACCGCCTGGAATTCCCCAATCAATTGCACGTCTACGCACGCCAGTCCGATCGCGCCCATGCGCGCATCGTGCGCATCGACACCAGCCCCTGCTACGAGATTCCGGGGGTGGCCATCGCCATCACCAAGGATGACGTACCGGGCCAGTTGGATATCGGCCCGGTGGTCGCCGGTGACCCGCTGTTGGCCGACGGCAAGGTCGAGTACGTTGGCCAGGTGGTGCTGGCTGTAGCCGCCGACAGCCTGGAAACCGCACGCAAGGCGGCCATGGCTGCCATCGTCGAGTACGAGGACCTGGAGCCGGTGCTCGATGTGGTCGACGCCTACCGCAAGAAGCATTTCGTGCTCGCCAGCCACACCCACCGCATCGGCGATTCGGCCAGCAAGCTGGCCAGCGCCCCACGCCGCCTGCAGGGCACCCTGCATATCGGTGGCCAGGAACACTTCTACCTGGAAACCCAGATTTCCTCGGTGATGCCCACCGAAGACGGCGGCATGCTGGTCTACACCTCGACACAGAACCCCACCGAGGTGCAGAAGCTGGTCGCCGAAGTGCTCGGCGTGCCGATGAACAAGATCGTCATCGACATGCGCCGCATGGGCGGCGGCTTCGGCGGCAAGGAAACCCAGGCAGCCGGCCCGGCGTGCCTGTGCGCAGTGATCGCGCACCTCACCGGCCGGCCGACCAAGATGCGTCTGCCGCGCATGGAAGACATGAGCATGACCGGCAAGCGTCACCCCTTCTACGTGGAGTACGACGTCGGCTTCGATGACGACGGTTTGCTGCACGGCATCGAGATGGACCTGGCCGGCAACTGCGGCTATTCGCCGGACCTGTCCGGCTCCATCGTCGACCGAGCCATGTTCCACTCGGACAACGCCTACTTCCTCGGCAACGCCACCATCAACGGTCATCGCTGCAAGACCAACACCGCTTCGAACACCGCCTACCGCGGCTTCGGCGGCCCACAGGGCATGGTCGCCATCGAGGAAGTGATGGACGCCGTCGCGCGCAGCCTGGGCAAGGACCCACTGGAAGTGCGCAAGACCAACTACTACGGCAAGACCGAGCGCAACGTCACCCACTACCACCAGACGGTGGAGCACAACGTCATCCACGAGATGACCGCCGAGCTCGAGGAAAGCGCCGAGTACGCCAAGCGCCGTCGCGAGATCATCGAGTTCAACCAGAAAAGCCCGGTACTGAAGAAAGGCCTGGCCATGACCCCGGTGAAATTCGGCATCAGCTTCACCGCCACCTTCCTCAACCAGGCTGGCGCGCTGATCCACATCTACACAGACGGCTCGATCCACCTGAACCACGGCGGCACCGAGATGGGCCAGGGCCTCAACACCAAGGTCGCGCAGGTCGTCGCCGAAGTGTTCCAGGTCGATATCGAACGCATCCAGATCACCGCCACCAACACCGACAAGGTGCCCAACACTTCGCCCACTGCAGCCTCCAGCGGCACCGACCTCAACGGCATGGCGGCGAAGAACGCGGCCGAGACCATCAAGCAGCGCCTGGTGGACTTCCTGGTGCGCGAGTACAAGGTCACCCCGGAAGACATCGAATTCCGCAACGGCCAGGTGCGCGTGCGCGATCACTTCCTGTCCTTCGAGGAGGTGATCCAGAAGGCCTACTTCGGCCAGGTCTCGCTGTCCTCGACCGGCTTCTACCGCACCCCGAAGATCTACTACGACCGCGACGAGGCGGCTGGCCGTCCCTTCTACTACTACGCCTACGGCGTGGCTTGCGTGGAGGTGCTGGTCGACACCCTGACCGGCGAATACCGCATGCTGCGTGGCGACATCCTGCATGACGTCGGCGACTCGCTGAACCCGGCCATCGACATCGGCCAGGTCGAGGGCGCGTTCGTCCAGGGCATGGGCTGGCTGACCATGGAAGAGCTGGTGTGGAACGCCAAGGGCAAACTGATGACCAACGGCCCGGCCAGCTACAAGATCCCGGCCATCGCCGACATGCCCATCGACCTGCGCGTAAAGCTGGTGGAGAACCGCAAGAACCCGGAAGACACCGTGTTCCACTCCAAGGCAGTCGGCGAGCCGCCGTTCATGCTCGGCATCGCCGCCTGGTGCGCGCTGAAGGACGCAGTGGCCAGCCTGGCCGACTACAAGGTGCAGCCGCAGATCGACGCCCCGGCCACGCCTGAGCGCGTGCTCTGGGGTGTGGAGCAGATGCGCAAGCTGAAGGCACAGAGCAAGGCAGCCAGCACTGCCGAGGTCGAACCTGCCTGACGCCGATACAGCTTCAGGCTGCCGTGGGAGGGGCTTTAGCCGCGACTGTCGCCGCTGCGACTGCAGGGATGCAGGAGGTAGAGCGAAGCAGGATGCCCGAGCCGAAAGCGCCTCCCACAGACCTGCGACTGCGAACGAATGATGAATGGGTGTACAACAATGACAAAACACACCGAACCGAATACACCACCCGCTCGCCCGGCACCAGAGCCGATTCTGGCCCCTTCGCCGAGCAACTGGCGCCTGCCGCGCCCGGGACAAACCACGCCTTCCTGGAGGCTAAGCAAATGAGCTGGATCAGCGCTCTCGCCGACCTGCAACAACAAGGTGAAGCCTGCGTGCTGGTGACCATCATCGAGGAACGTGGCTCGACGCCACGTAATGCCGGCTCGAAGATGGTGGTCACCGCCGAACGCATCTTCGAGACCATCGGCGGCGGTCATCTGGAATACAAGGCCATGGAGATGGCGCGCGAGATGCTCGCCAGCCGCAGCCAGGACACCCGCCTGGAGCGCTTCTCTCTTGGCGCCAGCCTTGGCCAATGCTGCGGTGGCGCCACCGTGCTGCTGTTCGAACCCATGGGCCAACCACAGGCGCAGATCGTCGTGTTCGGCGCCGGTCACGTCGGCCGCGCGCTGGTACCGCTGCTGGCCAGCCTGCCGTGCAAGGTGCGCTGGATCGACTCACGGGAGAACGAATTCCCCGAACACATCCCCGCTGGTGCGCAGAAGATCGTCAACGACGAGGTGGTCGACGAGGTGGAGAACATGCCGCCTGGTAGCTACTACATCGTCATGACCCACAACCATCAGCTCGATCTGGAGCTGACCGCGGCGATCCTCAAACGCGGCGACTTCGCCTACTACGGCCTGATCGGCTCGAAAACCAAGCGTGTCAAGTTCGAGCATCGCCTGCGCGAACGCGGCTTCGAGGAAACGTTGATGGCACGCATGCGCTGTCCCATGGGCCTGGCCGAAGTGAAAGGCAAACTGCCGGTGGAAATCGCCGTATCCATCGCCGGCGAGGTGATCGCCACCTACAACGCAAGCTTCGGCCAGGACGTGAAGAAAGGCGAATCCAGCGTCGCCAAGCTGCTTCCGGCCTCACGCCGGTCCTGATCCGGGCCGCCATGGCCCGTAGGGTGTCGCGGGGCCGCCTAGGCTGCGCGCACCGCCCCTATTTTTCCGGTGCGCATGGCGCACCCTACGCATGAGATTTCGAATAATGAGTAACACCCGCAAAGCCTACCGCGCCGCCATCCTGCACAGCCTCGCCGACCCGGCTGTCGTCGGTGTCGAGCAGTCCTACCAGCACTTCGAGGACGGCATTCTGCTGATCGAGAACGGCAAAGTCGCCCAGGTTGGTGCAGCTGCCGAGCTGCTGCCCAAGCTGGGCGGCGTCGAGGTCCAGCACTACCGCGACGCGCTGATCACACCCGGTTTCATCGACACCCATATCCACTACCCGCAGACCGGCATGATCGCCTCCTACGGCGAGCAGTTGCTGGACTGGCTCAACACCTACACCTTCCCCACCGAGAAACAGTTCGAAGACAAGGCGCATGCCAGCGACGTGGCGGCGATCTTCCTCAAGGAACTGTTGCGCAACGGCACCACCACCGCCCTGGTATTCGGCAGCGTGCACCCGCAATCGGTGGATGCCTTCTTCGAGCAGGCCGACAAGCTCAACCTGCGCATGATCGCCGGCAAGGTGCTGATGGATCGCAACGCCCCGGACTACCTGACCGACACTCCCGAAAGCGGCTACGCCGAGAGCAAGGCGCTGATCGAGCGCTGGCACGGCAAAGGCCGCCTGCACTACGCCGTCACCCCGCGCTTCGCCCCCACCAGTACACCGGAGCAGCTGGATCTGGCCGGTAAGCTGTTCGGCGAATACCCGGACCTGTACATGCACACCCACATTTCCGAAAACAAGGCTGAGGTGGCCTGGGTCAAGGAGCTGTTCCCGGCGCGCAAGGGCTATCTGGACGTCTACGACCACCACAAGCTGATCGGCCCGCGCGCGGTGTTCGCCCATGGCGTGCACCTGTGCGACGACGAGTGCAAGCGCCTGGCCGAGACCGGCTCGGCTGTCGCCTTCTGCCCGACCTCCAACCTGTTCCTGGGCAGCGGCCTGTTCGACCTGAACAAGCTGGAAGAACATGGCGTGCGCGTCGGTCTCGGCACCGACGTCGGCGGCGGTACCAGCTTCAGCCAGCTGCAATCGCTGAACGAGGCGTACAAGATCATGCAGTTGCAGGGCAAGAAGCTCGATCCGTTCAAGTCGCTGTACCTGGCCACCTTGGGCGGCGCCAACGCGCTATATCTGGACGACAAGCTGGGCAACTTCATGCCCGGCAAGGACGCCGACTTCCTGGTGCTGGACTACAACGCCACGCCACTGATCAGCTACCGCATGCAGCAGGCCAAGAGCCTGGAAGAACGCCTGTTCGCCCTGACCATGCTTGGTGATGACCGCACAGTGAAAGAGACCTTCGCCGCCGGTGTATCGGTGCACCAGCGCTGAGCATAGGGTGCCTGGAGCCGCCTAAAGTGAAGCCGGATGCTACTCCGCGTAGGGTGGATTAGCGGCGCTGAACGCTAATCGTAAAAGCGCAGATGAGAGCGGTGCGCCGCGTAATCCACCAGGCGATGGAACGCGTTGCGCCGATGGTGGGTTACGCCGCATCTAGCACGGTGCTGTGGTCAGTAGCGGTGATAAGCGGCTAACCCGCCCTTGAAACATCAACTGTTCCCAGGTCGAGTGCACCCCACCCCGCTGGATACAAAAAAGCCCCGATGCGCGAGCACCGGGACTTTCTTGTCACACGCAGTCGATCAGCGATTGGCAGCGCTGCGGCCGGACTTCTTCTTGGTCTGCAGCAAGTGCGAGAACACCGCGTGCAGGTCGTCCGAGGCACTTTCCTCGTCCAGGTTCAGCTTGCTGTCGATGTGATCCATGTGATGCATCATCAGGTGCACCGCACGCTCGGCATCGCGCGCTTCGATAGCGTCGATCAGCTGATTGTGTTCGTCGTAGGAGCAATGCGAACGGCTCCCGCTTTCGTACTGGGCGATGATCAGCGAGGTCTGCGAAACCAGGCTGCGCTGGAAACTCACCAGCGGCGCATTACGCGCGGCCTCGGCCAGCTTCAGGTGGAATTCGCCGGACAGACGAATACCTGCGCCCCGGTCACCGCGCGAGAAGCTGTCCTGCTCGTCCTTGACCATCTGCCGTAGCTCAGCGAGCTGCTCAGCGGTGGCGTGCTCGACGGCCAGCTCGGTGATGGCACGCTCGACCAGACGGCGCGCATAGAAGATCTGCCGCGCCTCTTCGACGCTCGGGCTGGCCACTACCGCACCGCGGTTCGGGCGCAGCAGTACCACACCCTCGTGGGCCAAACGTGACAGGGCGCGACGAATAATGGTGCGACTGACGCCGAAGATCTCACCCAACGCCTCTTCGCTCAGCTTGGTGCCAGGCGCCAGACGCTGTTCGAGAATGGCATCGAAGATGTGGGCATATACGACATCGTCCTGAGTCCCGCTGCGGCTGCTTTTGCCCACGCGCGGCTGCTTCTTGAGAGGCTGCAATTGATCGTTCATTCTGGCTCGCGTCAATGAGAGTCGGCGACACTGCGACTCTACTGTGTTCTACCCGGTAGCTGACAAGCTCCGAGCGAAAAAACATCAGAAAAAAATTGGGGCAATTGTACACAAGTCAATCAGCCATCACACCACTCGTTGTACGACGTCGTAGCTGAGCATCGTCCGAACCTCAGCCATGGCTCAACCCAGAACAACAAATTCTTTCCTTATATACAGCTGCCCTCTCAGTTCATTAGTGGCTAAGGACCCGCTCAGGTCGACGCACCGACGCTTGATCGGTTACAGCCACCGATCACCCAATAAACATATCTTATTGTTTTATATGAATTTTATTTAATTATCCGAAAGGATTGTCGCCAAATCCGTTCGTTTCTCGATCCGCGCGATCGACTGGTGCGATTAATGCAACACTAAAAACATTAATTGCATTTTTTGTATACAACAGCATAATCGCGCCTGAGTGACTTCTTGACCGCTCGGTCAACAACTTAGCCAGGAAGCACCGTCGAAAACACCGCCTGCCTCAGAGAGCATTGTTCATGCGCAACGCTCTGGGCGGTACACAACAAGAGAGATGAGGAGTACCCGCTGTGGAAAGCGTCAAACAAGAACAACACGCGAATCAACTGGCAAGCGGTGGTCTGCTCGACCGCTTCTTCAAACTGACCGAGCACCGCACCACCATCAAGACCGAGCTGCTGGCCGGCCTGACGACCTTCGTCACCATGGCCTACATCATCTTCGTCAACCCCAACATCATGGCTACCGCCGGCATCGATCATGGCGCGGCCTTCGTCGCCACCTGCATCGGTGCGGCGCTGGGCTGCTTCCTCATGGGCCTGTACGCCAACTGGCCGGTCGGCCTGGCGCCGGGTATGGGCCTGAATGCCTTCTTCACCTACACCGTCGTCGGCGAGATGGGTTACAGCTGGGAGATCGCACTGGGCGCCGTATTCATCTCCGGCGTGCTGTTCATGATCATGAGCCTGTCGAAGATCCGCGAGTGGCTGCTCAACAGCATTCCGATGAGTCTGCGCTTCGCCATGGGTGCCGGGGTCGGCCTGTTCCTCGGCCTGATCGGTCTGAAGACTGCCGGGATCGTCGTCGACAGCCCAGCCACCCTGCTGACCATGGGCTCGTTCGGCAACCCGTCGGCGCTGCTCGCCGCCGTATGCTTCCTGCTGATCGCCGTGCTCAGCCACCGCAATGTGTTCGGCGCCATTCTCTTCAGCATGCTCGGCGTCACCGCCATCGGCTGGGCCATGGGCCTGGTGGAGTACGGCGGCCTGGTGTCGATGCCGCCGAGCCTGGCGCCGACCTTCCTGGCCATGGACATTGCCGGCGCGTTCAACGTGGCGATGATCAGTGTGATCCTGGCCTTCCTTTTCGTGAACATGTTCGATACCGCCGGCACCCTGATGGGTGTGGCACACCGCGCCAACCTGGTGGACGAGGACGGCAAAATCCAGAACCTGTCCAAGGCGCTGAAAGCCGACTCCACCTCCAGCGTCGTCGGTGCCGTGGTTGGTTGCCCGCCGGTGACCAGCTATGTGGAAAGCGCTGCAGGCGTTGCCGCCGGTGGCCGCACCGGCCTGACGGCCATCACCGTCGGTTTCCTGTTCCTCGCCGCGATGTTCTTCGCCCCACTGGCCGGCATGATTCCCGCCTACGCCACCGCTGGCGCGCTGATCTACGTAGCGATGCTGATGATGAGCGGCATGGCGCACATCGACTGGAAGGACCATACCGACACCATCCCGGCCATCGTCACCGTGGTGATGATGCCGTTGACCTTCTCCATCGCCAACGGCATCGCCCTGGGCTTTCTGACCTATGCCACGCTGAAGCTGCTGACCGGTCAGAGCGACAAGGTATCGCTGAGCCTGTACGCCCTGTGCATCATCTTCATCGCCAAGTTCGCCTTCCTCTGACGGCCAACACCAGGCGCTGAACGAAACCCCGGCCTTGGTGCCGGGGTTTTCGTTTGTCTCGGTAACGGCAGGCACGCGAGCCATAAGCACAGCGCCAGCCCATACCCGGATTTGATCCGGGCTACGCAACCAAGATCGCCCGGTAGGGTGCGCCGTGCGCACCGCCTGCACTCAGCCCTGCTGAAGCATCTCGAATTCGGTGCGCACGGCGCCCCTACGAACGGCAAGACTATTTGCCGATCTGCCCGCCGCTCGGCGCACCAGAGCCATGGCTGGTGCGCGCCTGGCTGACTAGAGTCAGACCTCGCCTCCAATTCATAACAGCCAAGTGCGAGCCCCATGAGCCAAGCCGATCTGATTTCGCCCTTCCGCTTCCTGGCCCACCTGCCGCAACACCTGCCGCGTGTGCCACGCATGCTGCGTGGCCTTTACTACGCCGGCATCCGCAACCGCGAGAAGAATCTGTCACTGGCCTGGGCGCTGCAGCGCGCCGCCGAGCGCCACCCCGAGCGCCCGGCGCTGATGGATGAACACCGCCAGCTCAGCTATCGCACGTTCAATGCCTGGGCCAACCGCCTGGCCTGGACGTTCAAGGCCGAAGGTGTCGGCCATGGCGACGTGGTCGCGGTGATGCTGGAGAACCGCCTGGAACTGCTGGCGATCCTCGCCGCCCTGAGCAAGCTCGGTGCGGTCGGCGCCCTGATCAACACCACCCAGCGCGGCAAGGTGCTGGCGCATAGCTTCAACCTGGTAAAGCCCGGCTTCCTGGTCATCGGTGACGAACTGTGCGGCGCCTTCGACGAAATCGCCGCAAAACTGCAGAACCAGCAAACCAAACGCCACTGGATCGCCGACCAGGATTGCCTGCGTGATCCCGGCCAGGCGCCAGATGGCTGGCTCAATCTCATGCAGATCGCCAGCGGCCAGGCCGAGGACAATCCGCCGGATAGCCAGCATGTGCGCATGAAGGACGCCTGCTTTATGATCTACACCTCCGGCACCACCGGCCTGCCCAAGGCTTCGATCATGAGCCACGGCAAGTGGATCAAGGCCTATGGCGGCTTCGGTCATTCCGGCCTGACCCTGAACGAACGCGACGTGCTCTACCTCACCCTGCCCTGCTACCACAATAACGCCGTCACCGTATGCTGGAGCGCGGCCCTGGCCGGCGGCGCGGCCATCGCCCTGCGCCGCAGGTTCTCCGCCAGTGCCTTCTGGAGCGACGTGGTTCGCTACCATGCCACCTGCTTCGGCTACATCGGCGAACTGTGCCGCTATCTGCTGAACCAGCCCGTGCATCCGGCAGGACAAGGCAACAGCCTGCGCTGCATGATCGGCAATGGCCTGCGCCCCTCGATCTGGGCCGAGTTCAAGCAGCGCTTCGGCATCGAGCAGATCACCGAGTTCTATGCCTCCAGCGAAGGCAACATCGGCTTCACCAACGTTTTCAACTTCGACAATACCGTCGGCTACACACCGGCCACCTACGCCATCGTTCGCTACGACCTGGAGAATGACTGCCCAATACGCGCCGGCAACGGCTTCCTGCAGAAAGCCGACAAGGGCGAGGCCGGTCTACTGATCAGCGAGATCAGCGCCAAGTGGCCGTTCGACGGCTACACCGATCCAGCCAAGAGCGAGGCGGCAATTCTGTGTGACGTGTTCAAGAAGGGTGACGCCTGGTTCAACACCGGCGACCTGATGCGCGACATCGGCTGCAAGCATGCGCAGTTCGTCGACCGCCTTGGCGACACCTTCCGCTGGAAAGGCGAGAACGTTTCAACCACCGAGGTGGAAAACGTGCTGGGCTCCCTCCCCGGCGTGGAGGATGCGGTGGTCTACGGCGTGGAGATTCCCGGCACCAATGGCCGTTGCGGTATGGCCGCGCTACGCCTCGTGCCAGGTTACATGCTGGATGGCGCAGCGCTAGCAGCTCATATCGACGCGGAGCTGCCGGCCTACGCCGCGCCGCTGTTCGTGCGCCTGCTCGGCGAGGTCGAGACCACCGGCACATTCAAGTACAAGAAGACCGATCTGAAGCAGGCCGGCTATGACCCAAACCAGGTCGATGACCCGCTCTACGTACGCCTGCCCGGCGCAGACAGCTTCCAGCCGCTGAGTCATGAAACCCATGCGGCCATCAAGCAGCAGCGTTATCGCTTTTGAGCTACTGCTTGAACTCGAACTGCACCTCGGCGCCTTCGATGGAATCCCAGTAGTCGTCCACTCGCTCGTTGCTGATCAGCCGACCGCTGATCTGGAACGGGCTCTGGACTTCGGGTTTCTCGCCAAACAGTGGCGGTAGCACCGGCGCGAGATCCTCGCGGGTTTCGCTTTCCAGTGCCTGCTCGAACAGCTCCTGCGGCACGCTCAGGTCCAGCGCCAGCTTCGATTCGGGCTCGGCAGGCTTAGGCTGTGGTACCGCAGCAGGCTTGGGCTTGGCAGCAACAGGCGGTTTGGCGGGAGGCACGGGTTTGTTTTCGACCACCTTGGCAGGCGGCGCAGGTTCGACAGGCTCGGGCTTGGCAACCTCGACAACGGGCGCAGGTGCTGCAACCACTGCCGGCTTTGGCTCAGGCTGCTGCGCAACGGGCTCCGGCTCGCGCTCACACGCGCTCAGCCAACCCAGGCACAGGAATAAAAGAATAGACTTACGCATCATGGGACAAGGGTAACTCGATCAGTAACGCGCCCATGCTCCTCCGCCTGGGCGCGCCTGACAAGTCGCCTTACACGACTTTTACCCGGAAGCTCATTCGGCTGACGGCTCGCTAGCCAGATGCTCGAGCTCGGCCTCAATATCCAGTTGCGGATAATCGGCCTTGAGCTGCTCCAGCAAACGCTGCGCCTCCTCTTGCTTATTGGCCTTGCGCAGCTCCAGCAGACGCAGCAACGCCTCGCGTGGTTCGCTCTGGATCACCAATTCTGCCATCGGAGCAATTGCCGCCGTGCTGGCCATCGGTGCCTCCGCTATATCGGCAGAAGGCGCCTGGCTACTCATGCGCTCCTGAGGGACAGCCATACGCGCCTTCGACTCGTTCTCGGCAGCACGCTTGGCCGCCATCGGTGCCGGGGCTGGTGCAGCGGGGCTCATGGCCACGCTGGGCGGCACGGCATCAAAGGCATCTGGCGTCTGCTCCAGGGTCCGCCAAGTCAGGCTGACGCCAATCCCGACACAGGCCAACCCGGCCAGGGCCACCGACCAGCGCTGGCGGCCACTGCCAAACAACCATTGATGCAGGCGCTGCGCCCAGCCAGATTCAGGCTTGTCGGCCTGACGCGCTTCACGGGCAGCCGCACTGGCCGCCGCCAGAATGCGCGCATCCAGCTCGGCCGAAGGTTCGCCGCTGCCATGGGCACGAAAATGCGCCAGCAACGCCTGTTCGTGGTCCAGAGGTTCTCGTTCATGGTTCATACGGACAACTCCTCGGTGGCCAACAGCCGGCGCAGTTTCTGCAAGGCATAGCGCAGACGGCTCTTGACCGTCTCGGCCGGCGTGCCGGTCAACTCGGCAATTTCGTTCAGATCCAGGTCGCCATGGGCGCGCAGCAGGAACACTTCGCGCTGGTCTTCCGGCAGGTCGGCCAGTGCCGCCTGCAGCCGCTCACTGTCGCGACTGAGGCTCCACTGCTGCTCAGGGCTTGGCTGCGGATCGGCCTGGGCATGCTGGCCTTCATCGTATTCGTCATGCCCGGCCTGATGTCGGCCCGTCTTGCGCCAGTGATCGATCAAGCGGTTGCGGGCGATCTGATACAACCAGGTCTTGAACAGCACCGACTCGCGCTGCTCACTCTGGCTACGCACCAGGCTCATCCAGGTTTCCTGAAAAACCTCCTCGGCCAGTGCGTGATCGCCACACAGACCGAGCAGAAAGCGGAACAGGCCCAGCCGATGGCGCTGGTACAGTTCGTTGAAGGCCGCGGCATCGCCGCGGCGATAACGCCGCAGCAAAGCGGCGTCGTCATCCATGAGGGGTGCGTTCACTGCTGAACTCGTGCTGGGGTGGAACCGGAAGTGTGCAGGCTCTGGGCAATTTCGGCCAGTTGGATGAACTCGCCACGTAGACCGAAGCGGTCCTCACCTTTCGCCGAGCGCGCCAGCGCGATGCTCTGCGCCAGATCGAAGTCGCTCGTGTAGTGCCCGTCCTTGAGCTGCTGGGCGAAGGCGGCTACCGCTGCGGCGAAGCGCAGGTCCTCGCTGGCAGCCGCAACCGACTTGGCCTCGCCGCGTGCGATAGGCCGCTCCAATAGCCGGCTGGATGCTTCCCCGGGCGCCTTGTAGCGAATCCGTAGCCAGGCCAGTTCGCCGCTCTTGCTCGCGGGCTGGGCACTGGCCTGATAACGCAGCGGCTCCAGCCAGCCTTTGCTGCCCGCCGGGACGATCTCGTACAGCGCGGTGACGGTATGCCCAGCGCCGATATCACCGGCATCGACCTTGTCGTTGCTGAAATCCTCGCGCTTGAGCGCCCGGTTCTCGTAACCCAGCAAGCGATACTCGCTAACCTCGCTCGGGTTGAATTCCAGTTGCAGCTTCACGTCACTGGCCACGGTGGTGAGGGTGGAAGCGAGCTGATCGACCAGCACCTTGCGCGCCTCGCGCAAATTATCGATGTAGGCGTAATTACCGTTACCAGCATCGGCCAGCTGTTCCATCAGACGCTCGTTGTAGTTGTCCACGCCAAAACCCAGGGTGGTCAGCGAGACGCCGCTCTTGCGCTTATCGGCAGCCAGTTGCTTGAGGCTGTCGAAATCGCTGATGCCGACGTTGAAGTCACCATCGGTGGCCAGCAGGATGCGATTGATGCCGCCATCGATCATATGTTTGCTCGCCTGTTGGTAAGCCAACTGAATGCCCGACTCCCCTGCCGTCGAACCGCCAGCGTTGAGTTGATCGATCGCCGCCCGAATCTTCGCCTTATCGCTGCCGGGCGCGGAGTCCAGCACCACCTTGCTGTCACCGGCATAGGTGACCAGCGAGACGCGATCCTGCGGGCGCAACTGATCGACCAGCAATTTCAGCGTGCCCTGCACCATCGGCAGCCCTTCGCGGCGATGCATCGAGCCTGACACGTCGACCAGGAACACCAGATTGGCTGGCGGCAGCTCGTCCACACTGCGGTCCGATGCCTTGATGGCAATGCGCAGCAGGCGCGTCTGTGGGTTCCACGGCGTCACCGCCAGCTCGGTGCTGACGCCGAAAGGCACATCGCCCTGTGGTAGTGGATAGGTGTAGGGGAAGTAGTTGACCAGTTCTTCCAATCGCACGGCGTCCTTCGGTGGCAATTGTCCGCCATTGAGGAAGCGCCGCACGTTGGCGTAACTACCGGTATCGACGTCGATGCTGAAGGTGGACACTGGGGTCTCGGCAACCGCAAACACTGGATTATCGGCATAGGCCTGGTACTGCTCGCGCGACTCGTCACGGTAGCCCGGCGGCACGACATCGGCGATGGGCGACGGCGCGTAAGCCAGGGTCGACATGCGTTTCTGGCTGGCGGCAGCAGGCATCTCGGCTGCTACAGGCGCAGCCAGACGTTCACGAACGAGTGTCGCCGCCGGCTCCGAGTTGGTCTGGGCTTCCGGCTCCGGGCCAGAGGCGCTGCAGGCGGCAAGCAGCAGCAAGGTCCCCGCGGAAAAACCGACGGCGAATGGACGAACGAGCAACGAGGAATAAACGGACATGGTGCACCTCCTGAGCAATGGCACGAGACCTTCGCTCAGGTAGACGCAGCCCTTCGATGAATCGGGTTAAAACGAGACGGACTTTTTAATCCTCCCAGGAGCCGCCCGCTTCCTGGCACAGCTGCGTGGCCAGCATGCCCAAGGTCATCAACGCCCTCTCCGCCTCGCGATTCCATGGAATGCCGCAGTTAAGGCGTACGCAATGGTTGAACTGCTCGGTGTTGCTGAAGATCAGTCCCGGTGCGATGGAGATGCCCTGCTGCAGCGCGCGCACATGCAGATCCTTGGTGTTGACCCGCGCCGGCAGGCTGACCCAGAGAATGAAGCCGCCCTTGGGCCGGGTCATCTGCGTACCAACCGGGAAATACTGCTGCACCGCCAGTTGGAAGGCGCTGAGGTTCTTGCGGCACTCCTGACGGATATGCCGCAAATGACGGTCGTAACCGCCGTTCTCCAGGTAGGCCGCCACCGCCATCTGGGTAACGCTGCACGCCGAATGGGTGGAGAAGGTCTGCAGCCGCTGGATCTCGTCCTGATACTTGCCGGCGACGATCCAGCCGATGCGCACCCCGGGCGACAGCGTCTTGGAGAAGCTCGAGCAATAGATCACCCGGCTGTCGCGATCATGGGATTTCAACGCCTTGGTCGGCCCCTGTTCGAACATCAGCTCGCCGTAGATATCGTCCTCGACGATCTGGAAATCGTAATCACCTGCCAGGCGCAACAACTGACGCTGACGCTCCTCGGGGATGGTGCCACCCAGTGGATTGGATAGGCGTGCAGTGAGCACCAGCGCCTTGATCGGCCACTGGTTGGCCGCCAGCTGCAGCGCTTCGAGGCTGATGCCGGTGGTCGGGTCGCAAGGGATCTCGATTACCTTGAGCCCCAGCAGATCTGCCAGTTGCAGCAAGCCGTAGTAGGTCGGCGACTCCACCGCGATCAGATCGCCCGGCTTGGTCAGCACGCGCAGGCTCATCTGCAGCGCATCGACGCAGCCATGGGTGATCACCACCTCGGACGGGTCGACCACCACGCCGGCATCGCGCATGCGGATCGCCACCTGGCGACGCAGCGGCTCGAAGCCGGGGCTGAACATGTAGCTGAAGGCACGCGGACTGTGAAAGCGCGTGACCTTCGCCAGTTGCTGGTGCAGCGCACGCACCGGCAGGTAGTCGACATGCGGCACCGCGGCGCCCAGCGGGAATACGCCCTCGCGACGAGACTCGGTAAGCACCTGGTTGATGATGCTGGCGCGAGTCACCAGGCCCGGCCGCTCAACCTTGGCGATATCCGGAGTCGGCGCGGTCAGTGCCGGTGTCTGATGTACGTAGAAGCCCGACTGCGGCCGCGCTCGGATCAGGCCCTGATCCTCGAGATTGGCGTACGCCTGCAACACCGTGGCGTGGCTGACATTGAGCTGGGCGCTCATCTTGCGCACCGAGGGCACGCGCTCCCCCGGCTGATAGACGCCACGACGAATATCCTCGGCCAACTGCTGAGCGATGCGTTGGTAGAGCAACAGATTAGTCATGGCGATATCCTTCAGATCACTGGAGCATAACAGTAACCTATTGCTACACAATTGTACCGGAACAGATGAAAACACTTTTCATAAGCAGCTCTGTGCCGACTGTCTGTATGCGCAAAAACCGCATCTCTAGCCGATTCAAGGCATAAAAAACCCCGGACGATGCCGGGGCTTTTTGGCTGCTGACCCTCAGCGCTCGGCGCCGAGTTGGCCTCGCTCGTCGGAGAAGACAATCTCCACTCGCCGATTCTGTGCCCGACCACGGGCAGAGGCATTTTCCGCAAGAGGGAAGTCGACCCCGTAACCAGCCACCTGGATCCGCTTGGCATCCACGCCCAGGTCGACCAGCAGATCGGCCACGGCCTGCGCCCGCGCGCGGGACAGCTCGAGATTCTCGGCAGCGTCGCCGGTGTTATCGGTATAGCCCTCGATACGCACGCGGCGCTGCGGGTTGATCTGCAGGAATTGCACGAGCTTGAGCACCGTGCGGTTGGCCGCCGGCTGCAGATCGGCGCGGCCGGCGTCGAACAGCATGTCACCGAGGGTCATCACCAGGCCCCGCTCGGTCTCGCTGGTGGCGAGGCTGACCATTTGCTCTTCCAACCAACCATTGTGCTGCTGCACGCTCATCAGCTTGGCCTCACGCAACGTCAGTTGCAGGCGCTGGCGCTCCAGTTCGAGCTTGGCCGCCCGCTCCTGGTTGAGGCTGATCTCACTGTGCTGGCGGGCGATCGCGGCATAGCGCTGACTGAGGTAAGCGTAATGACGCACATCGTCACCACTGCCCCAGTAGCTGGACAGGCGCTCGGCACGGCCCAGCGATTCGCCGGCGCGAATCACGTCCTTGGGTGCAGCGCGCAGCACGCTGGGATCTTCCTTGACCGACTGGAAGCTCAGACGCGCCTCTTCCAGCGCCTGCTCACTCGCCATCTGGTTGGTCGCGCAACCACCGAGCAAAGTAACGACCAGCGCCAGACTGCCCAGATAACCATACGCCCTCATCACATGGCCCCCAGTTGCTGACGCAGACGGCCGATGCGCTGATTGAGTTCATTCAGCTGTTCCCGCCCTTTGCCGTTGAGGTGCTCAGCCTCGGCCAGGCGCGCATCAAGCTCAGCCTGTTCGGCAAGCTGGCGCGCCTGCTTGTTCTCATCGTCCTGCATGGCGGCCTGGGCCTGCGCGAACTTGTCCTCAGCCTGGCGCAGCGACTCCGATTGCTCGCTGACCACACCCAGGGACTTGGTCTGCGCCAACGCTTGTTCGGTCAGGCGTAATTGCTCGACGGGCGCCGGATCGCTCGCACAGGCCGTCAGGCCCAGCGCCAGCAGCAAGGGAAGGGTTCGATTGATCACGAGATTTTCCTACTGAGTGACGTCGCCAACCGGGTCGGGCTGCATCTGCTGCGCCTTCCAAAGCTCTAGATTGCTTTGCAGGAACTGCTCAGGCAGGCCGGCGGCGACCATTTCTGTCATTTTCCGCGCCAGCTGGCCACGCAGCCAGGGCTCGTTGCACGCCGAATTGTGCGACAAGGTAAGGTAGAGGCCTTCGCTGGAAATCGGCGGATCCAGTACCTCCAGATCATCGTCCATCCCCAGCGTCTCGGCGAGCGCAAGGCCGGGGTAGCGCTCGTAAAGCACGTAGTCGGTGCGACCGAGCAACAGCTTCTGGAAAGCCTGCGTCAGGCTGGAGACACCCTCCAGCTTCAGGTTCTGCTTGGCGAAGGCGTCGAACTGCTGGCCGAAGCTATTGCCCACCAAGGTGTCGCCGGTATGCCCTTGCAGGTCGATCCAACTGCCGTAGGGAAAGGCCTCTCCCTTGCGCACCCAGACCACACTCGGCGTGAAGAAGAATGCCGGGTGCACGTAATCCATGTTCTCCAGACGCGGTAGCGTCAGAAACGCCCCTGCCAGCAGGTCGACACGGCCGGTACGCACTTCGTCCTGCGCGCGCGACCAAGGCCCGGTGTAGATCACATCGACAACCACGCCCAGTTCCTTGGCCAGATGCTTGAGCAGGTCGGCATTGGCGCCGATCAGCTGCTGCGGATTCTGCGGGTCACGCCA
Organism: Pseudomonas sp. YY-1; assembly: GCF_002843095.1. Lineage (NCBI taxonomy): Bacteria > Pseudomonadati > Pseudomonadota > Gammaproteobacteria > Pseudomonadales > Pseudomonadaceae > Pseudomonas > Pseudomonas sp. YY-1. The sequence goes on along the minus strand of NZ_PJLX01000017.1, from coordinate 33,453 downwards.
GAGATAAGGGGGATACTCCGGATTGCCGGTCGCCACCAGGCGCTCGCACTTACCGGCAGCCAGAGCAGCGGCTGGCATCAGAGCCAGGGCGCACCACAGCAACAGCGACTTAAACAGACAACGCTCTGGCATTGGCTACTCTCGGTTTATGCGTTGATCGGTGGGATGGTCTTGGCACCCCGGCATCCTCGGTGTTCATGCTAGCTTAATGGCGCCGCCATAATAATTCGCGATAAGGACGCGCCATGAAAAAACTGCTGTTCGTATTGCTGCTTCTGCTATCAGGCAGCGCCGCCACGCTGTATTTCGTTCCAGCGACTCAACTGGCCAGCCTGCGCCTCATAGAACAGTACCGCGCCGGGCTCAGTCACGAGCAACTATCTGTCCACAATCTTAACATCCATTATTACCGGGGAGGACCGGCAAGCGGCGAAACCCTGGTACTACTCCACGGGTTCGCTGCAGACAAGGATAACTGGCTGCGTTTTTCCCGCCACCTGACTCAGAACTATCGCGTCATCGCACTGGACCTGCCCGGCTTCGGCGACAGCGATCTGCCGCCAGGCAGCTACGATGTCGGCACCCAGGCCGAGCGCCTGGCGGATATCCTCGATGAACTGGGCGTCCAACAGGCGCACGTGCTGGGCAACTCGATGGGCGGACAGATTGCCGCCCTCTTCGCCGCGCGCTACCCGGAACGCGTCCGCTCGCTGGCACTGTTCGCCAACGCCGGAATCGACAGCCCACACAAGAGCGAACTGTATCAACTGCTGACCAGTGGCTTGCCCAACCCGCTGGTGGTCAAACAGCCGCAGGATTTCGACAAGCTGCTGCATTTCGTCTTCGTCGAACCGCCCTACCTGCCGGAATCGCTCAAACGCTATCTGGGCGAACGCGCCATGGCCAAGGCCAAGCATTACGACCAAGTATTCAAGCAACTCTTGGAGCGCCCAGTGCCGCTGGCACCCGAGCTGTCCAAGATTCAGGCGCCGACCCTGCTACTTTGGGGCAGGCAGGACCGCGTGCTGGATGTCTCCAGCATCGAGGTGATGCAACCGCTGCTGAACAAACCCAATGTGGTGATCATGGACAACGTCGGCCACGCGCCCATGCTCGAACGCCCTGAAGAAAGCGCCCTACTCTACCGAGGCTTTCTCGAAGGCCTGAAGTGATGGCCAGGCGCTGATCGCGAGCAAGGCGCAGGCAATAAAAAACCCGCTCTGGTGAGCGGGTTTTTTTGTTGCGGGAAAGGCGGTTTAGACCGACTTCTCCAGCTCAGGTACAGCTTCGAACAGGTCGGCAACCAGACCGTAATCGGCGACCTGGAAGATCGGCGCCTCTTCGTCCTTGTTGATCGCGACGATCACCTTGGAGTCCTTCATACCGGCCAGGTGCTGGATCGCGCCGGAGATACCGACGGCGATGTACAACTGCGGCGCAACGATCTTGCCGGTCTGACCGACCTGCATATCGTTCGGGACGAAACCGGCGTCGACCGCAGCGCGGGAAGCGCCGACTGCAGCGCCCAGCTTGTCAGCCAGGGAGTACAGGTGCTTGAAGTTGTCGCCGTTGCCCATACCACGGCCGCCGGATACGACGATCTTGGCAGCGGTCAGTTCCGGACGGTCGGACTTGGCCAGCTCTTCGCCAACGAAGGCGGACTTGCCGGCATCAGCCGGACCGGAAACGGCTTCAACAGCAGCGGAGCCACCTTCGGCAGCAGCGGCATCGAAACCGGTGCTACGTACGGTGATCACCTTGATGGCAGCCGAGGACTGCACGGTCGCGATGGCGTTACCGGCATAGATCGGGCGCTTGAAGGTGTCGGCGCTTTCAACGGCGATGATCTCGGAGATCTGATCGACGTCCAGTGCAGCAGCGACGCGCGGCAGGATGTTCTTGCCGTTGCTGGTGGCGGCAGCCAGGATGTGGCTGTAGCTCTTGCCCAGCTCGGCTACCAGCGGAGCAACGTTCTCCGGCAGCTGGTTGGCATAGGCAGCGTTGTCGGCAACCAGGACTTTGGCCACGCCAGCGATCTTGGCAGCGGCTTCGGCAGCAGCGCCAGCGTTGGCACCGGCTACCAGCACGTGGATGTCGCCACCGATCTTCTGCGCAGCGGCAACGGTGTTCAGGGTAGCGGCAGCCAGAGCGGCATTGGTGTGTTCAGCGATAACCAGGATAGTCATTTAGATTACCTTCGCCTCGTTCTTCAGTTTCTCGACCAGTTCAGCCACGGACTTGACCTTGATGCCTGCGCTGCGAGCAGCTGGCGCTTCGACTTTCAGGGTCTTGACGGTGGAGGCGGTGGAAACGCCCAGGGCGTCCGGGGTAACGGTTTCCAGCGGCTTCTTCTTGGCCTTCATGATGTTCGGCAGCGACGCGTAGCGCGGCTCGTTCAGACGCAGGTCGGTGGTGACGATCGCCGGCAGGTTCAGAGCAACGGTCTGCAGACCGCCATCGATCTCACGGGTGACGTTGACCTTGTCGCCAGCAACTTCGACCTTGGAGGCGAAGGTGCCTTGGCCGAAGCCAGTCAGGGCGCCCAGCATCTGGCCGGTCTGGTTGTTGTCGCTGTCGATGGCCTGCTTGCCCATGATCACCAGCTGCGGCTGCTCCTTGTCGACCACTGCCTTGAGCAGCTTGGCCACGGCCAGGGAGTTCAGCTCGTCATTGGATTCGACCAGGATAGCGCGGTCGGCACCCAGAGCCAGCGCGGTGCGCAGCTGTTCCTGAGCGGTAGCCGGGCCGATGGAGACGACGACGATTTCGCTCGCCACGCCTTTCTCCTTCAGGCGTACGGCTTCTTCCACGGCGATTTCGCAGAAGGGGTTCATGGACATCTTGACGTTGGCGAGGTCGACGCCGCTGTTGTCCGCCTTGACGCGAACCTTGACGTTGTAGTCAACCACTCGTTTGACAGCTACAAGAACCTTCATGGATTCCTCGTTACTCTCCGGTGAATAAGAATCTCGCCAAGGCGAGCCTGGTCAGCGATATAAATTGGCAGGAGCCAACCTTTCAGCCCAGACGGCGAGCGCAAAACCGCCCGTATCTTGACCCCGCGGCCTGGCCTGGTCAATACAGTGAACTGGCCGGTCATCCGCGATGTAGTACGATTCTAACAGGCCTACAGAAAATTCAAACAAACGTTTGTATTGGCCCGCAGAGAGGGTGTAGATATAATGCCCACGCCGCGGTTAGGGGGTGAGCCGTGCCCTCCAATATAAAACATCGAAGAGCCTTGAGTAGGAGATAGCCTGTGGAACGCGAATTTATGGAGTTCGACGTCGTCATCGTCGGCGCCGGCCCGTCCGGACTGTCCGCCGCCTGCCGACTGAAGCAGAAAGCCGCTGAAGCGGGTCAGGAGATCAGCGTCTGCGTGGTCGAGAAAGGCTCCGAAGTTGGCGCTCATATCCTCTCCGGTGCAGTGTTCGAGCCGCGCGCCCTCAATGAACTCTTCCCCGACTGGAAAGAGCTCGGCGCCCCGCTGAACACCCCGGTCAAGCGCGATGACATCTATCTGCTGCGCGACGCCGACAAGGCTACCCGAATTCCAGACTTCTTTGTGCCGAAAACCATGCACAACGAAGGCAATTACATTATTTCCCTGGGCAACCTGTGCCGCTGGCTGGCTCAGCAGGCCGAAAATCTGGGTGTGGAGATCTACCCGGGCTTCGCCGCTCAGGAAGCGCTGATCGACGAGAATGGCGTGGTACGCGGCATCGTCACCGGTGACTTGGGTGTCGACCGTGAAGGCAACCCCAAGGAGGGCTACTACACCCCCGGCATGGAACTACGTGCCAAGTACACCCTGTTCGCCGAAGGCTGCCGTGGCCACATCGGCAAGCAACTGATCAAGAAATACAAGCTCGACAGCGAAGCCGACGCCCAGCACTACGGCATCGGCATCAAGGAAATCTGGGACATCGACCCGGCCAAGCATGAACAAGGCCTGGTGGTGCACACCGCCGGTTGGCCGATGGACATCATGGGCACCGAAAATACCGGTGGTTCCTTCCTCTACCACCTGGAGAACAACCAGGTCGTGGTCGGTCTGATCATCGATCTGTCCTACGCCAACCCGCACCTGTCGCCGTTCGACGAATTCCAGCGCTACAAGCACCACCCGGTGATTGCCCAGTACCTGGAAGGCGGCAAACGTGTCGCCTATGGCGCACGCGCCATCGCCAAGGGCGGCCTGAATTCGCTGCCGAAGATGGTCTTCCCGGGTGGCGCCCTGATCGGCTGCGACCTCGGCACGCTGAACTTCGCCAAGATCAAGGGCAGCCACACCGCGATGAAATCCGGCATGCTCGCAGCCGACGCCATCACCGAAGCTCTGGCCGCTGGCCGTGAGGGCGGTGACGAGCTGAACAACTACGTCGATGGTTTCAAAGCCAGCTGGCTGTACGACGAGCTGTTCCGCAGCCGTAACTTCGGCGCAGCCATCCACAAGTACGGCGCCATCGTTGGCGGCGGCATCAACTGGCTGGATCAGAACATCTTCGGCGGCAAGATCCCCTTCACCCTGCACGACAACAAGCCGGATTACGCCTGCCTGAAGCCGGCCGCAGAGAGCACGAAGATCGCCTACCCGAAACCGGACGGCAAACTGAGCTTCGACAAACTGAGCTCGGTGTTCCTCTCCAACACCAACCACGAAGAAGAGCAGCCCTGCCACCTGAAGCTCACTGACCCGAGCATTCCGCTGGCGAAGAACCTGCCGCTGTACGACGAACCGGCGCAGCGCTACTGCCCGGCCGGTGTGTACGAGGTGGTGACGCAGGAAGACGGCGAGAAGAAGTTCCAGATCAACGCGCAGAACTGCGTGCACTGCAAGACCTGCGACATCAAGGACCCGGCCCAGAACATCACCTGGGTTGCGCCGGAAGGTACCGGTGGCCCGAATTACCCCAACATGTAATTCGACCATACATGCAAAAGGCTCCTTCGGGAGCCTTTTTCGCTTCTATCGAGTCCGTAGGGACTAGCGCAGCTCGCGAAGCGCCTGCAACACTGCATTTCGCGAGCAGAGCTCGCTCCTACCAATCAGTCTTGGTAGATCATCTTGCGGCTCATGCCGCCATCGATGACGAACTCCTGCCCGGTGACGAAACCGGCCGCATCGGACAGCAGCCAGGCGACCTGCGCCGCGACATCTTCTACTGTGCCGACACGGCCAACCGGATGCTGCGCATGGTCGAATACTGACAGTGGTTCCAGGCGTTGCTGCGACGGGTCACGAGCGTCGATCCAGCCAGGGCTAACGCAGTTGACGCGCACCTCCGGCCCCAGGCTGATCGACAGCGCATGAGTGAGCGCAACCAACCCCCCCTTGCTCGCAGCATAGGCCTCACAATCGGCTTCGGACTGGCTGGCACGGGTCGAGGCGATATTGACAATGGCGCCGCGATGACCACGCAGATACGGCGCGCAGTGCTTGGCCAGCAGCATGGCACCGGTCAGGTTGACCGCCAGCGTACGATTCCAACGCTTGAGATCGAGCGACTCCAACGGCGGGGTGTGCGGATCGGAGATAGCTGCATTGCACACCAGCGCATCGAGGCGGCCGAACTGGCCGAGTATCTCGGCAACACCGACACTGACCTGATCTTCCTTGGCTACGTCCATGGCGACGAACCAGGCGTTGTCACCCAGCACACGCGCTACCCTGGAGCCCCGCTCACGGTCCACGTCGGCCAGCACCACCTGCCAGCCCTCGGTGATCAGCCAGGCGCTGATGCCTAAGCCAATACCGCGCGCGGCTCCGGTGACCAACGCGACACGCCCATTGTTGGGCGTGTCATTCGTGCCCCACTCCAACATGCTCAGAGTGCGGCCAGGCCGCGCGCCAGATCTGCTTTAAGGTCTTCCAGCTCTTCCAGGCCCACTGCAACGCGAATCAGGCTGTCGCGGATGCCTGCATTGGCGCGCTCCTGCGGCGTCAACCGACCGTGCGAAGTGGTTGCCGGGTGGGCGATGGTGGTCTTGGTGTCGCCAAGGTTGGTGGTGATCGAAATGACGCGAGTGCCATCGATCACCTTCCATGCGGCGTCACGGCCACCCTTGACCTCGAAACTGACCACCGCGCCAAAGGCGCTCTGCTGCTTCTTCGCCAGCTCGTGCTGCGGATGGCTGGGCAGGCCAGCGTAGTACACACGCTCGACCTGCGGCTGCTGTTCCAGCCATAGAGCCAGTTGCAGAGCACTCTCGCTCTGCGCGCGCATACGGATACGCAGCGTCTCCAGGCCCTTGACAAACATCCAGGCATTGAACGGGCTGAGGGTCGGCCCGGCGGTACGCAGGAAACCCACCACTTCCTTCATCTGCTCACTGCGACCGGCAACCACACCGCCCAGACCACGGCCCTGGCCGTCGATGTACTTGGTCGCCGAATGCATGACGATATCTGCGCCAAGTTTCAGCGGCTGCTGCAGGGCCGGCGTGCAGAAACAGTTGTCCACTGCCAGCAGCGCGCCGCGAGCATGGGCGATCTCGGCCAGTGCGGCGATATCCACCAGTTCGGCCAGCGGGTTGGAAGGCGATTCGACGAACAGCAGCTTGGTATTGGGCCTGAAAGCGCCCTGCCAGGCATCAAGATCCGCCAGCGGCACGTAATCCACCTCGATGCCAAAGCGCTTGAGGTACTTCTCGAACAGGCTGATGGTCGAACCGAATACGCTGCGCGACACCAACACATGGTCACCGCCACTGCACAGGCTCATGACGATGGCGAGGATCGCCGACATGCCGGAGGCAGTGGCCACCGCCTGCTCGGCGCCTTCCAGTGCGGCAATGCGCTCTTCGAAGGTACGTACGGTAGGGTTGGTATAGCGCGAATAGACGTTGCCCGGCACTTCGCCAGCAAAACGCGCGGCGGCATCGGCAGCGGTACGAAACACGTAACTGGAGGTCAGATACAACGCTTCGCCATGCTCGCCCTCAGGCGAACGGTGCTGACCTGCACGCACGGCCAAGGTGTCGAAGCCCACGCCATCCAGGTCACTGTCCAGCCTGCCGGCTTCCCATTCCAGAGTCATATCGCTACCTCACAAAAAGTAGCCCGGATGCAATCCGGGAAATTCAGAGTGACATTCCCCCGGATTGCATCCGGGCTACGGACCGGGCAGGACCGCTGCCCTGCCCTCTCGCATCAGTTGTTATACAGATCGATGATCGCGCTGACTGCCTGCGACTTGACCTTGCTGGCATCGTTGCGCGCCTGCTCGATCTTATCCAGGTAGGCCTCATCGACATCGCCAGTGACGTACTTGCCGTCAAATACCGCGCAGTCGAAGTTGTCGATCTTGATCTTCTTGCTGCCACTGACCGCTTCGATCAGATCCGGCAGATCCTGATAGATCAGCCAGTCGGCACCGATCAGCTCGCAGACTTCCTCGGTGGTACGACCATGGGCAATCAGCTCATGGGCGCTGGGCATGTCGATACCGTAGACGTTCGGGTAGCGCACTGCCGGGGCCGCAGAGCAGAAGTAGACATTCTTCGCTCCGGCCTCGCGGGCCATCTGAATGATCTGCTTGCAGGTCGTGCCACGCACGATGGAGTCGTCCACCAGCATCACGTTCTTGCCGCGGAACTCCAGCTCGATGGCGTTGAGTTTCTGCCGCACGGATTTCTTGCGTGCCGCCTGGCCCGGCATGATGAAGGTACGGCCGATGTAGCGGTTCTTGACGAAACCTTCGCGGAATTTCACGCCCAGGTGATTAGCCAGCTCCAGCGCCGCTGTACGGCTGGTGTCGGGAATCGGGATGACCACGTCGATGTCATGCTCTGGACGCTCGCGCAGGATCTTGTCGGCCAGCTTCTCGCCCATGCGCAGACGCGCCTTGTACACCGAGATACCGTCCATGATCGAGTCCGGGCGCGCCAGATAAACGTGCTCGAAGATGCAGGGCGCGTACTGCGGGTTTGCCGCGCACTGACGGGTGAACAGCTTACCCTCTTCAGTGATGTAGACCGCCTCGCCCGGCGCCAGGTCGCGGATCAGGGTGAAGCCCAGCACGTCCAGCGACACGCTCTCGGAGGCGATCATGTACTCGACGCCTTCGTCGGTATGACGCTGGCCAAATACGATCGGGCGAATGCCGTTGGGGTCACGGAAGCCGACGATGCCATAGCCGGTGATCATCGCCACCACAGCGTAACCGCCCAGGCAGCGTTCGTGCACGTGGGTAACGGCAGCGAACACGTCTTCCTCGGTGGGCTGCAGCTTGCCGCGCTGGGCCAGTTCATGGGCGAATACGTTGAGCAGCACTTCCGAGTCGGAATTGGTGTTCACGTGGCGCAGATCGGACTCGTAGATTTCCTTGGCCAACTGCTCGACGTTGGTCAGGTTACCGTTATGCGCCAGGGTGATGCCGTACGGCGAGTTGACGTAGAACGGCTGAGCTTCGGCCGAGCTGGAGCTGCCAGCGGTCGGGTAGCGCACATGGCCGATACCCATATGGCCGACCAGGCGCTGCATGTGGCGCTGCTGGAACACGTCACGCACCAGGCCATTGTCCTTGCGCAGGAACAGGCGGCCATCATGGCTGGTGACAATACCGGCAGCATCCTGGCCGCGGTGCTGGAGGACGGTGAGCCCGTCATACAGCGCCTGATTGACGTTCGATTTACCGACGATACCGACGATGCCACACATGTGCCACGACCCCTGCTAGATAGTTCAGGCTAATTCAGCGACCGATGCAGCGGTTACTCCGCAGCGGCCACTCTTTTAAAGCAGATCAGCTGGGTGAGCCGATCTACCGGTAAACCACTGATCGGACCACCCCAGAATCAGGTTCTTCGACCAGTCGGCGACCATCAGAAAATGCGGCACCAGTTGCGACTGTTGCCACCACGTATCCTGCTCCACTGGCGCCAGGCTGATCAGCCCGACCAGCAGTACCACCAACAAACCACCACGCGCGGCGCCGAAAACCATACCGAGAAAACGGTCGGTACCGGACAGGCCTGTCACGCGGATCAGCTCGCCAATGAGGAAATTGACCAAAGCACCCACCAGCAAGGTGGCGATGAAGAGAATGGCACAGGCCGCGATGACCCGCGCAGAAGGCGTTTCGATAAATTCGACGAGATGCTGGGCCAGTGCGCCACCGAACATCCAGGCGACTACACCTGCGATGATCCAGGTCAGCAGCGACAAGGCTTCCTTGACGAAACCGCGCTTGAGACTGATCAAACTAGAAATGGCGATGACGGCGATGATCGTCCAATCGACCCAGGTGAATACCACGGTGCGGCCTACCAGCGGAAAAGGCGGAGCATTTTAGCAGAGCCCGGCACATCGAGTAACCAGGCACTGCAAAGTCCCTTGCTTGCTTAGCCTGCTTAGCCTGCTTCCGGCTGGAAGCGCACGACAAAACCGCTGAGCTTGTGCTGGCGATTGAGCTGGTCACGCAGGCGCTCGGCTTCGGCGCGCTCGATCAACGGACCGACGAACACCCGGTTCATGCCGTCGAAGGCACGGATATAGGCGTTGTAGCCCTGGCTGCGCAGGGTTATCTGCAGATTTTCTGCCCCAGCGCGACTGGACAGACTAGCCAACTGCACCGACCAGCTGATCGGCAGGCTATTGGCGTCCAGGCGCCCTTCCGGCTTGGCGGGAGCAGTGCTTGTCGCTTGCTCGGTCTTGACCGGATCAGGTGTACTCTGCTGCGCAACGGGGGGCGGAGTCGGCTTGGGCTGCTCGGGCACCTCGACGACCTGAGGCTCCACCGCTTCGACGGGAACCGGTTCCTGCGGCAACTCTTCGGGCTCAACGACCTCGGCAGGCTCTACGATGATCTCGGCCGTAGCCGGCGCTTGCGGCATCGCCGGCGCATCCACCACCACGCGACGCATCTCATCTTCGCGCGACAGCAGCATCGGCAGGAAAATCACCGCCAGTGCCACCAGCACCAGAGCACCAACCATGCGCTGCTTGAGCCCACTGTCCAGCATTGCCATCCCCAATCCCCTTATCAAGCCGGGCGGGCCAGCCAATCCAGGGCCTCGGCCACGCAGAAAAACGATCCGAACAACAGTATCTCGTCACCCTCTGCCGCCTGCTCGCACTGCGCATCGAGCGCGGCACGCACATCCGGGTATTGCGCCACCAGCATGCCCTGCCCCCGCAGGTGCTCAGCCAGGTCATCGGCAGAGCGTGAACGCGGCGTATCCAGCGGCGCCACGGCCCAGCCAGCAACCAGACTCAGAAGCGGCGCCACCACGCCAGGCAAGTCCTTGTCGGCCAACAAACCGAACACCGCCCAGCGTTTTCCATTCAGCGGGCGACTCTCCAGGCGCTGCGCCAGATAATCAGCCGCATGAGGATTATGCCCAACATCGAGCAACAGTGTGAGTGACTTGCCTCGCCAATCCAGCGCGCGACGATCCAGACGCCCGGTTACCCGCGTGGCGAGCAGGGCCTGAACGATCTGCTGGTGATTCCACGGCAGCGGCAGAAGCGCATAGGCCTGCAACGCCAGCGCCGCGTTTTCCATTGGCAGATCGAGAAGAGGCAGGTGTTCGAGTCGCAGTACCTGGCCTTTGACGTCAAGGCCATACCAGGACCAGCCCTGCGCCTGCACACTGAGGTCGTAGTCGCGACCACGCAGGAACAACGGCGTGTCCAGGGTCACCGCCTGTTCCAGCAAGGGCTGCGGCGGGTCGAGATCACCGCACAACGCGGGCATACCAGCGCGCATGATCCCGGCCTTTTCGAAGGCGACCGACTCGCGGGTATCGCCCAGCCAGTCAGCGTGATCCAGACCAATGCTGGTGATCAGAGCCAGATCGGCATCGACCAGATTCACCGCATCCAGGCGCCCACCGAGACCGACCTCAAGCACCACGGCATCCAGCTGAGCACGCTCGAACAACCAGAAAGCGGCCAGCGTGCCCATCTCGAAATAGGTCAGGGAGATCTCGCCGCGCGCGGCTTCGACCGCCGCAAAAGCCTGGCATAACTCGTCGTCGCTGGCTTCTCGCCCCTGCACAAGCACACGCTCGTTGTAACGCAGCAGGTGCGGTGAACTATAGACACCGACGCGCTGCCCCTGAGCTGCGAGCAGACTGGCGAGAAAGGCACAGGTAGAACCCTTACCATTGGTGCCCGTGACGGTAACCACCAATGGCGCTGGCTTGCCCAGACCGAGCCGCTGCGCTACCTCGCGCGAGCGCTCCAGACCCATGTCGATGGCCGACGGATGCAACTGCTCGAGGTAGGCGAGCCACTCGCCCAGGCTACGTTCGGTCATGCAGTGGCCGGCAGAGAAACCGGAGATGGGCGATTCATCATTTGCGCAAGCAGACGCGCCAGGCGTGGACGCAGTTCGTCGCGCGAAATGATCATGTCGATGGCGCCATGTTCGATGAGAAACTCGCTACGCTGGAAGCCTTCCGGCAATTTCTCGCGTACGGTCTGCTCGATCACGCGTGGACCGGCGAAACCGATCAGCGCTTTCGGCTCGGCCACGATGACGTCACCAAGCATCGCCAAACTGGCGGAGACGCCGCCATAGACCGGATCGGTCAGTACGGAGATGAACGGCAGGCCCTCTTCACGCAAGCGCGCCAGAGCCGCCGAGGTCTTGGCCATCTGCATCAGCGAGATCAGCGCTTCCTGCATGCGCGCACCACCGGAAGCAGAGAAGCACACCAGCGGGCAGCGTTTTTCCAGTGCGACATTTGCCGCCTGAACGAAACGCTCGCCGACGATGGCACCCATCGACCCGCCCATGAAGGAGAACTCGAACGCGCAAACGGCGATCGGCATGCCTTCGAGGGTGCCGCTCATGGAGATCAGTGCATCCTTCTCGCCAGTCTGCTTCTGCGCACCGGCCAGACGGTCCTTGTACTTCTTGCTGTCGCGGAATTTCAGGCGATCGACCGGTTCCAGATCAGCACCGATCTCCTCGCGGCCTTCGGCATCGAGGAAAATGTCGATGCGTGCGCGAGCACCGATACGCATGTGGTGATTGCACTTGGGGCAGACATCGAGTGTCTTTTCCAGCTCGGGACGGTAGAGCACGGCATCACAGGACGGACATTTGTGCCACAGGCCCTCGGGCACAGAGCTCTTCTTCACCTCGGAACGCATGATCGAGGGAATGAGTTTGTCTACCAACCAGTTGCTCATGCTGTCATTTCTCCATAACCGTTGGTTCGGATGAACGCCTCATCGTGAAACGCCCATCTCCAGCAATTCTTTTCTGCCGCACCCAGCGCCCGTCGAAACGAGCCCATGGCGGCGTGACAGGCTAATTGACGGCCCTGCCTCAATTGCCGTCACATCGAGCATCACGCACCGCCTGTACGAATGCGTGAATCTTGCCTGCATCCTTTATGCCTTTACTGGCCTCGACCCCACCACTGACATCCACGGCGTAGGGGCGAACCTGGCGAATGGCCTCTGCAACATTGCCCGCATCGAGGCCGCCGGCCAGGATGATTGGCTTGGCAGCATTTTCCGGCACCAGCGACCAATCGAACGAAGCCCCCGTACCACCTGGCACGCCCTCGACGAAGGTATCCAACAGAATACCCCGCGCACCACTGTAGGGCGCCATGGCTGCAGCCACGTCCTCACCAGGGCGGACCCGCAGCGCCTTGATGTAGGGGCGACCATGGCCCTCACAGTCAGCCGGCGATTCATCACCATGAAACTGCAGCAGATCCAGCGGCAGGCGCTGCAGCAACTGCTGCAGTTGGTCGCGCGGCATGTCGACGAACAGCCCGACAGTGGTCACGAACGGCGGTAACGCCTGCACGATAGCTGCGGCCTGCTCGACACCGACTGCTCGCGGGCTTTTCCCGTAGAACACCAGGCCGATGGCATCGGCTCCGGCCGCTACCGCCGCCAGAGCATCCTCGATGCGGGTGATACCACAAATCTTGCTGCGCACGACCGTCACGTTCATACCTCTCGCCATCCGGGCTCGGATGGTAACAAAGGGTTATGGCTGTCGCACGTCCGGCAGACCGGAGAGAAAATGCGGCCCGAGATAGCGTTGCGGCAATTCGAACTCATCCGGGTAATCGACCTGTATCAGATATAAGCCGTAGGGATGCGCTGTCACTCCCCCGCTATGTCGATCGCCGCGCTCGAGTACCTCGCGCGCCCACTCTGGAGGTCGTTCGCCAGCACCAATGGTCATCAACACACCAGCAATGTTTCGCACCATATGGTGCAGAAAAGCATTGGCGCGGATATCCAGCACGATGAAGCGGCCATGCTCGATCAGTTGCAGGTGATGCACTGTCTTGATTGGTGATTTGGCCTGACAACGCATCGCCCGGAAGGCGCTGAAATCATGCGTCCCGACCAGCGCCCGAGCGGCCTCACGCATGCGTACGACATCCAGCGGCCGATGGTTCCAGGTAACTTCCTCGGCCATGTGCGCCGGGCGGATCGGATCGTTGTAGATCACGTACCGGTAGCGCCGCGCCATGGCCGAGAAGCGCGCATGAAAGTGTGCCGGCATCACCTTCGCCCAGGTCACGCTGATGTCATTGGGCAGGTTCATGTTGGCGCCCATGATCCAGGCATGCAGCGAGCGCTCGACAGTGGTGTCGAAGTGCACCACCTGGCCACTGGAATGCACAGAGGCATCGGTACGCCCTGCGCACAGAATGCTGACTGGGGCACCACCAGCGACCTTGGACAAGGCCGTTTCCAGGTGTTCCTGGATCGTCGGAACCTTGGGCCCCTGGCGTTGAAAACCACGATAGCGCGCGCCCTTGTATTCGAGGCCCAGGGCGATTCTGAAAAAGCCAGCGGCCGCCATTTCGGCGGCCGCTACAGGTACTGCGTCAGACATGTATCAATCAAACCATCTTGGCAATCATCTCGCGAGCTTCTTGCTGCTGAGCATCACTGCCTTCGGCAATTACTTCATCAAGAATGTCGCGCGCACCTTCGGTGTCGCCCATATCGATGTAAGCCCGAGCCAGATCCAGCTTGGTCGCGGTCTCATCGGTCCCGGACAGGAAGTCGAAGTCATCATCGCCATCCAGATCGCTGGACAGGCTACTGGCCGGTGCCAGCGGAGCTGCTTGTGGCTCCTCGAAATCAGTCGACAGCTGATCCAGCTCGGCGGTTACCTCGTCCAGCTGCGCGGCGAAGCTATCGGGAGCAACAGTCGGCTGAGCCGGCGTTTCGTCTTCGAGCGAGAGATCGAAGTCAGCCGGCAGATCAAGCTCACCAGATGACTTATCGTCAGCCAGATCGAGACTCAGATCGGACAGGTCATCGGCCGGCTGGCTCAGCGGCGCGTCGTCATCGAGGCTCAGCAGGAAATCGTCAGCTTCGTCGCTGGCAGCCGGAGCCGGCTCATCCAGGTCCAGACTGAAGGCGGACAGATCGTCGGCCGGCTGGGACAGTTCGACCTTGTCATCATCCAGGGCCAGATCGAAGCTCAGATCGTCATCAGCAGAAGCAGCCGGTGCGACGGGCTCATCGACCAGACCGAAGTCCAGATCATCGTCCAGCGACAACGGCGCTTGCTCAGCCTGGGCGGACTGAACATCACTCTCCAGATCAGCTTCCAGGTCGTCGAGGCTCAGGTCGAAAGCATCATCCAGATCGCCACCAGTGGCGGTAGGCGCCTCTGCAGCCGGCTCATCCAGGCTGAGGTCATCCAGGCTGAATTCGCCCATGTCGTCATCGGCGGAGGCAGCCGCAGCCACCGCACCAGCTCCTGCAAAGGCAGCGATCGCCGGATACTTGGACTTCAGCTGCTCGGCTTCTGCATTAACACCGCCAATCTCGCGCAGCTCGTTATCCTGACGGGCAAAGCCTTCGCGGTCACCCAGCTCGGCGTAGACCTCCATCAGTTTCAGACGCAGATCAGCACGATGCGGCTCGTCGTTGATCGCGTTTTGCAGCAGCTCGGCCGCCTGGTTGAAGCGCCCGTATGCAATGTAGATATCTGCTTCACCCAGTGCGTCGCCGGTCTGCGCCGTCACGCGTTCCTCGCCAGCGGCTTGGGCTGCTTGGACAGGCTCGTCGTCGAGACCTGCGAAGCTGTCTTCAGGCATGTCCAGATCGGAGGCGAACGCCTGATCCTGGGACAGTTCGTCAGCCAGTTCATCTTGCAGCTCGGACTCTTTCTGAGCGTTGCGGCGCGACAGCGCCATGAGGCCAACCAACAGGAGCAGAAGCGCACCACCACCCGCCAGGCCCAGCGTCATCGGGTTGGCCATCAGGTCATCAATGAAGCTCTGCGGGGCTGGGGCTGGGGCTGGAGCCGGTGCAGGCGCTTCAGGCTTGGCTGCTTCGACAGGTTTGGCCGGGGCGGCCGGCTCAACGGCAGCAGCCGGCTCAGTGGCCGGCTGTTCGGTTGCGGCTGCGCTGTCCTCGACAGGCGCAGCCGGTTCCTCGGAATAGTTGTAGTCAGGCGCCGCCTCCTCAGGCGGCGTAGTCGGCGGCGTTGCCGCTTCCGCAGCAGGCGGCGCGGCTTCAGGCGCCGCTGCCGGAGTTTCCGCAGGCGGCTCTTGCACTGCATCAGGGGCAGGCGCTGCGGGCTCTGCCGACAGTTCAGCCTGCAACTTGGCCAGTTGACTGTCCTTCAACTCCATCAAACGCTGCAGCTTGTCCAACTGACTTTGCAGATCACCTACACGGCTCTGCAGTTCGGCGTTCTCACGGCGGGTCGAATCAAGACTTTCCTGGGTCACTGCCAGTTTGTCGGCCAATGCCTTGCTACCAGCCGAACCCGTATCGCTACCGCGAGTGGACTGACCTGCTTCCGCAGCAACCAGCTTCAGGCTGTCGCTCGCCTCTGCAGTCGCAGGTGCGGCGCCAGCAGTGGTACGGCGAGTGGCATCCAGTTGACGCGAGGCTACAGCGCGACCCTCACGCCAGGCGGCATTCTGCTCGGCGACCTGGGCGACCGCTTCGGCATTGCTGCGACTGCGAATCTGCTGTTCGTCCGGCAGGCGCAGCACCTGGCCGCTCTTCATGCGGTTGATGTTGCCGCCGATGAAGGCATCAGGGTTCAGATCCTGGATGGCCAGCATGGTCTGGTTGACCGAAGAGCCACCACCGACGCTCTGGGCGATTTCCCAGAGCGTATCGTTGGCAGTGGTTCTGTATTCGTTACCGGCAATGGCGCGCGACGCCGGCGCCGGCGCAGCGGGACGCGGGGCCGGAGCGGGTGCAGCGCTGCGTGGTGCAGGAGCAGGAGCCGCGGACGGGCGCGGTGCAGGCGCGGCGATGGGCAGTTGCGGCGCAGCAGCTACGGTAGTTTGCGGAGAGTAAAGCGGCGGATCGAGCAGCAGCGTGTACTCACGCAGCAACCGACCATTCGGCCAAAGCACTTCCACCAGGAAGTTGAGGTAGGGCTCACGCACCACCTTGCTCGAGGTGACGCGAATCACGCTCTTGCCGTTGGGCTTCAATACGGGAGTGAATTTGAGATCAGTCAGGAAGTACTGGCGGTCGACACCAGCCTTGACGAACTCTTCAGGGGACGCGAGATTCGGAATCACCTCATTGGAGGCAAGATCGCGCACCTCCAACAGTTCGATTTCCGCTACCAACGGCTGATTCAGCGAGGATTGCAGGGTAACTTCACCCAACCCCAGCGCATGCGCCATACCGGAAGACAGCGCGGAAGCGGCTGCGATTGCCAGCACCAGTTTGCGAACCCGAACCATAGCGTTATCCCTTGTTTTATCTTTTTTCTCGGCATGCGAGAGGGTCTTGAGAACTGCTGCCTGCCTCCGCTCTACGAGCGGCTCCCCATTCAGCAATCAACTCAGCCAGTATTGCCAAGCTAGAAAGATTCTTCAAATTTCTAGGTAAGTATCTTTTACAGATAGTGTTTTATCAATAACTCAGCTATCTGCACAGCATTTAGGGCGGCGCCTTTTCTTACATTATCAGACGCAATCCACAAATTGAGTTGCCGTGGATCGTCCACGCCACGACGGACGCGCCCCACATAGACCTGATCCTGCCCCACCGCATCGCCCACTGCCGTCGGGTAGTCGCCTGCTTCAACCAACTCGATGCCTTGCGCCACCTCTAGCGACTGCTGCACGGCATTGATATCGATATCCGAATCAGCATACACGCCCAGCGCAAGACTATCGCCAAAGAACACTGGCACCAAGGCGCAGGTCGCGGCCACCGGAAGCCCAGGCAGACTCAACAATTGCTGAATCTCGGCGGCCAGACGCTTCTCCAGTTGAGCATGCCCCTGGTCATCCACTTCGCCAACCTGGGCCAGCAGGTTGAACGCGATCTGTCGATCCACCGTCTTGGGCTCCAGCGGGCGAGCGTTGAGCAGCTCAGCGGTCTGCCGCGCCAACTCCTGCACACCGCTACGCCCCAGGGTGGAGATCGACAGCATCGCAGTCACCTGCAGCTGCTGCGGTTGCAGTACAGGCTTCAGCGCCGCCAGCACCAGCGCGCAGGCAACCGCAGAAGGCGTCGCTGCACTGACGCACCAAGGCCGGGTCAATGTTGGCAGGCCCGCGGCGCCAAGTTCAGGTAATACGCATGGCGCTTGCGCAAGCGGCAAAGCGGCGCTCAGGTCTACGATCGAGCAACCGGCGGCAACCACGCGCTCACGATGGGTGCGCGTCACTTCAGGCCCCGCGGCAAAGAACGCCAGTTGCACCTGAGTGAAATCGAAGGCATCGAGCGATCTGACCCGCACCTGCCGACCACGGAAAGACAGACTCTGCCCAGCCGATTCACTGCTGGCCAGCAGATGCAGGTCCTTCACCGGGAACTCACGCTCTTCGAGCAATTCGACCAGCGCTTCGCCGACGTTGCTGGTGGCGCCGATCACGGCGATATTGATGGACTGACTCATGAGCTGACCTAAGACGCAGAGGGAGCGGCACTGTAACTGCGCCCCATCGCCCAGGCAATCGACTTGCTCAGCCCTGAAAAGACAAAGCCCCTCTGCCGAAACAGAAGGGCTTTGTTTGACTCCGGATTTCCCGCCGGGCGCTTAGCGCTCCAGGAGGATCCGCAGCATGCGACGCAGCGGCTCAGCAGCGCCCCACAGCAACTGGTCACCCACAGTGAACGCGCCCAGGAACTGCGAACCCATGTTGAGTTTACGCAGACGTCCGACCGGAACGCTGAGGGTGCCGGTCACGGCAGTCGGGCCGAGGTCACGGATGGAATCTTCGCGGTGGTTCGGCACCAGCTTGACCCAGGGATTGTGCTGGCTGATCAGGCCTTCGATGTCAGCCATCGGCACATCCTTGTTCAGCTTGATGGTCAGCGCCTGGCTGTGGCAGCGCATGGCGCCGATGCGCACGCAAATGCCATCTACCGGGATCGGGTTCTTGAAGCGACCGAGAATCTTGTTGGTCTCGGCCTGAGCCTTCCACTCTTCACGGCTCTGCCCGTTCGGCAGTTCCTTGTCGATGTAGGGGATCAGGCTGCCAGCCAGCGGCACGCCGAAGTTGTCGACCGGGAAGCCTTCGCCACGCATGGCCTCGGCGACCTTGCGGTCGATGTCGAGAATGGCGCTGGCCGGATCAGCCAGATCATCGGCGACAGCGCCATTGATCGCGCCCATCTGCTTGATCAGCTCGCGCATGTTCTGCGCGCCAGCACCGGAGGCGGCCTGGTAGGTCATGGCACTCATCCACTCCACCAGACCAGCCTCGTACAGACCGCCGAGCGCCATCAGCATCAGGCTGACGGTGCAGTTGCCGCCGATGTAGTTCTTGGTGCCGGCGTCCAGCGCCTGGTCGATCACCTTGCGGTTGACCGGATCGAGCACGATCACCGACTCATCATCCATGCGCAGACTGGAGGCTGCATCGATCCAGTAGCCCTGCCAGCCGGCTTCACGCAGCTTGGGGAAGACTTCACTGGTGTAGTCGCCGCCCTGGCAGGTCAGGATCACGTCCAGGCCCTTGAGGTCGTCAATGCTGTAGGCATCTTTCAGCGCGGCGATGTCCTTGCCAATGGCAGGGCCTTGGCCACCGACATTGGAAGTGGTGAAGAACACCGGCTCGATCAGGTCGAAGTCCCGCTCTTCCAGCATGCGCTGCATGAGCACGGAACCGACCATGCCACGCCAACCGATCAGACCTACACGTTTCATAACGACTACACCTATATAAACAGCCCGCCGGAACCACCCCGGCGGGGCTGGGAAGATTACAGACTACGCAGCGCTTCGACTACTGCATCACCCATCGCAGCGGTACCGACCTTGGTCTTGCCCTCGGACCAGATATCACCGGTGCGCAGGCCCTGATCCAGCACCAGGCTCACTGCTTTCTCGATGGCATCGGCAGCTGCGACCTGGCCGAAGCTGTAACGCAGCATCATGGACACCGAGAGAATGGTGGCCAGCGGGTTGGCGATGCCCTTGCCGGCGATGTCCGGCGCGGAGCCATGGCACGGCTCGTACATGCCCTTGTTGTTGGCGTCCAAGGATGCCGACGGCAGCATGCCAATGGAACCGGTCAGCATCGAAGCTTCGTCAGACAAAATGTCACCAAACATGTTGTCGGTGACCATCACGTCGAATTGCTTGGGCGCACGCACCAGTTGCATCGCGGCGTTGTCGACGTACATGTGGCTCAGTTCGACGTCCGGGTAGTCCTTGGCCACTTCCTCGACCACGGCGCGCCACAGCTGGCTGGACGCCAGGACGTTGGCCTTGTCCACCGAGCACAGTTTCTTGCCGCGTACGCGCGCCATGTCGAAACCGACCTTGGCGATACGACGGATTTCGCTCTCGCTGTACGGCAGCGTGTCGTAGGCCATGCGCTCGCCGTTTTCCAGCACCTTGCTCTCGCGCGGCTGACCGAAGTAGATGCCGCCGGTCAGCTCACGCACGATGAGGATATCCAGACCAGCGACCACTTCCGGCTTGAGGCTGGAAGCCTCGGCCAGTTGCGGATAAAGGATGGCCGGACGCAGGTTGCCGAACAGGCCCAGTTGCGAACGGATCTTCAGCAGGCCGCGCTCCGGGCGGATGGCCGGGTCGATGGTGTCCCACTTCGGCCCGCCAACGGCGCCGAGCAGCACGGCATCGGCGGCCTTGGCGCGCGCCAGGGTCTCGTCGGCCAGCGGCACGCCATAACGGTCGATAGCAGCGCCACCCAGATCATCGAAACTCAGCTCGAAACCCAGGGCGTACTTGTCGTTGGCCAGGTTCAGCACCTTGACCGCCTCGGCCATGATTTCCGGGCCAATACCATCACCTGGGAGAACCAGAATCTGCTTGCTCATCGCATCCTCTTCGAACCGTCGGGTGCGCCGTGCGCACCACTTAAATAGTCTTAAATCAGGCGCGCACAGCGCACCCTATCGAACGCCTTACTTGATCGCGCCGAACAGCCAGGGGCTGCTCTGCTGATAACCGACCTCGAACGCCTTGATCGCTTCCTGATCCTGCAGAGTCAGACCGATGTCGTCCAGGCCATTGAGCAGGCAGTGCTTGCGGAAGGCGTCGACTTCGAAGCTGTACTGCACGCCATCGGGACGGGTCACGGTCTGCGCTTCGAGGTCGACGGTCAGTTGATACCCTTCGGTGGCCTCGGCCTGCTCGAACAGCGCATCGACCTCTTCATCCTTGAGGATGATCGGCAGCAGACCGTTCTTGAAGCTGTTGTTGAAGAAGATGTCAGCGAAGCTCGGCGCGATCACGGTGCGGAAACCGTACTCGTCCAGCGCCCAGGGTGCGTGCTCACGCGAAGAGCCGCAGCCGAAGTTCTCGCGAGCCAGCAGCACACTGGCGCCCTGGTAACGCGGGAAGTTGAGCACGAAATCCTTGTTGACCGGGCGCTTGGAGTTGTCCTGATTCGGCTGACCGACATCCAGGTAACGCCACTCGTCGAACAGGTTGGGGCCGAAGCCGGTGCGCTTGATCGACTTCAGGAACTGCTTGGGAATGATCTGGTCGGTGTCGACGTTGGCGCGATCGAGCGGGCAGACCAGGCCGGTGTGTTGGGTGAAAGCTTTCATGTGCGGTCTCCTCAGGCCTGGATCAATTCACGAACGTCGATAAAGCGGCCGGTCACTGCGGCAGCGGCAGCCATGGCCGGGCTGACCAGGTGGGTACGACCACCAGCGCCCTGACGGCCTTCGAAGTTACGGTTGGAGGTGGAGGCACAATGCTCGCCGCTGCCCAGTTTGTCCGGGTTCATCGCCAGGCACATGGAGCAGCCCGGCTCGCGCCATTCGAAACCGGCTTCGATGAAGATCTTGTCCAGGCCTTCCGCCTCGGCTTGCGCCTTGACCAGACCGGAGCCCGGCACCACCAGCGCCTGTTTGACGGTGGCGGCGACCTTGCGGCCCTTGGCTACCTCTGCAGCGGCGCGCAGGTCTTCGATGCGCGAGTTGGTGCAGGAGCCGATGAATACGCGGTCCAGCTGGATATCGGTGATCGGCTGATTGGCAGCCAGGCCCATGTACTTCAGCGCACGGGTGATCGAATCCTTCTTCACCGGGTCGGCTTCGACGGCCGGGTCCGGCACGTTCTGGTCGACGGCCAGCACCATTTCCGGCGAAGTACCCCAGCTGACCTGCGGCTTGATGTCTTCGGCTTTCAGCTCGACCACGGTGTCGAACACCGCATCGGCGTCGGACACCAGGTTCTGCCACTGCGCCACGGCCTTGTCCCAGTCGCTGCCCTTGGGCGCGAACGGACGATCCTTGACGTAGGCAATGGTCTTCTCGTCCACCGCCACCAGGCCGACACGAGCACCGGCTTCGATGGACATGTTGCAGATGGTCATGCGCCCTTCCAGCGACAGATCACGGATCGCGCTACCGGCGAATTCCAGCGCATGGCCGTTACCGCCAGCGGTGCCGATCTTGCCGATCACGGCCAGCACGATGTCCTTGGCAGTGACGCCGAACGGCAATTTGCCTTCAACGCGCACCTGCATATTCTTCATCTTCTTGGCCACCAGGCACTGGGTCGCGAGCACGTGCTCGACTTCCGAGGTACCGATGCCGTGGGCCAGTGCACCGAAGGCGCCATGGGTCGAGGTGTGCGAGTCGCCGCAGACCACGGTCATGCCCGGCAAGGTAGCGCCCTGCTCCGGGCCGACCACGTGGACGATGCCCTGACGCACGTCGTTCATCTTGAATTCGAGGATGCCGAAGTCATCGCAGTTCTCGTCCAGGGTCTGTACCTGGATACGCGAGACCTCGTCGGCGATGGCTTCGAGGCCACCCTGACGCTCGGCCTTGGTGGTCGGCACGTTGTGATCCGGCGTGGCGATGTTGGCGTCGATGCGCCACGGCTTGCGCCCGGCCAGGCGCAGACCTTCAAAGGCCTGCGGCGAGGTCACTTCATGGAGGATGTGACGATCGATGTAGATCAACGAGGAACCGTCATCGCGACGTTTCACTTCGTGCATTTCCCAAAGCTTGTCGTAGAGCGTCTTGCCAGTCATCAGCCTTACCTCATCAGCGCCTTTTGAGCACATCCGGAAACTGCCTGCGTTATCACCGCCCGGCGTCAGAAGTGCACCTTTCTATGCCTGGGCGAAAATGGCCCTTCGGCTTATGGGGAGAATGCTATGGCCAGGCACGAAATAACTCAAATTCATATTTTTTATTCAAAGGATTCCGTAGAGGAATGTATGCTCAGGGCATCATTATTTACCCGGAGCGCTCCATGGATCTGGCCAACCTCAACGCCTTCATCGCCATCGCCGAGACGGGCAGTTTTTCCGAAGCAGGCGAGCGCCTGCACCTGACACAACCCGCCGTGAGCAAACGCATCGCCGGCCTGGAACAACAGTTGGGCGTACGCCTGTTCGACCGCCTCGGCCGCGAGATTGGCCTGACCCAGGCCGGCCGCGCTCTGCTGCCGCGCGCCTACCAGATTCTCAACGTGCTGGACGATACCCGTCGCGCGCTAACCAACCTGTCCGGTGAAGTCAGCGGCCGTCTTACCCTGGCCACCAGCCACCACATCGGCTTGCATCGCCTGCCCGCCCTGCTACGCGCCTTCACTCGCGCCCACCCGCAGGTGGCGCTGGACATCCAGTTCCTGGATTCGGAAGTGGCCTATGAAGAAGTGCTGCATGGTCGCGCCGAACTGGCAGTGATCACCCTCGCTCCGGAAACCCGCGAGCCGATCCGCGCCGTACCGGTGTGGGACGACCCACTGGACTTCGTCGCCGCGCCGGAACACCCCTTGGCGCGCAGCCAGGCGATCAACCTGGCCGACGTTGCACAGCACCCTGCCGTTTTCCCCGGCGGCAACACTTTCACTCATCACATCGTGCAGCGCCTGTTCGAGGCTCAGGGCCTGACGCCCAATATCGCCATGAGCACCAATTACCTGGAGACCATCAAGATGATGGTCTCCATTGGCCTGGCCTGGAGCGTGCTGCCGCGCACCATGCTCGACGAGCAGGTCGCGCGCCTGCCGATACCGGGCATCCAGTTGACCCGCCAGTTAGGCTACATCCTGCATACCGAGCGCACCCTGTCGAATGCCGCACGGGCATTCATGGATCTGCTCGACAGCCAGCGCGATGATCTTGCATAGGCATCCGAACTGAGACTAACGTGGCGACATAACGACAAAAACATATCTACATGCCTTTAACGCCCGCCCCGCGCATCGCGCACTCCAGAGGAAGGTACGGCCATGGCCAGATCGACTGACCAGACCCCGCCCCTGCCACATATACCGGCGATGGATCCCGCCGAATTCGAGCAAACCTGGCAAGACGCGCCGCGTTTGCTTGCCGCGCTGAACGGCGCCCATCTCGGCACCTGGTATTGGGACATTCGCAGTGGCCAGGTCAACTGGTCGCGCGGCGCCCAGGCCCTGTTCGGCCTCGACCCCAATCGCCCGGTAACGCGCGAGCTGCATTACATCGAACTGATCCCTGAAGAGGAGCGCGCCGAGGTCTTGGCGAAATTCAACGCCATCCTCAAAGGCGAGCAGATCGCCAATGCCTTGCGCCATCGTATCCGCTGGCCGGACGGCAGCCTGCACTGGCTGGAGATTACCGGCAGCCTGCAGTACGAGGCCGACGGCCGCCCGCGCATGTTCGGAGTGATCCGCGACATCAGCGCCCAGCAAGAGCGCGCCGAGGCCCTGCGTGCGTCCGAGGAGCGCTTCGCCAGCCTGTTCCGTCTGAGTCCCGACATCATGATGCTGGTGCGCTACGACGACAGCGCGATCATCGAGATCAACCAGCACTTCACCCAAGCCTTCGGCTGGACGGCCAGCGAAATTCTCGGCCGCCACACCCACGACCTGAACCTCTGGGTCCACGCCAGCCAGCGCGATCAGCTGCGCCAGCAGGCCCCGCAAAGCCGGGAACCGGTGATCCAGGAAGTCCAGCTGCGCACACGCAGCAGTGCGATTCTCGACGGTGTTCTATCGAGCCAGTACATCGAGTTGCAGGGCGAACGCCTGATGCTCTGCACCTTCCTCGATACCAGCGAACGCAAGCGCGCAGAAAATGCACTGCGCGCCAGCGAGGAAAAGTTCGCCAAGGCCTTCATGCACACCCCCGATGCGGTGGCCATCACCGACCGGGCCAGCGGCCGCTTCATCGAGGTCAACCCGAGTTTCGAGCAGCAATTTGGTTGGCGCAGCGCCGAAGCCGTAGGCCACACCTCACTGGAGCTAGGCATATGGGCGGACCCCAGCGACCGTCAACGTATGCTCGACGCGGTACAAGCCGGGCGCCTGAACAACCTGGAGGTACGGCTGTTCAGCCGCGACGGTAGCGTCACCAGCAACTTGCTGTTCGGCGGCGAAATCGAGCTGAACGGCACCACTTGCCTGGTCCTCACCGTGCGCAACATCACCGAGCAACGCGCGCAGGAGCAGGCGCTCAGCGAAAGCAAGCAACGCTTGCGCCTGGCGCTGGACTCGGCCGACCTGGGCACCTGGGACTGGCACATTCCCAGCAGTCGACTGTTCGCCAGCGCCCGAGCATCGCAACTGCAGGGCCTGGAGTCACGACCGTTCGAAGGCGCCTTCCTCGACTTCTTCCGCCAGGTGCCGATGGAAGATCGACACAGCCTGCGCCAGAGTTACCAGCGCCTGGTCGAGGAGCGCCGCAGTCACTATCAGGTCACTTATCGCATACAGCTGGACAATGGCGGCCTGCGTTTTCTCGAAAGCACCGCCAAGCTGCAGCTCGACGATGCCGGTCAACCACAACGCATGGTCGGTACCTTGGTCGACATCAGCGAGCGGCTGCTGCGCGAGCAGCGCCTGCAAGCCTCGGAAGAGAAGTTTGCCAAGGCCTTCCACTCCAGCCCGGACGCCATCACCATCACCGAACGTGACAGCGGGCGCTATATCGAGGTCAACGAAGGCTTCACCCGCATCACCGGCTATCTGCCGGATGAAGTAGTCGGTCGCACGGCCTTCGAGCTGGACATCTGGGCCTACCCCGAAGAGCGCGTGCGCATGATCGAGCACCTGACCCAGCACGGCCAGGTGCTGCATATGGAAATGCATGGCCGCCACCGCGACGGCGAATTACGCCTGGTCGACGTGTCCGTGCAACCCATCGAGCTCAATGGTGTACCCTGCCTGCTGCTCACCGCGCGCGACATCAGTGAACTGAAGCAGGCCCAGGCGCAGGTCCAGCACCTGGCCTATCACGATGCGCTGACCAATCTGCCCAACCGCGCCCTGCTGATGGATCGCCTCACTCAGCAGATCGCCCTGCTCAAGCGCCATGAACTGCGCGGCGCCCTGCTGTTTCTCGACCTCGACCACTTCAAGCACATCAACGACTCGCTCGGCCATCCCGTCGGCGACTCGGTACTGCGTCTGATCACCGCGCGTCTGGAAGCCAGCGTGCGTCTGGAGGACACCGTGGCCCGCCTCGGCGGCGACGAATTCGTGGTGCTGCTCTCCGGTCTGGAGGGCAAGCGCTCGGAGGTCACCCGCCACGTTCGCCAGGTCGCCGACAAGCTGCGCCAGCTACTGGCCGAACCGATGCTGCTGGACGGCCACCGCCTACAGGTGACCCCGAGCATCGGCGTCGCCCTGATTCCCGATCACGGCAATACCCCGGCGGATCTGCTAAAACGCGCCGATATCGCCCTCTATCGCGCCAAGGACTCCGGGCGTAACGCCATCCAGCTGTTTCGTACCACTATGGAGGATGCTGCCAGTGCTCGCCTGCGCCTGGAGAATGATCTGCGCCTGGCGCTGGCTCGCGGCGAATTCGAACTGCACTTCCAACCCCAGGTCGACGCCCGTGACGGTAAGGTAGTCGGCGCCGAAGCCCTGCTGCGCTGGCAGCATCCGCAATTGGGGCCGCAATCGCCGGCACACTTCATCCAGGTACTGGAAGAAAGCGGATTGATCGTCGAAGTCGGTGGCTGGGTGTTGGCCGAGGCCTGCCATTTCTGCGCCCAACTGCTGGCTGACGGCCTGGTCGACAGCGAGCGTTTCAGCCTGTGCGTCAACATCAGCCCCCGCCAGTTCCGCCAGCACGACTTCGTCGAGCGCGTAGCCAACTGCCTGCGCGACAGCCAGCTGCCCAACGCCATGCTCAAGCTGGAGATCACCGAAGGCATCGTCATTCAGAATATCGATGACACGGTCGGCAAGATGTTGCGCCTGAAAAAGCACGGCGTCAGCTTCGCCATGGACGACTTCGGCACGGGTTACAGCTCGCTGACCTATCTCAAGCGCCTGCCGGTGGACATGCTGAAGATCGATCAGTCCTTCGTGCGTGACGCCACCCACGATCCCAACGATGCCGAGATCATCCGCGCCATCGTCGCCATGGCCCGCAGCCTGGGCCTGGCACTGATCGCCGAAGGCGTCGAACAGCAGGACCAGCTCGACTTCCTGCAAGCGCAAGGCTGCCACCTCTACCAGGGTTATCTGTTCAGCAAGCCGCTACCGCAGGAAGTCTTCTGCGAACTGCTGGGAAGGTAGCAGCCGTAACCTGGTAGCGCCCTCGGGGCGCACGGCACACCCTACCTGTCGCTTGAAACGAAGAAGGCGCCCCATGGGGCGCCTTCTTGATCAGCTAGCAGCTCAGTTTTCCAGCGCCGGACGCTGGCGGCCGATAGGAATGCGCTTGGCCTTGGCTTCTTCCGGCACGATACGCTCCAGCTCAACATGAAGCAGACCATTGACCAGGTTGGCGCCCTTGACCTCGATATGGTCAGCCAGGCGGAAGGACAGTTTGAAGGCACGCTGAGCGATACCCTGATGCAGGTAGCTGACGCTCTCGGCGCTGCGATCACGCTTGTTGCCAACCACGGTCAGCACGCCCCGCTCGACCTGCAACTCCAGGTCGTCATCCTCGAAGCCGGCAGCCGCGACCACGATGCGGTAGTGGTCCTCGCCATGCTTCTCGACGTTGTAGGGCGGGTAAGAGCTGCCAGCGTCATTGCTGCGCAGGGCAGATTCGAAAAGATCATTGAAACGGTCGAAACCGACGGACTGGCGGAACAGAGGGGCCAGGGACAGTACGTTGCTCATGAGTAATCTCCTGAAGATTTCAGCAAGTGTCATATCGCGGAACCCGACTTCGGCATCCCGCAGTCACTTATCTGAGGCCTGTCAGAGGAATTTCAAGGCATACCGTGGGAAGTGCTGTAGGAGCGAGCTCTGCTCGCGAAAATGCGTTCGCGAGCAGAGCTCGCTCCTACGGTGTTTGTTCAATCAACCTCTGGGGACGCCAAGCGAACCAGAGTTCAAATTCGCAGCCTGGCGCCCACTTCCCGTGAATTGCATCCAGACTAATAGACTTCAATCGGTCGACATAAGCAGCCGGTCGATACGCTCGCAATCCTGCTCGCGGCGAACGTCAGCGAACAGCGCAACAGCCTCTGGATAGGTGCGCGTGAGCATCGCCAGCCATTGCTTCAGGCGCCCTGGCGCATAACGCGGCGCCAGCTTGCGGCGCGCCTGTTGCCAGAAGTCGAGCAGCAGTGGCTGCAGTTCGGCCCAGCTCATCTCTTCAGGCTCCTCGCCGGCCCTGACGGCAGCGATCTGCCGCGCCAGCCCTGGTCGAGAAACCAGGCCTCGCCCCAGCATGATGTCATCCACGCCGCTGATTTCGCGGCAGCGGCGCCAGTCGTCCAGCGTCCACACCTCGCCATTGGCGAACACCGGCACGCCGACCACCTCCTGCACACGCGCCACCCACTCCCAGTGCGCCGGCGGCTTGTAGCCCTCGACCTTGGTGCGCGCATGCACGACGATCTGGCTCGCTCCGCCTTCGGCCAGCGCCCGCGCACAGTCCAACGCGCCCTCCTTGCCTTCGAAGCCCAGGCGCATCTTCGCCGTGACCGGAATCTCGGCCGGCACCGTGCGCCGCACTTCGCGGACGATGGCATGCAACAGTTCCGGCTCCTTGAGCAGCACCGCGCCGCCACGCGACTTGTTCACCGTCTTGGCCGGGCAACCGAAATTGAGGTCGATCACCGGCGCGCCGAGCGTGCAGGCGAAGGCGGCGTTGTCCGCCAGGCACTGCGGATCGGACCCCAGAAACTGCACGCGCATAGGTGTGCCGGCCTGAGTGCGCGAGCCATTGAACAACTCGGGCGCCAGCTTGTGATAGGTGGCAGCCGGCAACAGCCGTTCGCTGACGCGAATGAACTCGGTGACACACCAGTCGATGCCGCCGATGCGGGTCAGCACGTCGCGCAGAATCTCGTCGACCAGCCCCTCCATGGGCGCCAGGGCGATTTGCATGTGGTTGTCCGGAAAAATGGGGCGCACAGTTTAGGGGCTGCATGAAAAGCCGTCGAGCGACGCTCAGACAAGGCGAAAGACGATGCTCAAACCGCACTCAGCAGGGCCACAGGTGTCGTATCTACGGCATCAGATAGGCCACACTGACATTCCACCCAACAGAGAGGCTCGCCATGCGTTATCTCGCACTGATCGCTCTGGGCATCTGCTGCTGGGCCGCACAGGCTGATGAAGCGATGCCCAGCGGCATCGTCCCCATGCCGGCAGACCCGGTTGCCGATGCGCCCACGCGCCTGATCTTCAGCCGTGACAACAACGCGCCGAATGCCTGCGATGTGGAGCTCTACGTCAATCAGCAGGTGGTGGCGAAACTCGGCCCCGGCGACCACACCAGCCTGGACCTGCCCAGCGGCGAGCTGAGCGGCGCCGTGGCCATGTCGCCAGATGGCTACTGCGCCGGTCGCGGGCCGGATGTCGCGCAATCGGTACTGCTGCTGCCCGGTGAAACCCGCCAGTTCGCCGTCATGGTCGAACCGGAACAGGTATTTCTCGCACCAGTGATCGACTGAGCGGTCTTACAGTTCAAGCGGATAAGGCGGCGTCAGCGCCTTGCCATAGCCCTCGACGAACTCCGCCGGCATGCGCTTGGGGCGCCCACTGGACAGTTCGATGCAGACGAAGGTGGTCTTGGCGCGCAGCAAGGTAACGCCATCCTCTGGACGCACCAGCTGGAAACGTCGATCCATCTTCAGGCGCTGATCGGATTCGACGATCCAGGTCGCCATCTGCAGATGCTGCCCTTCGTAGGCGCTGGCGAGGTAGTCAATCTCATGACGCACCACAGCCATGGCGCGATCCAAGCGGCGGTATTCAACCAGGTCCAGCCCAAGGAACTGCGAGTGCCGCCAGGCGCAACGCTCCAGCCAACTGACGTACACCGCGTTGTTGGCATGACCGAGGCCGTCGATGTCGTCTGCGCTCACTTCGATATCGATGACGAAGGGGTCGGGCAACTCCCAGTTCATGACTCTACCTCCAGGTATGCAGCCTGCATGCGGCAAGCCGGGTGATCCGATTCCAGAATGCGGCTGCCTGCTTCCTCGGCGGCCAGTCGATCAGGTGCCGCATGATACGCCGCACGGCCTCTCCGTGCAGCGCCGAGCTTTCATCGTGCCATCATCGCGCGCCATAATGCAGCGCACTCGCACGAGAGCCCGAGAACGAGCAATTGACTGCCACCCTGCGCCTATTGATGCTTCTGCTGCTGCCAGCACTGACCTGGGCGCAAAGCCTGCCGCTGCCGATTGGTCAGACGCAGACATTGCCCGGGCCTTACATGGCGCTCTGGGAAGACCCGGATGGCCGTGCCGACATCACCGATGTGCGTGCACTGCCCGACTCCGCCTGGCAAGCAGTGGAGCGGCGCGATGCCAGCTTCGGCTACAGCGGCAGCACCTACTGGCTACGCCTGGACTTACACAACCCGCACAGCCGCTCGCTGGGCTGGGTGCTGCTGATCGGCAATCCACTGCTGGATCAACTGGACGCCTACGGCCTGGATGGCAAACGCATCTACCGCGCAGGCGACCAGCGCCCCTTCGACTGGCGCTGGGTCGAGCACCGCCAACTGGTACTGCCTCTGCACGTAGCGTCTGGCGAACGCCAGCGCATTTGGCTGCGCATGCAAACCGACGGCTCGGCCAACCTCAGCGCCAGTCTGATGACCCGCGATGCCTTCGACCATCAGGAACAGCGTAGCCTGTTGCTGCAGGGCCTGTTCTTCGGCGCCCTGATGGCAATGCTGATCTACAGCCTGAGCATTTTCTGCATCACCCACGACCGCAACTACCTCTGGTACAGCCTGTTCGTCGCCAGCTTCAGTCTCTACCAGCTCATCCAGCTCGGCTTCGCCCTGCAATGGTTGTGGCCCAACGCGCTGGCCTGGCATCAACTGAGCTTCCCGCTCAGCTCCGCCCTGGCGACATTGTTCGGCATTCAATTCACCTACGGCGTGCTGGATCTGGACAAGGCCGCCAGACCTTATCGCTGGGTCGCCAATACGCTCAAGGCCTGCGCCTGGTTGGTGCTGGGCATGGCGCTGTTTGGCCCGTATGCACCCGCCCTGATCGGCAGCTTCGTGCTGGTGACCGCCTGCGCACTGGCCGCCTTCGTCATTACCCTGCTGCGCTGGCGCGGCGGTTACGCAGCCGCGCGCCTGTTCGCCCTGGGCTGGTTCGTGCTGATCGCCGCCAGCCTTGCCAGCATCCTCACCGGCACCGGACTGCTGCCCTACTCGCTGCTGACCCTACATGCCCAGCAGATTGGCGGCCTGATCGAGATGACGGTGTTCTCCATCGCCCTGGCCTCGCGCATCCGCCAGGTGCAGCAAGCCGAACGCCAGGCCCAAGCCAAGTTGATCGACCAGGAGCGCCGCCTGCGCAGCGAGCAGGCCAAACACCTGGAACTACAGACGCAGATCAGCGACAGCCTGGAGCAGCGTGTACAGGAACGCACCGCGACCTTGCAGGACACCCTGCAGCAGTTGTCCAACGCCAACCTGCGCCTGGCCGAACTGAACCGACGCGACGGGCTTACCGGCCTGTTCAACCGCCAGACTCTCAGCGAAGAACTGGCGCGCGCCTGCGCCCGCGCCGTGCGCAGCCGACAGTCACTGGCAGTCCTGATGCTGGATCTGGATCACTTCAAGCAGGTCAATGATCGCTACGGCCACCTGGCAGGCGATGCCTGCCTGCGTCATGCGGCCCAGCGCATTCAGCAACGCCTGCGCAGCAGCGATCTGCTGGCACGCTTCGGCGGCGAAGAGTTCGCCGCCCTGCTCGACAACACGGATCTGACCGGCGCACTCGACCTGGCCGAGCAATTGCGCGAAGACCTCGCGCAGAACCCCTGCCTCTACCAACAGCAGTCGATAGCGCTGAGCCTGAGCATCGGCCTGCACGTCGGAGTACCGAGTGACCCCGGCTGCGGTGAGCAATGGCTGGAACTGGCAGACCGTGCCCTGTATCGCGCCAAGGCAAGCGGTCGTAACCGCGTGGTCAGTTACGAAGCCAACGCCTTCAACGACGCCTGAGGCACTTGCTCCAGCAGCTTGAGCACGGCCTGCATAAGCAACGGATCACTCAACAGGCGCTGATGCCCACCCGCAGGTAGACGCAGCAGCTGACTGTCGAACCAGGCCTTGTGGATCAGATCGGCTTCGCCCACCGGCACCACCGGATCGTCCTCGGCATGCACGATCAGGCCCGGCAGTTCCAGCTGATAACGCTGCACATCGAGATGCGCAGCCGGGATACCGGCAGTCTTTTCCACCTGCCGCACGAAATGCGCACGCGCTTCGGCAGGCAACCCCATGAACCGGGCAAAGCCACGCAACAGACCGAGAATCCGACTCGGCGCAGCGATGGTCACCAGGGTCTCGCTGCGCAAGCCCATTTGCGTGGCCAGCAGCGCGCTGGCGCCGCCCATCGAGTGGCCGATCACGGCGCGTAGCGACGGCAGCTCACTGGCCGCCTCGAGCAACGCACGTGCGAACAACACCACATTGGCCTCACGCCCCGGCGATCGACCATGGGCGGGCGCATCCAGTGCGATGACGCCATAGCCTGCGTCGACCAGACCGCGGATCAACAACGCAAACTGGGTTGGCCGCCCTTCCCAGCCATGCATCAGCAGCACGGTCGGCCCACTCCCCCAGCGCAGCGCCGACAAGCCAAAGCGCAGGGTGATGCGCTCGGCACTGGCCAGCAGCGGCAACTCCCAGTCTCGCGGCGGTTGCGTGCGTGGCGTCATGAAGCGCTCACGCAAACGGCTGGCGATCAGTTGCGGGGCGACTCTGCCCAGCGTTGCGTTGACACCTCGTACCCAGGTCATCTGGTTCATCACCCTCTCCTTTTCGCTCGATTTCAGACAACTGCTGCCTTGGCAGCACGCAACACCCGGTCGGACAACTCGCCTGGCCCCAAGGCCCGCGCCAGTGCCAGACCACCGATCATCAGCGCCAGGTCGGCCAGCGCTACATCCGCCTCCTCCGGCGCGGCGCTCATATGCGCCACCATCAACTCGGTGCGCTCGGCCAGGGCCTGACGAAAGCCCTCTGGCAAACGCGATATTTCCGCCAGCGAACTTGGCAGCGGGCAGCGCTCGTCAGCATCGTCGCGATGTCGGCGCGACAGATAGAACGCCGCCAGCAACACCCGACGCTCCCGGCCCTTCAGGCGCTGATCGATCTCTACAACGCGCCCGCGCCTGACAGCGAGCAGCTGGCGAAAGGCTTCGAGCATCAATGCGTCCTTGCTGGCGAAATGCGCATAGAAACCGCCCACCGTCAGCCCGGCTGCCGCCATCACTTCGGCCACAGCCGGGTCGCCTGGCCCACGCTCGGCGAGTTCACGGCCAGCTGCGGCGATGATGCGTTGACGGGTTTCACGCTTGCGCTCAATCATGGCCTTATCCTTTATATGACGAATGCAATATTACGATCATCATATTAATTTGCAAGCCACCAGCACGACCATTGGTCCGCCCTGCGGAAGCGCAGGTCGAGCACCGGATTTAAGGAGACGAAAACAAAAAGGGGCCACCTCTGAAGAGGTGGCCCCTGGGTTCCGCAAATGCGGCAAGAAAAATGGCGTCCCCTAGGGGACTCGAACCCCTGTTACCGCCGTGAAAGGGCGGTGTCCTAGGCCACTAGACGAAGGGGACGAAACCTTCGAACGACAAGGCCAGCGCTAGGCTGGCCTTGTGTGTGATTGGTGGAGCTAAACGGGATCGAACCGTT